>NZ_JAPZLF010000025.1:0-80659 GCF_033804645.1 Micromonospora sp. RTGN7 | reverse complement strand
GCTGCCGGCCATGGACCGGGAGACCGCCGACGCCGTAAGGCGCATCCGCCGCCGGCTGGCCAGCGGCCACTAGTCACTGAGGGGTAATAGATCTTTGCAATCTCCCACGATTGTCGGCAATGTGCTGACTGCGCCGGAATGGCGGCGCACCGCCCAGAGCAACACCCTGGTGGCCAACTTCAAGGTCGCCTCCACCGCCCGCCGGCTCGACCGGGACCGCGGCCGGTGGGTCGACGGCAACAGCCTTCGGGTACGCGTCAACTGCTGGCGCAAGCTGGCCGAGGGGGTCGCCTCCTCGGTGATGGTCGGCGACCCGGTCGTGGTCGCCGGCCGCCTCTACACCCGGGACTGGACCGACGAGGCCGGCAACCACCGCACCCTCTACGAGCTGGAGGCCGTCGCGGTCGGGCACGACCTGTCCAGGGGGCGGGGAAGATTCCTGCGCAACCGGCCGACCATGGCCACCAGCACCGTCGAGGACGCCGAGGCGGAGAGCCGGGTGCACGGGGAGCCGACCGAGCGGGTCCCGCGGGGGCAGGTGCCCGCCTCGCCGGCCAACCGTCCCTTCGACGAAGACTTCGAGCCGGGCGGCTTCGACCCGGCCCGGGGCTCGTTCGACGCCCCACCCGCCGGGCGTGACCCGGCCGGGGGCCCCGACTTCGAAGACCTGGAGGGAGATCCCTTCGACGATCGGGCCGACCCCGCCCACGACGACGAGCTGACGGAGTTGGGCGTCGACGGCGGGGACGACCTGTCCCCGTTGCCCGACTCAGAGACGCCCGACGGAGAGGTGCCCTCCGGCGACGTCGTCCGGGCCGGCGAGGTCGACCTGTCGGCCCAGGGCGGTCACAGCGACCCGGAACCGTCCGGCGGAGAGCCGGAGGGGGTGACCCCCGACCGCCGGGGCCGGCGGGGCCGTGGACGGGTCCCGGTGTCCGCCTGACGATCGGCCGAGGCGCTCGACGGGCTGGCACGGGGCAGCCGTAGCGCCTCGGCCGCCCCGATCCGCCGCCGAGGAGGCGCGCCCCGGTGCCGGTTCTCCCACGGGGGAGGGAGACGGTGCCGGGGCGGGCGGCGATGGGTTACCCGCGTGCCCGTGCCCAGGACAGGAAGCGGTCGGTCAGGTCGCCCGGGGGTGAGTCGGGGCTGAGCCGGGCCAGGTGGTCGGCCGCCTCCAGCTTCAGCGCAGCCAGGTAGATCAGGAGGCCGACGCGGTTGCCCCGGTACTCGACCAGCAGGCATAGCCGGGCCTCCCCACAGGGCCAGGGGTGGCCGCAGCGGCGGCACAGCCAGATGGGGCGGACGGGCAGGTGGGGACGGGCGGCGCGAGTCATCAGCGCACCCGCAGGGCGACGGCTCGCGCCTCTTCGTCGGTCAGCGGCATGAACCAGAGGAAGCGCCGCACGATCTGCGGCGGCGTCGGTCCGTCCGGGTGGCCGCGCAGGTCCCGGACCGCCTGGCCGAGCAGCAACGTGAAGCACGACAGCAGCGCGCCGCGCAGGTGTCGGTCCAGCGGCAGCCCTCGCCAGGTCGCACACGGGAACTCCTCGCCGCACGCCTCGCACCGCCAGCCGGGCCCGGCTGCGCAGTGGTCGGCCAGGTCCGGTTCGCGTAGTTCCATCACTGCCGGCCTCGGTTCCCGCGCCTGAGCTGCGCCGGGGCCGGCAACTCGCGGGCCATCTCCCGGAGGACCCGGATCGCCCCGTCGTTACGCGGCACCCGCAGCGGCGGGATCATCGGCCCCACAAGGGGAGGGTCGTACCGCACCGGCTTCGGCTGTTGGTCCGGCTTCGGCTGTTGCTTCGGCTTCGGCTCGGGCTTCGCCGTGCGATGCGCCCGGCACACCTGGCACGCGCAGTGCCGGCCCCGCCGGCTCCGGTGACGTCCTCCTCGGTGCGACATGGCTCTCCCTGTCCGTCGAGTTTGGAAGCGCTGCCCGTTCCTGGAAGGAGACGGGGTGGCCTTGGTCAAGGGCCGCCAACAGCCATCGCTCCGCCAGCGGTCCGCTAATGGAACTCTGCGCTGTGACCGCCTAACCTCGGAAGGTGATCGGCCCCATTGGAGGGACTGCGACGGAGGTAGTTTCGCCTGGTGGGGGTGTGTGAGGGGCGATGCCGGAAGGCTGGGGGAGGTGTGGGGACGTGGGCATGACCGCTGCGGAGATCCTGCTGGACGAGCTGCGCCACGCAAGAACATCGCGTGGCATGAACCAGGATGAATTCGGCAAAACGATCAGCTACTCAGGTACTCACGTCAGCGCAGTGGAGACCGGCACCCGCTCGCCGACAGGCGACTATGTGGCGGCGGTGGACAAGGCTCTGAGAACCGGTGGCATGTTCGCCCGGCTGCTTGAGCGGTTGTCGGAGCTAGATGCCGCACCCCTCTGGCTGCGCGAGTGGATCACTTTCGAGCAGCAGGCACGGACCCTGCGTTGGTACGAGGTGGCATGGGTTCCGGGACTTCTCCAGACCGAGGGGTACGCCCGCGGGGTCTTCGCCAGCGACGGCAGGCTGAGCGCCGACGAGGTGGAAAGCCGAGTGGCCAAGCGACTCGCGCGGCAGAAAATCCTCAGAGGTGAAGACCCGCCGCAGGTCATAGCGATCGTGGACGATGCCGTCCTTCGCCGCCCCGTCGGCGGTGCGGCGGTCATGCGGGAGCAACTCTTCCACTTGGTGCATCTCAACCAGGACAGTCGGCGCGTCAGAATCCATGTCGTACCGTCCGGGGTCGGTGCGTACGCTGGCTTGGACGGGCCGTTCGTCATCGCGACCCTGCCTGGCCTGGTCGACGTCTGTTACTTGGACAACCGGCTTCAGGGGCAGGTGATCGAGCGGAGTGCCGAGATCGCGGTTGTCCGCGAACAGTGGGAAGCCACGCTCGCCGAAGCGCTTACCCTTCAACAGTCCACCGAACTGATACTGGAAGTGGCGAAGTCATGGACCTGACCGGTGCACGTTGGCGCAAGAGCACTCGAAGTGGCACCAACCAGGGAGCTTGTGTAGAGGTCGCCGATAACCTTGTGGTGGCGGTCTACGTCCGCGACACGAAGGACAACGGATCCGGTCCGGTTCTGGCGTTCTCCCGCGAATCCTGGGGAGCGTTCGTCGGCCAGGTCGCCACGCGGGCCTGACCGGCGGAAACTCGGCCCCCGTATCGGCGACCGAGCGCACCGGACCTGCTGCGCTGTTAGCGTTCGGGCTGTGCGCGGGGAAATCAGGCTCGATCATTGCGTGATCGCGGTGAGCGACTGGGACAGGTCTGCGACCTTCTACCGGGATGTGCTCGGTGCCGAGGTCGTCGGGCATCCCGGCGGCCGGGTCGCGTACCAGCTCGGCGACCAGCAGCTCAATGTCCACGGGCCCGGCCTGGACGTCGGGGCGCTGGTCGCTCGTCTTCCTGTTGCCCCCGGCGGCAGCGATCTGTGTTTCTCCTGGCCCGGGACGGTGGACGAAATCCTCGACCATCTCCAGCGGCACGGCGTCGCCGTGGAGACCGGGCCGGTCGACCGCGACGGCGGGCGTGGCCACGGCCGGAGTGTCTACTGCCGCGATCCCGACGGATCTCTGCTGGAGTTGATCAGTTACCGGTGACGGGCCGGCCGTGGCGGTCGATCGGGCGGCTACGCTGGCCGGCCGGGGGGTGGTGGCAGGTGCGGCAGTCGGTCGTCGTGGCTAACGCGGCAGGTCTGGTGGCGGGGTACGCCCTGGACTCCCTCCTCGGTGACCCCCGGCGCTGGCATCCGGTGGCCGGCTTCGGCCGGGCGGCCGGGGCGCTGGAACGGCAGGTCTACCGGCCGGACCGTACCGCCGGGGTGGTGTTCACCGCACTGGCCGTGGGGGTGCCGGTGCTGGCCGGCGCGGCGGCGACGATGGCCACCCGGAACCGGCCCGTCGGCCGGGCCGTGCTGATGGCCGCCGCCACCTGGACGGTGCTCGGCGGTCGCACCCTGCGCCACGAGGCGAAGGCGATGGGCGGGGCGCTGAGCGGCGGGAACCTGCCGGGAGCCCGCCGGCGCCTGGGGAATCTGTGCGGGCGGGATCCGTCGACGCTCGACGAGCCGGAGCTGGCCCGCGCCACCGTCGAGTCGGTCGCCGAGAACACCTCCGACGCGGTGGTCGCACCACTGCTGTGGGGGGCGGTTGCCGGCCTGCCCGGCCTCCTCGGCTACCGGGCGGCCAACACCCTCGACGCGATGGTCGGCCACCGCTCGCCCCGGTACGCGAACTTCGGCACCCCGGCGGCCCGCCTCGACGACCTGCTCAACCTCGCCCCGTCCCGGCTGACCGGGCTGCTCACCGTCGCCGTGGCCCCGGCCGCGCACGGCGACCGGGGCCGAGCCTGGCGGGTGTGGCTGCGGGACCGCAACGATCATCCCAGCCCGAACGCCGGGCAGTGCGAGGCGGCGATGGCCGGGGCGCTCGGGGTGCGGCTCGGCGGGCGCAACGTCTACTTCGGGCGGTCGGAGGTGCGGCCGTACCTCGGCGACGGGCCCCGCCCCGAGGCTCGGCACCTGAAGCGGGCCGCGAGGGTCTCCGGCGCGGTCGGACTGGCCGCGCTCGGCGTGGCCGCCGCGTACCCGGTGACCGTGGGGCGGCTGGCCGGCGCGGTGGCCAGGGTCGGTTGGCGGGGCCTCGTTGCCGGGATGCGCGGGACCGGCCGGCGGCGGTGAGCGGGGGGCTGCTGGTCGCGGGGACGACCTCCGACGCGGGCAAGAGCGTGCTCACCGCCGGAATCTGCCGGTGGTTGCACCGGCGTGGGGTGCGGGTGGCGCCGTTCAAGGCACAGAACATGTCCAACAACTCGGCGGTGGTGGTCGGCCCGGACGGCCGGGGCGGTGAGATCGGCCGGGCCCAGGCGATGCAGGCGGCGGCCTGCGGGATCGCCCCCGACCTGCGGTTCAACCCGGTACTGCTCAAGCCGGGCAGCGACCGGTCCAGCCAGGTGGTGCTGCTCGGCGAGGCCGTCGACACGGTCACCGCCGGCAACTACCACGCCCTGCGGCCCCGGCTCGCCGAGGCGGCGTTCACCGCGCTGGCCGAGCTGCGTGAGGCGTACGACGTGGTGGTCTGCGAGGGGGCCGGCAGCCCGGCGGAGATCAACCTGCGGTCCGGCGACTACGTGAACATGGGCCTGGCCCGGCACGCCAGGCTGCCCACGATCGTGGTGGGCGACATCGACCGGGGCGGGGTGTTCGCCGCGATGTTCGGCACCGTCGCCCTGCTCGACCCGGCCGACCAGGCACTGATCGCCGGTTTTGTGATCAACAAGTTCCGGGGTGACCTCGGGCTGCTCCGGCCGGGGCTGGACATGCTGCACCGGGTCACCGGCCGCCCCACGTACGGGGTGCTGCCCTGGCACCTCGACCTGTGGTTGGACGCTGAGGACTCGCTCGCGTACGGCCGGGTGCTCGGTCGGCCCGCGGCCCCGCACGGCACCGACTGGCTGGACGTGGCGGTGGTTCGGCTGCCCCGGATCAGCAACGCCACCGACGTGGAGGCGCTGGCCACCGAGCCCGGCGTTCGGGTCCGGCTCACTGTGGAGCCCGCCGAACTGGCCGCCGCCGACGTGATCGTGCTCCCCGGCTCCAAGTCCACCGTGGCCGACCTCTCCTGGCTGCGCGAGACCGGGCTGGCCGAGGCCGTGCTGACACACGCGGCGGCCGGCAAGCCGCTGCTCGACATCTGCGGCGGCTTCCAGATGCTCGGCCGGGCGGTGCACGACCCGGTGGAGAGCCGCGCCGGCAGCGTCCCCGGGCTGGGCCTGCTGCCCGTCGAGGTCACCTTCGCGCCGGGCAAGACCGTCCGAGTCTCGGCCGGCACCGCCGCCACCGACCCGGACATCCAGGTTCGGGGGTACGAGATCCACCACGGGTACGTCTCGGCGGTCGACCCGGCGCTGCCACCCCTGCTGACGTACGACGACGGCACCGGCGAGGGGGCAGTGCTCGGCGCGGTGTGCGGCACCCACTGGCACGGGGCATTCGAGTCCGACGCGTTCCGCCGCCGGTTCCTCACCGAGGCGGCCAGGCTCGCCGGCCGCGCCGGCTTCCGGGTCGCCCCGGACACCGCGTTCGCCGCCGCCCGCGAGCGGTCCCTGGACCTGCTCGGCGACCTGGTCGAGGAGCACCTGGACACCGACGCCCTCTGGCACCTGATCGAGTCCGGCCCACCCACCGGGCTGCCCTTCCTCCCACCCGGCCCTCCCACCTAACCCCACCCCGCCCGCCCCCGCCCCTATTCGATCCGCGCAGATTCAGAGAATGTGTGGTCACGGGGCGCCGAAAGGCCACACATTCTCTGAATCTGCGGGCGGCGGGGGTTCGGGCGGCGGGCGGGAGCGGGGCGGCGGGCGAGGGCGTGCGCGGGCGCGGGCTGGTGCGGCGGCGGGGCGGGGCGTGCGTGGGGCGGTGCGGGTCGGGGCGTTGGCGGTAGTGATGTGTCGCACATGTCCGGGTAGGCCCAGGCTGGCCGCATCGGGGGCGGTACGGGCCGGCGAGAGGGACGTGCGGAGGCGGGCGTGCTCGCTAGGCTGCGCCGATGATCTTCAACCGCAGGGGGAAGCTGGCGGACCGGCTCTCCGACGTCGAGGCGGCCGTACGCGAGCGCGACGGCGCCGCCATGACCCGGGCCATGCCGGGGGTCTGGCAGGCCGCGCAGCAGGCGACCGTCGCGGAACTGGATGAGGCGCTGCCCCGGTGCGTGGCCCTCCTGCCGCAGCTCGGCACCGGCGCCCGGGGCCAGTTCTCCGTCCTCTGCGGGGCGCTGGTCGAGTTGGGTGCCCGCCCCGACCTCCTGGCCGCCCCGGTGGCTGACGGGTTCGCCGCCGCGCTCATCGGCGCCCACCGCTTCCGGGCCGGCTGGCAGCGGGTACGCGGCGACGACGAGCCGCCCGACCCCGACGACCCCGCCACCATGGACGGGGCGATCGCCGTGCTCACCGAGGCGTACGACGACGAGCAGGACGCCCTCGACGCCGTGCAGAGCTGGTATGCGGCCGGCGCCTGGGCCATGCCCGCGATCACCCTGTTGCAGCAGTCGGCGCTGGTCCGGGCGACCTTCCCGCACCGGGAGCGACTGCTCACGGTCGGGGCGGAGCTGGCCGGCGAGCGGCCCGACCTGGAGTGCGTCCTCGGGTTGCTGCGGGTGCTCGACGGGGAGCCGCTACTCGTGCTGCACCGGGCGACGGGCCAGGGCTGGCGGGTCACCATCGAGGGCGTCGCCGACAACTTCCAACTGCACACCCTGCTGGCCGGGGCGCTCGCCGGCCCGGCCGAGCGGGGCCTGATCGAGGGACTGACCGTCGACCCGTCCTGGGTCGAGGTGGCCACCGACGCGCCCGAGGACCGGTTCGGCGGCACCGTCGTCGGCTGCTTCAACCTGGTTGACGGGCACGGCAAGTGGATCTGGAACGAGGGCGCGCCGGCGGACATCCCGCTCTTCGACGATGCCCGCGTCGTGGTCCTGGACCCGCTGCCGTACCAGCGGAGCTGGAACAACATCCGACGGTTCCCGTTGATGCCCGCGGCGCTGACCGTGGCGCAGACGCTCCCCCCGGCCGAGGCGGCCGACTGGCTCGCCCGGGTGGCCCCGCCCGCCTGAGCGCCCGTTCGGGTGGCCGACCGGCCACGGCCGACTGAGCGGCCGACTGGGCGCCCGACTGAGTGCCCGCGGTCGGGTCAGTAACGGATGTCGGCGGGGCGGTCGGACATCGGCAGTCCCGCCTCCCGCCACGCCTCGACGCCGCCGACCATGTCGGTGGCGCGGTGCAGGCCGAGGGTACGCAGGCTGGCCACGGCCAGGCTGGAGCTGTAGCCCTGCCGGCACACCAGCACGACCTCCCGGTCGTACCCGGTGGCCTCGGGGATGTGCCAGTCGCTGGCCGGGTCCAGCCGCCACTCCAGCACCGTCCGGTCGATGACGACCGCGCCGGGTAGTTCGCCCTGTTCCCGGCGCTGCACGTCGGAGCGGGTGTCGACGAGTAGCGCGCCGAGGCGTACCGCCTCGACGGTCTCGTGCGGGGTCAGCCGGCGGACCCCCGAGCGGGCCTGTTCCAGCAGGGCGTCGATGCCCGGGCTCATCACGTTGTGGCGCACGGCACGATCATGCCCACCGGGCGGCAGGTCCGCGTGGCGAAACGGGCTCCGTTCGACCGGACGACGTACCGCCGGGAATCGGGCCCACCGGGCGGTTAACGTCGGGTCCATGATGGTTCCGGTCGTCGAGACGTACGCCGGGCTGGGCCGGCGGGTGCTGGCCGGGCCGGCCCGGTTGGGGCGTACCCGACTCGTGGCGGTCGACGGGCCGAGCGGCGCGGGGAAGGGCGTCTTCGCCGGTCGCCTCGCGGACGCCCTCGCCGCGCTGCCCGGCGGCGGGCGGCCACCGGTGGTGCACACCGACGACCTGCTCGACGGCTGGGACGACCAGCTCACCTTCTGGTCCCGGTTGGAGGAGTGGGTGCTCGCCCCGCTGCGGGCCGGCCGGCCCGGGGCGTACCGGCGGTACAGCTGGCCGCGCCGGTCCTTCCTGCCGCGCGAGGTGCCGGTGCCGCCCGCCCCCGTGCTGCTCATCGAGGGGGTCAGCGCCGCGCGGTCCGTGATCCGGCCCGAGCTGACCCTGTCGGTCCTGGTCACCGCGCCAGCCGACCTGCGGCTTGCCCGGGCGGCCGCCCGGGACGGGCCGGAGATCCTGCCGGAGCTGCGGCGCTGGCACGCCGGGGAGCGAGCGCACTTCGCCGCCGACGCCACCGCTGACGTCGTGGACCTGGTGGTCGACGGCGCCCCGAGCGCGCCGCACGACCCGCACGGGGAGTACGTCCGCCTCCGGTGAGGCCATGCTGCCCGTTCGGGCTGGGCCGGCGGGCTGGGCTGGCGGGCTGGTCCGGCGGGCTGGGGCGGCCGGGGCGGGTAAGGCCGGCATACGATGCCGGCCATGACACTTTCGATCATGTCCGACGCCGAGGTATGGGCCGCCGTCGAGCGGGAACTGCCCGGCGTCCGGGCTGACCTGGAACGACTTGTCCGCATCCCCGGCATCGCCTTCGAGGGCTTCGACCACTCGCACGTCGAGCGGTCCGCCGAGGCCGTGGCGGAGCTGCTGCGCGGCTGCCACCTCGACGTGCGGATCGTGCGCTCCGGCGGGCAGCCTGCGGTGATCGGGAAGAAGGCCGCCCCGCCCGGCGCGCCGACCGTCCTGCTCTACGCCCACCACGACGTGCAGCCGGTCGGCGACCTGTCGCTGTGGGAGTCGGACCCGTTCGAGCCCGTCGAGCGGGACGGCCGCCTGTACGCCCGGGGCGCCGCCGACGACAAGGCCGGGATCATGGCGCACGTCGCGGCGCTGCGTGCCTTCGGCGACCAACTCCCGGTCGGCGTGGTCCTCTTCATCGAGGGCGAGGAGGAATACGGCTCGGACTCGCTGGAGCGGCTGCTCGCCGAGCACCGCGACGAGATCGCCTCGGACGTCATCGTGATCGCCGACTCCGCGAACTGGGACGTCGGCGTGCCGGCGCTGACCACCTCGCTGCGCGGCATCGTCAACTGCTTCGTCGAGGTCCGCACCCTGGACCACGCCGTGCACAGCGGCATGTTCGGCGGCGCGGTGCCGGATGCGCTGACCGCGCTGGCCCGGCTGCTGGCCACCCTGCACGACGACGCCGGTGACGTGGCGGTCGCGGGGCTGATCGGGCGCGAGGGCGCGGCCGTGGACTACCCGGAGGAACGGTTTCGGGCCGAGGCCGGGCTGGCCGAGGGCGTGTCGCTCATCGGTACCGGCCGGATCGCCGACCGGATCTGGACCAAGCCGGCGCTCGCCGTGCTCGGCATCGACGCCCCGGCCACCGGCGAGGCCCCGAACGCCCTGGTCCCGGCCGCGAAGGCCAAGCTGAGCGTGCGGCTGGCGCCGGGCGACGACCCGAAGCGGGCGTACGCGGCGCTTCAGGAGCACCTGACGAAGCACGCGCCGTGGGGCGCCCGGGTGACGGTGACGTTCGAGCACGACGGCGAGCCGTGCGTCATCGACGCCACCGGCCCGATGTTCGACGCGGCCCGCGACGCCTTCCGTACCGCCTGGGACGGCACCAGCCCGGTGGACATCGGCATCGGCGGCTCGATCCCGTTCATCGCCACCTTCCAGGAGATGTTTCCGCAGGCCGCGATCCTGGTGACCGGGGTCGAGGACCCGTACGCCCGGGCGCACGGCCCGAACGAGAGCCTGCACCTCGGCGAGTTCGCCCGGGTCTGCCGTGCCGAGGCGTTGCTGCTGGCCAGGGTGGCCGTCGCGGGTACGAACGGAGTCAGGTGACGAAACCGTAACGTCCCAGTTCATCGGGGTGTTCTCGGTGTGTCGAGTGATGCGCTGTTATAGCCTTTCGAACATGAGTACGAACGAGGTGATGACCCGGCTGGAGGCCGCCGTCAGCGCTCTGGGGGACGTGGACGTCTCCGCGTGGTCCGAGGACACGCTCAAGGAACGGATCGGCGATCTCTCCACGGCCCTGGTCGCGCTCGACGCGGTGCTCACCCGGGTCGCCGACGAGGTGCGCGCCCGCGGCCTGCGGATCGAGGAGCCCGTCCCGGTGTGAGTCCGCCACCCCGTCGGCCGGGCTCCGGCGCGGTTCGAAGGGGTGCGGCTCCGAGGGCCCGGAGCTTGTGCGGTCCTGAGCGGGGTGCGGCTCTGAGCGGGGTGGGCGGTGTCGACCGGAAGCGGCAACTTCCGGTGTGCGCCGCGTATCCCCAGCGGTGTCGGGGGTGGCTGGCAGGATGAACCCGTGCGGTTTCTCGACCTGGCGGCCACCTCCGCCGCCGTGGGTGCCACCAGCGGCCGGCGGGCCAAGGTGGAACTGCTCGCCGTGGCGTTGCGGGCGCTCGACCCGGCCGAGGTCTCGGCGGGCTCCGGCTGGCTCGCCGGTGAGCTGCGGCAACGCCAGACCGGGGTGGGCTGGGCCAGCCTGCACGACCTGCCCCCGCCGGCCGCCGAACCGACCCTGACCGTCACCGCGGTCGACGCCGCGATCGACGAGATCGCGGGGGTGCACGGTTCCGGTTCCCAGGCCCGGCGTCGGGCGCTCCTCGCTGCCCTCTTCGCCTCCGCCACCACCGACGAGCAGCGCATGCTGCGCGGGCTGTTCAGCGGCGAACTGCGCCAGGGTGCCCAGGCGGGGCTGCTCGCCGACGCGGTCGCCCGCGCCGCCGAGGTGCCGCTCGGCGCCGTCCGCCGGGCCCTGCTGCTCGCCGGTGACCTGCGGGCGGTCGCCGGGGCAGCCCTGCACGGCGGCGCGGGGGCGCTGGCCGAATTCGGGCTTCAGGTCGGCCGACCGCTCGCCCCGATGCTGGCGTCCAGCGCCCCCACGGTCGACGAGGCGCTGGCCGCGACCGGCGTCCCCGCCATGGTCGACGTGAAGCTCGACGGCATTCGCATCCAGGTGCACCGTTCCGGTTCCGACATCGCGGTCTTCACCCGCAGCCTGGACGAGATCACCGCCCGGGTGCCCGAGGTGGTCGCCGCCGTCCGGGCGCTGCCCGCCCGCGAGTTGGTGCTCGACGGTGAGGCGATCGGCCTCGACGAGACGGGCCGGCCGTTGCCGTTCCAGCAGACGTCCGGCCGGGCCGCCCGCCGGGCCACCCCGAGCCCCACCGGCCCCGCCCCCGTCGCCCCGGCCGTGCTCACCGCCGCCGAGACCACCGGTGGGGCCGTGCTCACGCCGTACTTCTTCGACCTGCTGCACCTCGACGGGGACGACCTCATCGACCGGCCCGGCCACCAACGGTGGGCGGCGCTGGCCGGCGCGGTTGATCCGGCGCTGCTGGTCGGCCGCGTGGAGGTCAACGGGCCGGAGCCGGCCGGGGCGGCCTTCGCCGCGGCCCTGGACGCCGGTCAGGAGGGGGTGGTGGTCAAGTCGTTCGACGCCCCCTACGATGCCGGCCGGCGCGGCGCGGCCTGGGTGAAGGTGAAGCCCCGGCACACCCTGGACCTGGTGGTCCTCGCGGTGGAGTGGGGCAGCGGCCGGCGCAGCGGATGGCTGTCGAACCTGCACCTCGGCGCGCGGGACCCGCGTACCGGTGACTTCGTCATGCTCGGCAAGACGTTCAAGGGACTCACCGACGAGATGCTGCGCTGGCAGACCGAGCGGTTCCTCGGCCTCGCCGTTGAGCGGGGCGACCGGGTGGTCCGGGTCCGCCCCGAGCAGGTCGTGGAGATCGCCTTCGACGGCGTGCAGACCAGTTCCCGGTATCCGGGCGGGATGGCGCTGCGCTTCGCCCGGGTGGTCCGCTACCGCGGCGACAAGGCCGCCGCCGAGGCGGACACGATCGACGCCGTTCGGGCCGTCCACGCCGGCCGCCGCACCTGACCGGCCGCCGCCCCCGGTGTCGTCAGGCCGTGGACAGGGACCGGGCGTAGTTGACCTGGTTGTTGAGGTGCATCACCTGGGCCTGGTCGGTGACGGGGATGCGAGCCACGTACTGCCGGTGGCCGCTGGTGACCGTGACCTGCACGGTCCCGTGGTGCCGGGTCTCCTTGATCAGCAGGAAGAGCAGGCTGAAGATGGTGAGGCAGAAGAAGCCGAGGATGGCGCAGACGAGCGCCCAGGTGGCGATCTTCTCCTCCCGCTGCCAGTAGTCGGCGACGTGCCACTGCGCCCCGGCCAGGGGCAGCACACCGGCGGGCGTACGGATCTCCGGTGGCGTCACCATGATCTCGCCGATCTGTACTGCCACCACGGACGGCGTCGCATACTGCGGCCCGAGGAGCGGGAGCCCCGTCTGCGGCGCGAGCATCGGCGGGTGCGGCCCGAGCCGGCCCACGGCTGGTGGGGCGGAGTACTGGGCGGGCGGTGCGGAGTACTGGGCGGGCGGTGCGGAGTACTGGTCCGGTGGGGCGGAGTACTGCGCGGGCGGTGCGGAGTACTGCGCGGGTGGGGCGAAATGCTGGGCCGGCGGCCCGGAGAGCTGGATCGGTGGGGCGGGGTGCTGGGCCGGGGGCACCGGGAAGTGGTCGGCCGGCGGTGCGGGGAACGCGGCGGTCGGCGCGATGGGCGGTGGCGTGGCGAGCGGGTCGGGCGTGGCGAGCGGGTCGGGCGTGGCCGGAAAACCGGCCGGCGGGGTCGAATACGTCGTCGACCGAGGGGTTACCGCCCACGGATCGGCCGACGGGTGCGTGGCCGTCACCGGCTCCGACGGATACTCCGGATGGGACGGGTCGGGGTGCGACGGGTCGGGGTGCGGCGGCGCTGGCTGGGACGGTGGCAGGCTGGGATCAGGAGTCACCGTGACCCCCAGGGGAGTTGATCACTCGGCGGAGACTACAACTTCCCGCCACGTTCCGGGATCCGCCGATCGTCCGTCGGCCGCTCGTGATCCGTTCCAGATCTTTTGACGTCGTGGTCCCGTCGACCATGACCAAGTCGACCATGACCTAGTCGATCACGTCGAGTCGATCATGACGGGGTCCGCTCGGCGGCCCGGTCGATCGGCAGGTGCGGCCCGTCCAGCCCGGCCATCCGGCGGGCCTCCCGCCGGGCCACCCAGCCGTAGCCGAAGAGCGTCATGGCGGCGAAGAGCCACCACTGCACCACGTAGCCGAGGTTCTGCCAGTTGTTGGTGTGCCCGATCGGCACCGCCCGGAACAGCGGGTCGGCCGTCGGCGTCTGCTCGTCCAGCAGGACGAACGCGCCGTGCACCGGGTACGGCAGCTCGCGGGCCAGCCGGGGCACGCCGATCCGTCGAGCCTCCAGCCGGCCCTCGCGCCGGCCGATGGCGCCGGTGCCGCTCTCGGTCGGGTGTACCCGACCCACCACGGTCACCTCGCCCGGGGGCACCGGCGGAAGCTGTGGCTGCGCCATGGCCCCGCCCGGGGCGGGCGGCACCCAGCCCTGATCCACCAGCACGGCCGTGCCGTCGGCGAGGACCAGCGGGGTGACCACCTCGAAGCCGACCCGGTTGTCGACGGTCCGGCCGCGCACCAGGACGATGTTCGCGGTGTCGTACCGGCCGGTCACGGTGACGCGGGTCCAGGTGGCCTCGTCGGCGGGAGCAGAGCCCGCGGTGCCGGCACCCCCGTTCGGGGCGGGCACGGCGTCCCGCAGCGGCACGGGATTCATCCGCTCGCCGGCGTCGATCCGCTCGTTGATCGCGGTCCGCCCTTGATAGCGGTCCAGCTGCCAGTTGCCGAGCAACACCATCACGGCCGCAGCGACCAGGGTCAGCGCGAGGATGCCCAGCCAGCGTGGCGTCAGGAGGAACCGGTACACGGGTCGAGGCTACCCGTATGACGGTCACCACTGGCCGCGGCGGGCCACCACGGCACCGGAGGCACCGGGCCGGGCAGGCGCCGTGATGACCGCGGTCAGCCCACGATCATGTCCGACGGTGGGGTGAACTGGCGGGTGGGTTGGCCTTTGAGGCCGTCGCGGAGGGTCTGTGCCACCGCGCCGATCGGGACCTGGGACTGGCCGTCACCCACCGCGTTGAACGGGTTGTCCGGGTCGGCGATGAAGCTCGCCGCCGCCAGCTCCGGGGTGTACCCGACGAACCAGGCCGATCGGGTGCTGTCCGTGGTGCCGGTCTTGCCGGCCACCGGCCGTCCCACGGTGTGCCGCACGCTGTCCGCCGTCGACCAGCCCCCACAGCTCCCCTTCGCCGGGGTGTCCCCGGTGGGGCAGCGTGCGGCGTCGGTGGCGGCCCGGGCCGCGTCCGCGCCGACCACCTGTCGGCAGCGCGGCTTGGCGACCTCCCGCTGGATCCCGCCGACTGTGCTGTACGTCGTCGGGGTGCCGTCCCGGTTGCTGATCGACTGCACCGGCACCGCCTCGCAGTACCGCCCGTCGGCGGCGATCGCGGCGTAGGCGTTCGCCATCTCCAGCGGGGTGGCGTCGGAGACGCCCAGGGTGAACGCGCCCCACTTCTTCGCCTTGTCCGGCGACGCGTGCTCCCGGTCGACGTCGGTGCGCCAGCGCAGCCCGAGCTGCTCGGCGAGCCGGACCGCCGCGTCGGCCCCGATCTTCTCCTCCAGTTGGACGAAGTAGGTGTTCACCGACTTGCCGAACCCGGACCACATGGTCTGCCGGCCGGTCATCGCCCCGCTGGCGTTGGACGGCGCCCACCCGTCGTACATCGCCGACCGGTACCGGTACGGCGAGTCGTAGGCGGTGGACAGCGGCATCCCGGCGTTGAGTGCGGCCAGCATCGGGAACATCTTGAACGTCGATCCGGCCTGGTAACCGGCGAGGTCGCCGCCGCCGAGCAGCGGTGCCACCGTGTTCGGGAAGTTCGCCTTCACCTTCGGCCCCGCCTCGGGGTTGGAGCTGGCCTGGTTCTCGCTGATGTCCAGCGAGTACGTCCGGTTGACCGCCATCGCCTTCACCCGTCCGGTGCCGGGCTCGGAGACCACGATGCCGTTGGCGAACGGGCTGCCGGTGTTCTCCTTGGCCCCGACGTTCTTCTCGGCCGCCGCCTGGATCTTCGGGTCGATGCTGAGCACGATCCGGTAACCGCCCCGGCGCAGTCGGTCCATCCGTTCGAGCCGGTTCTCGCCGAACGCCGGCTGAGAGCTCCACCAGTTCTTCAGGTAGTCGCAGGCGAAGCCCCAGGTGTTGTACTGCTGGGGCAGCGCGGCGCAGTCGTTCGTCGGGTCGGTCAGCCGCAGCCGGATCGGCTCGGACTTCGCCACCGCCGCGGCGTCGGGCGAGAGGTAGCCGAGTTGGGACATCCGGTCCAGCACGTAGTTGCGCCGCCCGGTGGCGTCCTTCTGGTCGGAGGTCACCGGGTCGAACTCCGACGGGGACTTGACCAGGCCGGCGAGGGTGGCCGCCTCTCCCGGGGTGAGGGTGGCCGGCGTCTTGGAGAAGAAGATCTGCGCGGCGGCGTAGATGCCGTACGCGCGGTGACCGAAGTACGCGGAGTTGAGGTAGCGCTCCATGATCTGCTCCTTGCTCAACTCCTTCTCCACGTCCAGGGCCATCCGCATCTCCTTGACCTTGCGCAGGCTGTTCTGCTGGGTGGCCTCCTGGACCTCCTTGGGGGTCCGGGCGCTGTCCCGCAGGGCCATCCGGACGAACTGCATGGTCAGGGTCGACGCACCCTGGGACACTCCGCCGGAGCGGGAGTTGGCCACGAAGGCCCGGGCGACGCCCTTCGGGTCGACGCCGTGGTGCTGGTAGAAGCGACTGTCCTCGGCGGAGACGATGGCCTGCTGGATGTTCGGGGACATGTCCGACAGCTTCGTGTAGCGCCGGTACTCCTCGTAGAACATCGTCAGCACGGTCTTGCCGTCCGGCGCGTACAGGTACGAGGTCTCGGCAGGCAGCGCGGTGCGCAGGACGTCCGTCTTCTGCTCCACGGCGTGCGCGGTCGCCTTGGCGCCGAGGCCGGTGAGGGCCGCCAGCGGATAGAGGGCTCCGGCGATCACGATGCCGGCGATCAGTCCGGCGCGCAGGAGAGGGACGAGACGACCAGTACCAGCAAGGGGTCGGTTGCTCACAGGGTCAAGCTATGACATTTCCGATTCGGAAATGAGAAGAACTCGTAAACGGGAGGGCAGGTGACCGGGTGGTGACGCGGCCCACGCCGGGATGCGCTGTCCCGCACGGCGGCTTCCCGGCAGGATCGCGGACATGCGTGCTCCGCTGCTGCCGACCTCCCCCGCCGGGGACGACCCGGATCTCCGCCACCACGGGGACGCCGAGGTCGGCGACGGCCTGGTCGACCTCGCGGTCAACGTGCGCCGGGCCCCGATGCCGGACTGGCTGGCCGCCCCGATCACCGCAGCCCTGGGCGAGCTGGCCGCGTACCCGGACCCCCGGCCGGCGCGCGCCGCCGTTGCCGCCCGGCACGGGCGTCCCCCGGAGGAGGTACTGCTCACCGCCGGGGCCGCCGAGGGGTTCGTGCTGCTCGCCCGGGCCCTGACCGGGGCACACCGGCCGGTGGTCGTGCACCCCCAGTTCACCGAGCCGGAGGCCGCCCTGCGGGCCGCCGGGCACCGCGTCGAGCGGGTGCTGCTCGACCCGGCGGAGGACTTCCGGCTCGACCCCGCCCGGGTGCCGGACGACGCCGACCTCGTCATGATCGGCAACCCGACCAACCCCACCTCCGTGTTGCACCCGGCCGTCGGGCTCGCCGCGCTGGCCCGCCCCGGCCGGGTCCTCGTCGTCGACGAGGCGTTCGCCGACACCACCGCCGCGCCCGGCGTACCCGGCGAGCCCGAGTCCCTGGCCGCCCGGCGCGACCTGCCCGGCCTGGTCGTGGTGCGCAGCCTCACCAAGACCTGGGGGCTGGCCGGGCTGCGGATCGGCTACCTGCTCGGCGAGGCCCCGCTGCTGGCCCGGCTCGCCGAGGCGCAGCCGCTCTGGGCCGTCTCCACCCCGGCGCTCGCCGCCGCCACCGCCTGCGCGTCCCCGACCGCCGTCGCCGCCGAGCGCGCGATCGCCGCCGAGCTGGCCGCCGACCGCGACCACCTGGCCGCCCGCCTGTCGGCCCTTGCCGGGGTACGCGTCGCGGGCCGCCCGGCCAGCGCCTTCGTCCTCGTCCACCTCGACGGCGCGGCCGAGGTGCGGCAGCGCCTGCGCGAGCGCGGCTGGGCGGTACGCCGGGGCGACACCTTCCCCGGCCTCGGTCCCGACTGGCTGCGGGTGGCCGTCCGCGACAGGGTGACCACCGACGCGTTCACCGAGGTGCTCGCGGAGATCCTGGAGGCATGATGCTCGAGTCCACGATTGCGGCGATCCGGCCGCTCGACGAGCCGGCGATGGTTGCTGCCGGGGAGCTCCAGGGCCGGCTCACCAAGCCGCCCGGCTCGCTGGGTGCCCTGGAGGAGCTCTCCGTGCGGCTCGCCGGGCTGGCCGGGGTCTGCCCGCCGCCGCTGCCCCAGCCGGCCGCGGTGGCGATCTTCGCCGGCGACCACGGCGTGCACGCCCAGGGCGTGACCCCCTGGCCGCAGGAGGTGACCGCGCAGATGATCGGCAACTTCCTGGCCGGCGGGGCGGTGGTCAACGCGTTCGCCCGGCAGGCCGGCGCCTCGGTCACCGTGGTCGACGTCGGCGTCGCCACCCCGCTGCCGTCCACCCCGCTGCCGTCCGCCCCGTCGGCCCGCCCCGCGACCCCCGGCGGCCAGCCGATCGCCGGGCCGCCCCGCCTCGTGTCGGCGAACGTGCGGCGCGGCACCCGGGACCTCGCCGTCACCGCCGCCCTCACCCGCGACGAGGCCCGGGCCGCCGTGGAAACCGGCATCCGCATCGCCCGCGAGCTGATCGACGCCGGGGCCGGCATCCTGCTCACCGGGGACATGGGCATCGGCAACACCACCCCCGCCGCCGCGCTCATCGCCGCGTTCACCGGAGTCGACCCGGCCGAGGCGACCGGCCGGGGCACCGGCGTGGACGACCCGACGTACGCGCGGAAGATCGAGGTGGTCCGGGCCGCGCTGGCCCGGCACGCCCCCGACCCGGCCGATCCGTTGGGCGTGCTCGCCGCAGTCGGCGGCCTGGAGCACGCCGCCCTGACCGGGCTGATCCTCGCCGCCGCCGCCCGGCGCGTCCCGGTGCTGCTCGACGGGGTGATCGCGGTCAGTGCTGCGCTTGCCGCCGCCGCGTTCGCCCCGGACGCCGTGGGCGCGATGGTCGCCGGGCACCGCTCCGCCGAGCCGGGCGCCACCGCCGCGCTGCGTCACCTCGGGCTCGACCCGCTGATCGACCTCGGGCTGCGCCTCGGTGAGGGCACCGGCGCGCTGCTCGCTCTGCCGGTGGTCACCGGCGCGGTTCGGGTGCTGCACGAGGTGGCGACCTTCGACTCGGCCGGGGTGGCCGAGAAGTGAGCAACCCGTACCCGCTGGGGTTGCGGCTGGCCGGGCGGCGGGTGGTCGTGGTGGGCGGGGGAGCGGTAGCCACCCGGCGGGTGCCGGCGCTGCTCGACGCCGGCGCGGACGTCCTGCTCGTCTCGCCGGAGCTGACCCCGGCGCTGCGGGCCCACGTCGACGCCGGGCGGCTGCGTTGGGAGGCACGCCGCTTCGCCCCTGCCGACCTCGACGGCGCCTGGCTGGTCCAGGCCGCCATCGACGATCCGGTGGCCGCCGAGGCGGTCAGCGCCGCCGCCGCCGAACGCCGGATCTTCTGCGTCCGCGCCGACGACCGGGTCGCCGCCAGCGCCTGGACCCCGGCCGTCACCCGGCACGGCCCGGTGACGGTCGCCGTCCTCGGCGGCGGCGATCCCCGCCGCGCCATGTCGGTCCGCGACGCCATCCGCGCCCTCCTGAGCGCAAGGAAGGGCACCCTGTTAACGGATTCGGTAGAGGAGGGGCCCGCTGTTGACACCCCCGGACGGGGTGAGCCCGCCGTCGACCGGGCGCCCGGGCGGGTGGCGCTCGTCGGGGCCGGACCGGGTGACCCGGAGCTGATCACCGTGAAGGGGTGGCGGCTGCTCACCGAGGCCGACGTGGTGGTCGCCGACCGGCTCGTGCCCGGGCTGCTCCTCGACGAACTGCGCGCGGGCGTCGAGCTGGTGGACGCCTCGAAGATCCCGTACGGGCCGTTCCGAGCCCAGGAGGAGATCAATCGGATCCTCGTCGACCGGGCCCTGGCCGGCGCGTTCGTGGTCCGGCTCAAGGGCGGCGACCCGTACGTCTTCGGCCGGGGCGGCGAGGAGTTGCTGGCCTGCGCGGCGGCCGGGGTGCCGGTGACCGTGGTTCCCGGGGTGACCAGCGCGATCGCCGTCCCGGCAGCGGCCGGCATCCCGGTCACCCATCGCGCGGTGGCGCACGAGTTCACCGTCGTCTCTGGGCACGTCGCGCCCGACTCGCCGGCCTCGCTGGTGCGCTGGGAGGCCCTCGCCGGGCTTCGCGGCACGCTGGTGATCCTGATGGGGCTGAAGAACCTGGCCGCGATCACCGCGACGCTGCTCACCCACGGCCGCCCTGCCGAGACCCCGGCGGCGGTCGTGCAGGAGGGCACGACCGGCGGGCAGCGGGTGCTCCGGTCGACGCTCGGGGCGGTGGCCGCCGACGCGGTCGCCGAGGGGATCCGGCCGCCGGCCGTGGTGGTCGTCGGTGACGTGGTGGGCGTGCTCGACGGCTGAGCCGGGCTTAGCGGCTGAGCCGGGGCTTAGCGGCTGAGCGGGGGCTTAGCGGCTGAGCCGGCCGGCGGCTGATCAGAGCCTCCCCGCCGTGGGCGGCAGCCCAGCCGTGCCGGGTGTTAAGAGGGGCCCCCTGCTATACCGAAAGCGTTAACAAGGTGCCCCTCCTTACACCTCAGGCGCGGGTGTTGACGCTTACGGGCCAGGAGCCGGTGGGCGGGGACCAGCCCTGGAGCGAGGCGGGGATGCCCACCCGGGTGTTGCAGTTGATGATCTGGAAGTGCAGGTGCGCGCCGGTGGCGTTGCCGGTGGCGCCCGACGAGCCGATGACCCGGCCCTGCGGGACCCAGTCGCCGGTGTTGTAGATCGCCTGGTTCAGGTGGATGTAGTGGCTGCACTGGCCGTTCGAGTGCCGGATCATCACCTCGATGCCGTTGCCCGGGTACACCGACCAGTTCGAGATGAGGACGGTGCCCGCCTGCACGGCGGAGACCTCGTACCAGGCCGGGAGCCCGAAGTCCCAGGCGTACTCGTTGTAGGGGCCGACGTGCGAGTAGGTGCCCTCCGGCCCCTGGGTCACCCGGTAGGACTCACCCGCCGGATAGGGCAGCTCGTAGTAGTAGTTGGCGGCCGAGGCCGGCGCGGGCCCGGCCACCACGACCCCGGCGACCATCAGCGCGGCGCTCAGCGCCGCACCCACCCCGCGCAGGGCCTTCGTCACTCTCTTCACTAGGGCATCTCCCGTCCTGGTACGGCAAGAATTCGGCCTCGTCGATCTCGACGTCACCGTGCGCAGCCAAACAGGGCAAGTGGTGGATGTCAATTGATAGGGGGGTCCTGCTGGGGTGGGGTAGGGGCCCCCGCACACACGACGACGGCCGGAGAAGTGGATCTCCGGCCGTCGTCGTGCGTCAGCTCAGTGCTTGAGCATGTTGTCCAGCAGCAGGGCACAGCGGATCAGGCCGAGATGGCTGTACGCCTGCGGGTGGTTGCCCAGCCCGCGCTCGGCCAGCGGGTCGTACTGCTCGGGGAGCAGCCCCGTCGGGCCCGCCGTGTCGATCATCTGGGTGAACAGCTCCTCCGCGTCGGTGCGCCGACCGGTGCGCAGGTACGCCTCGATCAGCCACGCCGTGCAGATGTGGAAGCCGCCCTCGCGCCCGGGCAGGCCGTCGTCCCAGTGGTACCGGTAGACGACCGGGCCGCTGCGCAGGTCCGCCTCGATCTTCAGCACCGTGGAGAGGAAGCGCGGGTCATCGCCCGGGAGCAGCCCGGAGAGGCCGATCCACAGGGAGGAGGCGTCCATGTCCTCGTCGCCGTACGCGACGCTGTACGCCTGCGCGTCCTCGTGCCAGCCATACTCCAGCACGTTGGCGCCGATCCGGTCGCGAAGCTCCACCCACTCTTCCCGGTTCTCCCCGCCGTGCTGGCGCACCACGTGCAGTGCCCGGTCGACGGTCATCCAGCACATCACCTTGGAGAAGATGTGGTGCCGGGGAGGGAGGCGGGCCTCCCAGATGCCGTGGTCGGGCTCGTGCCAGCGGCGGCGGACCGCCTCGACCATGTTCTCCAGCACCCGCCACTCGTCCTCGCGGACCGAGCCCCGGGCGTCGGCGACGGCGGCGATCAGGTCGGCGATCGGGCCGAACACGTCGAGCTGGAGCTGGTGGTTGGCCAGGTTGCCGACCCGTACCGGCCGGGAGCCGGCGTACCCGGGCAGGGTGTCGATGACCGCCTCGGCGCCCAGCTCGTACCCGTCGACCGTGTAGAGCGGGTGCAGCCGCTCGGGGTGGCCGCCGGTGCGCTCGATACAGCCGTCCACCCAGCGCAGCAGCCCCTCGGCCTCCTCGATGGAGCCGAGGTCGACCAGCGCCCGCGCGGTCATCGACGCGTCGCGCAGCCAGCAGTACCGGTAGTCCCAGTTGCGGACGCCGCCCAGCTCCTCGGGGAGCGAGGTGGTCGCCGCAGCGAGGATCGACCCGCTCGCCTCGTGGCAGAGCCCGCGCAGGGTCAGGGCGCTGCGGGCGACCAGGTCCCGGGCGGTGGTGGGCAGCCGCAGCGAGGCCACCCAGTCCTTCCACGGCTGCTCGGCAGCGGCCTGCCGCTCGTGGATGGGCAACCGGTGGTGCTCCAGGCTGTGCGTGCTGAAGCGCAGCTCCAGCACCACCTGCCCGCCGGCTGCGGAGAGGTCCACGACAGCCTTGGCCGTCTCGTACCCGCCGTCGCTGCTGACCTGCCACTCGACGCCGGGGGAGTAGAGCGCGACCGGCTCGTTGGAGCCGAGCACGAGCAGCCCGTCGCCGACCGGCTGGAGCTGGGTGGCCACCTGGCCGAACTCGGGCCTGGGCGCGAACTCCACCCGGACCCGCCCGGAGCCGGTGAGCACCCGGATCAGGGTCGAGTCGCCGGCGATGACCGGCGGGCCGTCCGGGGTGGTATCCCGGGACGGCTTGTCCAGCCAGTCGGTGACCGTGAGGCCCGACCAGCGGGTCTCCACCGTCATCGTGCCGGAGCGGTAGCGCTGGCCGAGCGGAATGCCACCGCGCTCCGGGGCGACGCTGAAGTGCCCGGCGGGGCTGCCGCCGACCAGGTCGGCGAAGATCGCCGCCGAGTCCGGCTTGGGGTGGCAGAGCCAGGTGACCTTCGCCTCGGGGGTGAGCAGCGCGATGGTACGCCCGTTGGCGAGCATCGAGTGCCGCTCGATCGGCACGGCCCGCTCGCCGAAGAGCCAGTGCCGCCGGGTCTCCAGCAGCAGACCCAGCGCCCGGGCAGCCTCGATCGGCTCGGTGACCCGGTAGTCGGCCTTCGTGTCGCCGAGCCCGATCTTGATGCCGAGGTCCGGGCCGCTGAGGTTGCCGAAGGCGTTCTCATCGGTGACGTCGTCGCCGATGAAGAGCACCGCGCTGGCCGAGAGCTGGGCGCGGAGCTGGTCGACGGCGGTGCCCTTGTGGGTCGCCACCACCGACAACTCGATGACCTCCTTACCCCGGGTGACGGTCACGCCGTCCCAGGTGGCGGGGCCGTTCTCGACGGCCGCTGCGGCGGCGGCAGCCACCTGCGGGTCGAGCCCGCGGGTGTGCACCGCGACGCTGGCCGGCTTGCGTTCCAGCCGGACACCCGGGTGGGTGTTGGCGATCTCGCGTAGCGCTTCGCGCAGCCGGGTGCGTACGGCGATCAGCTCCGGGGAGAGCCGCTCGACGAAGCCGATGTCGAACTCGGAGCCGTGGCTGCCGACGAGGTGCACCTCGCTGGGTAGCCGGGAGAGCGTGGCCAGGTCGCGTAGCGCCCGGCCGGAGACCACAGCCACCGTGGTCTGCGGCAGCGCGGCGAGCGCCCGGACGGCCGCGACCGACTCGGGCAGCGGCACGGCCTTGCTCGGGTCCTCCACGATCGGCGCGAGGGTGCCGTCGTAGTCGCAGGCGACGAGGAGTTGGGGGACCCGGGCTATCCGGCCGATGGCGGCCCGAAGCTCGGGATCCAACACTCCTGCGGCCAAGGCCGCCCCGTCATGGACGGACGTGTTCACGCAGCCTCCGAATCGGGGACACCAAGCTCGGTGAGGAACGACTTCGCCCAGTGCCCCACATCGTGGGTGCGCAGGTGCCGCTGCATGACACGCATGCGCCGGCGGGCCTCGGGCTTCTCGACATGCACGGCCTTGAGCAACGCGTCCTTGACGGCGTCAGGATCGTGCGGATTACACAAAAATGCCTGGCGCAGCTCGGTGGCTGCGCCGGCGAACTCACTGAGCACGAGCGCGCCACCCAGGTCGGCGCGCGATGCGACGTACTCCTTGGCCACTAGATTCATTCCGTCTCGAAGGGGGGTCACCATCATTACGTCGGCGGCCACGTACATCGCCGCCAGTTCACTGCGACTGTACGACTGATGCAGGTAGTGCACCGCAGGCACGCCCACCCTTCCGAACTCGCCGTTGATCCGGCCGACTTCACGTTCGACCTTGACACGGAGCGCCTGGTAGTGCTCCACCCGCTCCCGGCTCGGCGTGGCGACCTGCACCATGACGGCGTCCGGCACGGTCAGCTTGCCGTCGGCGAGCAACTCGCGGAAGGCCTTGAGCCGGAGCTCGATGCCCTTCGTGTAGTCCAGCCGGTCGACGCCCAGGATGATCGTCTTCGGGTTGCCCAGCTCCTCGCGGATCTGCTTGGCCCGGGCCTGGATCGCCGGGTCCTCGGCCAGCCGCTCCATCTCCCTGGTCTCGATCGAGATGGGGAAGGCGCCCGCCTTCACCTGACGGCCGTCGACCTGGATCATCTGCCCCTCGTAGCGCAGCCCGAGCAGGTGCCGGGCCAGCCGGACGAAGTTCTGCGCGGCCAGCCGCTGCTGGAAGCCGACCAGGTCCGCGCCGAGCAGCCCGCGCAGGATCTCGGCGCGGAACGGCATCTGCATGAACAGCTCGATCGGCGGGAACGGGATGTGCAGGAAGAAGCCGATCCGCAGGTCAGGGCGGAGCTCGCGGAGCATCGCCGGCACCAACTGGAGCTGGTAGTCCTGCACCCAGACCGTCGCGCCCTCTGCCGCGACCTCCGCAGCGGCCTCCGCGAACCGCGCGTTGACCAGCCGGTACGCCTCGCGCCAGCGGCGCTTGTACGCCGGGGTCTCCACCGCGTCGTGGTAGAGCGGCCAGATCGTCGCGTTCGACTGGCCCTCGTAGTAGCGCTCCAGCTCCTCGGCGCTCAGCGGCACCGGGTGCAGCCGGATTCCCTCCAGGTCGAACGGCTCGGGGGCGGCGCCGGTGCCGCCGGCCCAGCCGACCCAGGTGCCCTGCTGTTCGACGAGAACGGGGTGCAGCGCGGTGACCAGGCCGCCGGGGCTGCGACGCCACTGGCGCCCCTCCGGGGTGTTCACCTCGTCGACCGGTAGTCGGTTCGCCACTACGACAAAGGAACTGCGGACGGTCACGATCGGCCACCTCCGGGTGCTGACGGGTCCACCGCGTTCGAGCGTACTGAGCGTAGCCGCGGCCTCTGATGCCTCGTGTCGCAGTTAGGTACCCGTCCCACAATCGCCGAACCGTGAAGGTGATCACGGCGCCCACCTCGACCGGGGCTCGGTGATCGGCCGAGGTGGCTTCTCGGCGTACCCCCTGGGCGGGGTGATGTGGGCGCGGCGGGCCGTACCTGTCAGGATTGAGGATGGCCTGCGGTGGGCCTGGCTCCGGCCGGCGGCGACGAGCGGCACCTTCGGAGCCCGCGCCGCGCCCGCACCGCAGGCCTCGAAGATCACAACCTATGGAGGTAGCCCGCACCGTGGCCCAGTACATCTACGTCCTGGAAAAGGCGCGCAAGGCGCACGGCGACAAGGTCGTGCTCGACAATGTGACGCTGAGCTTCCTGCCGGGGGCCAAGATCGGTGTGGTCGGCCCGAACGGCGCCGGTAAGTCCAGCCTCCTCAAGATCATGGCAGGGCTGGACAAGCCGAGCAACGGCGAGGCCCGGTTGATGCCCGGCTACACCGTCGGCATGCTCGCCCAGGAGCCCCCGCTCAACGATGCCAAGACCGTCCTCGGCAACGTCGAGGAGGCGGTCGCGGGAACCAAGGCCAAGCTGGAGCGGTTCAACTCCATCGCCGAGCAGATGGCGACGGACTACTCCGACGAGCTGATGGAGGAGATGGGCAAGCTCCAGGAGGAGCTGGACCATCTCGACGCCTGGGACATCGACTCCAAGCTCGAACTGGCCATGGACGCGCTGCGCTGCCCGCCGCCGGACGCCGACGTGACGCAGCTCTCCGGTGGTGAGCGCCGTCGGGTGGCACTCTGCAAGCTGTTGCTGGAGGCGCCCGACCTGCTGCTGCTCGACGAGCCCACCAACCACCTGGACGCGGAGAGCGTCTCCTGGCTGGAGCAGCACCTGGCCAAGTACCCGGGCACCGTCATGGCGATCACCCACGACCGGTACTTCCTGGACAAGGTGGCCGGCTGGATCCTGGAGCTGGACCGCGGCCGGGCCATCGGCTACGAGGGCAACTACTCCACCTACCTGGAGAAGAAGGCCGCCCGACTGGCCGTCGAGGGGCGCCGCGACGCCAAGATGAAGAAGCGGCTCACCGAGGAACTGGAGTGGGTCCGCTCCAACGCCAAGGCGCGGCAGACCAAGTCCAAGGCCCGCCTCGACCGGTACGACGAGATGGCCACCGAGGCGGAGAAGACCCGCAAGCTCGACTTCGAGGAGATCCAGATCCCGCCGGGCCCGCGCCTGGGCAGCACGGTGATCGAGGCGCAGAACCTGAGCAAGGGCTTCGGTGACCGCCTGTTGATCGACAACCTCTCGTTCTCGCTGCCGCGCAACGGCATCGTCGGCATCATCGGCCCCAACGGCGTCGGCAAGACCACCCTGTTCAAGACCATCGTCGGGCTGGAGCAGCCGACCAGCGGCGAGGTCCGGGTCGGCCCTACCGTCAAGCTGTCGTACGTCGACCAGAACCGGCAGGGCCTCGACGGCGACAAGAGCGTCTGGGAGATCGTCTCCGACGGCCTGGACTACCTCATGGTGGGCAAGGTCGAGATGCCGTCGCGGGCGTACATCGCGGCGTTCGGGTTCAAGGGGCCGGACCAGCAGAAGCCGACCAAGGTGCTCTCCGGCGGCGAGCGCAACCGGCTCAACCTGGCGCTGACCCTGAAGATCGGCGGCAACGTCCTCCTGCTCGACGAGCCGACCAACGACCTGGACGTGGAGACCCTGTCCAGCCTGGAGAACGCGCTGCTGGAGTTCCCCGGCTGCGCCGTGGTCATCTCCCACGACCGGATGTTCCTCGACCGGGTCTCCACGCACATCCTGGCCTGGGAGGGCGACGAGCAGGACCCGGCGAAGTGGTTCTGGTTCGAGGGCAACTTCGACGCGTACGAGAAGAACAAGGTCGATCGGCTTGGCGCCGAGGCGGCCCGCCCGCACCGGGTGACCTACCGCAAGCTCACCCGTGACTGACAGGTTCGTCTACCACTGCACGCTGCGCTGGTCCGACCTGGACGCGTACGGCCACATCAACAACTCGCGCTTCCTCACCCTGTACGAGGAGGCGCGGGTGGCGTTGATGTTCGCCGGCGGCCGGGCCTGGGGGGTGGGCTCGTTCGCCGACGGGGTGGTCATCCGTCGGCACGAGGTCGACTACCTGCGCCCGGTCGACTACGCCCTGGGCCGGGCCACCGCGGAGGCCGCCCCCACCGTCCGGATCGAGCTGTGGGTGGAGGAGATCCGGGCCTCCCGGTTCACCGTCGGCTACGAGCTGTACGACGGCGACACGCTGGCCAGCACCGCCCGTTCGGTGCTGGTCCCGTTCGACCTGGTCGCCAAGCGGCCCCGGCGGATCACCGACGAGGAGCGGGCCTTCCTGCTCGCGTACGCGCCGGGGGTCGGCCCGGCCGGGGTGCCGGCGTGAGCGGCCCGGTGCGCCCGCCCGGGGCCGACCTGGCCGGCGGCGGGCACCGGCTGGCCGGGGTGGCCGACGCGGGCGCGTTCCTGGCCCGGCTGGTCCGGCTCGACCCGGCGGCGCTGGTCCGGCTCCGCCCGGCCGGGGCGACCGGCCGCACGGCGCTCTGGGCCCGGCTGCCGTGGGGTGTGCTGGCTGTCCGGACGGTGGATGGCGCCGGGTACGGCGACGTGACGGTCGCCGCCCGGGAGTTGCTGGCCGGGCTGGCGGCCGGCGAGGACGCCCTGCCGGCCCGGCGGGACACGCAGTGGCACTGGCCGTTGCCGCCGTCAACGAGCCGGCCGGTGGAGGCGTTGCCGGCCGGGGAGCTGTGGCGGATCGCCGAAGCGGCGGCGGGGACGCTGCGGGAGGCCGCCGCACAGGGGGTGGCCGGCCGGGCGGTCGGGCAGCGGGCCCTGCGCGACGCCCTGCTCGACCACGTGGCGGTGGTGGTCACCCCGGACGACCCACCCGGCCCGCCGGTCGAGATCGCCCAGCGGTTGGTTCAGGGGTTGGTCCGGATGGGCTTCCTGGGCCGCCCCGGCAGCGCCGCCGGGCCCGCCAGGCCCGCCGCGCCGGCCGCTCCCGACGCGGCCGGCGGCGATGTCCAGGTGCGAGTGGCCGGCCGATGGGTCAGCCTGGTGGGACCATACGGAGCCGTGTGGTCGCAGAAGGTTGCGGATCTCGCCGTCACACCGCTCGGGACTCAGCCGAAAGTATGACCGGTGGTCGTTCTTCTGGCCCGGGGCTACCGTTGGGGGGATGCTTCAACCCGGCTGTCCGGGTACCGTCCATCCTCGGATCCAACGCACCGTAGGCGAGTGGATCCGCTGGGGAGTGAGGTGCGCGAGCGATGCCGTGGTGGTCATGGCGCCCCGGTCCCGCCGGTGGCGGCGAACCGGAAACTCGAAGCGGGATCAGAGTGGACGACAGCACCGTCCGGGTCGGACCACCGGCCCAACGTCAACCAGGCGACGACAGCCTGCCCGCTGACCGTCCGATGGTCGCGGACATGTCTGCCACCGTCGCGCCGGTCAGCCTCCGTCGGGTCTGCGACGCGCTCGACCTGCTGGACGTGCGCTACCTGGCCGACGGTGACGGCAACCTGCTGGCCATGTGGGAGCGGCACGCGGTGCTGGTCACCCTGGAGGGTCCGGAGGACGAGATCCTGGTGATGCGGGCTCGTCCACACGCGACCGTGCCGCCCGACTGGGCCGACCGGGCATACCGGGTGGTCAACGAGTGGAACCACACTCGACGGTTCTGCAAGGCGTACATCGGCGACCCCACCGAGCGGGGTCAGTTGCCGATCTACGCGGAGCTTCAGGTGCCGCTCGGCGCCGGGACGCACGACGCGCTCCTGGTGGAGATGCTCGACTGTGGCGCCGCGGTGGCCAGCACCTTCGTGGACTGGCTGCACGACGAGGGCGCGCTGCTCTGATCCGACCCCGCCCGGGTCGCCCCGCGCGGCCCGGGCGGGGTCGTGCCGGCCGGTGCACCGGCCGGTGGCGTCGTGCCGGCCGGTGGGCGTCGTGCCGGCGCGGGTCAGGCCGTGCCGGCCTGTGGGCGTCGTGCCGGCGCGGTCAGGCCGTGCCGGCCGGGTCGTCCATCGCGTTGACCATGAAGTACGCGGCCCGCTCCAGGTAGTCCCAGAGCGCGGTGGCGATCTCCGGCGGCAGGTCCAGCCGGTCGACGGCCCGACGCATGTGGTGCAGCCAGGCGTCGCGCTCGGCCGCGCCGATCCGGAACGGGGCGTGCCGCATCCGCAGGCGGGGGTGCCCCCGCTGGGTGGAGTAGCTGTTCGGGCCGCCCCAGTACTGCATCAGGAACAGCGTCAGCCGGTCCGCCGCGGGGCCGAGATCTTCCTCCGGGTACATCGGCCGGAGCAGCGGGTCGGTGGCCACGCCGGCGTAGAACTCGTCCACCAGCTTGCGGAAGGTGGGTTCGCCGCCGACGGCCTCGAAGAGGGTCACGGCACGCTCGGACTCACCTGCGGGATTCACCGTTCCATCCTGCCAGGTGCGGACGCGGCCGGCCGGGGCGTACCGGCCGGGGCGCTGCCGTCCTCGTCACACCCGGGCCGGCCATCAGCTCACCGCGTGGCTGGGGCGGCCGCGCTCACCGGGCAGGTTGCCCAGCTTCCCGTCGCCGTCGCTCTCGCCGTGGCTCTCGCTCTCGCCCGCCGGCCGGGGCGGCACCGGGCCGTCGGCGTTCCCGGCGGCCTCGATGGCAAAGTCGATCGCTGCCCGGTTGGGCCAGCGCGCGGCGGTGAACGCCATCAGCAGCACCCCGG
Organism: Micromonospora sp. RTGN7; assembly: GCF_033804645.1. Lineage (NCBI taxonomy): Bacteria > Bacillati > Actinomycetota > Actinomycetes > Micromonosporales > Micromonosporaceae > Micromonospora > Micromonospora sp. RTGN7. The sequence continues at coordinate 50,888 of NZ_JAPZLF010000025.1, read as the reverse complement.
CGGCGCTCCACGCGCCCACCACCACCGGGATCGAGAACCGCTCGGCGAGCAGGCCGGTGGCCAGCACGGCGAAGCCCTGGATCACCTGCACCCCGGTGGCCATCACCCCGAACGCGCGGGCCCGGTAGCCGTTGGGCAACGCCCGGACGAAGAGCCCGTTGGCGACCGGGAGCAGCCCGGCCACCGCGAAGCCGCAGAGGGCGGCGAGCAGGGCCACCGCCAGCGGCGGCGGGTCGAGCAGTGCCGGCACCAGGGCCAGCGGCGCGAGCACCGCCAGCGGGCGGATCAGGACCAGCCGGCGGGCCGGGGCGACCGCCCGGCCGACCAGCAGCCCGCCGACGATGAAGCCGATCGGGTTGGCGGCCATGATGACGGCCTGTGCCACGCCGGTGTCCATGTCGCCACCGGCGCCCTCCCGCGCCCAGGCGGCGGCCAGCCCCTCCGGCACGATCGAGAAGAGCATCGAGCTGAACACCAGCAGGGCGACGGCCCGCAGGACCGGGGTGCCGAAGACTATCCGGAAGCCGGCACCGGTCTCCCGCAGCAGATGGCTGCGGTGTGCCGGGCTCATCGCCGGCGGCCGGTCCTTGATGCCGAAGCGGACCAGGGCCGCCGAGAGGGCAAAGGTGGCCGCGTTGATCAGCAGGGCCGCGGTCGGGTTGACCGCGGCGATGGCCGCCCCGATCAGGTAGCCGATCACCTGGGCGGCCTGGCCGGTGCTGCTGTTGAGCGAGAGCCCGACCACCAGCCGGTCGCCGGTGAGGATGAGCGGCATCAGCGCCGACCGGGCGGCCTGGCTCGGCGGGTTCGCCAGGGTGGTGGCGAAGAGCAGGCAGAGGATCAGCCACGGCGGGTTGCCCGGGATGGCGACCAGCACCATCAGGGCCATCCGGATCACGTCGCACACCACCATCACCGAGCGGTAGCGGTGCCGCTCCGCCAGGGTGGCCAGCAGCGGGCCGCCGATCAGCCAGGGCAGGAAGCTGACCGCGAACGCGGCGGCCGAGTAGCCCACGGACTGCGTCTCGTGGTAGACCAACACGGTGACCGCGGCCTTCGCGATGAAGTCACCGATCCAGGAGAGCGCACTCGAGGCGAAGATTGCCCGGTATTCCCGCTGGGCGAACACCTCACTGAAAGTTGCCGGACCTTCCTGGGAGGGTCGCTCGTCGGACACCGTGGCCTCCATCGTCCCCGCGGGGGCCACTCGTGATGGCCTGCCCGGGAAACCGTCGTCAGATCTACGGATCAGCGAGACGTGATCACGCTCCGGCAGGTGGCGTTGCGTACCGGATTCTGCCCGATCGTCTGATGGCTGGCTAGGGCGAACGGTTTGATCGTCGCATCTCCGACTGAACGAACGGACGATACCCGAGGGGACACACGGCCCGCGACCCCTGGATCGACCGGTCAGGAGAACCGCAGGTCATCGACGTCCTTCTGGTTCAGGCGGCCCCGGTCCGGCCGGCAGTCCCGTCCTGCGGCGCGGGCAGCGGAACGCCCGGGTAGAGGCGTGCGGCGGCGATCCGGGCGGTTATGCCCGAATTCTCTAACGCCTCGGCGAGCCGCCGGCGCAACTCCCGCCCCACCGCGAACTGCCCCTCGGCGGTGGTCTTGACGACGGTACGGATCACCGCGCCGTCCACGGTCATCTGCTCGACGCCCAGCACCTCGGGCGCCTCCACGATCTCCGGGGCCAGGTCCGGGTCCATCGCCACCGAGGCCGCTGCGGTCCGCAGCACCGCCGTCGCCTCCTCGGTGCGGGCGAACCCGATGGGCAGATCGACCACGACCAGGGCCCAGCCCTGGCTCTTGTTGCCCACCCGGATGATCTCGCCGTTGCGGATGTACCAGAGCACGCCCCGGCCGTCCCGGACGGTGGTTACCCGCAGCCCCACCGACTCCACCACGCCGGTCGCCTCGCCCAGGTCGACCGTGTCGCCGACGCCGTACTGGTCCTCCACCAGCATGAACAGGCCGGCGATCAGGTCCTTGACCAGGCTCTGCGCGCCGAAGCCGAGGGCCACACCGGCGATGCCCGCGCTGGCCAGCAGCGGCGCCAGGTCGAAGCTGAACTCGCGCAGGATCATCAGCAGCGCGATGCCGAAGACGAACGCGGTGACCAGGCTGCGCAGCACCGACCCGATCGCCTCGGTCCGCTGCCGGCGCCGCTCGGGGACGAACTCGCCGGGCTCCGGCCCGGCGGTCGGCACCCGTTCCCGCAGCGGGCGCAACATGGTCGGCACCCCGTCGGCGGTGGTGCGGACCAACCGCTTGATCATCCGGTGCAGCGCCCAGCGGGCGAGGAACGCCAGCACGAGGATCAGCAGCACCCGCAGCGGCTTCAGCAGGATCCAGTAGCTGCCCTCGGCGAACCACGCCGAACCGGTCGTCTCGTACAACCAATCGCAGGAGGTGCTGCCCTGGCAGTCGGCGCTCGGGGTGGTGCTCGGGGAGGGGATCGGGGAGGGGATCAGCCTGAGGGCACTCACCCTGACTTCGTACCCCACGGCCGCCGACCGGCCACCGGCGGACCCATGATCCGGTACGCGGCCCTCCCGGCGGGGGCCGCGCGGAACCGGCCATCTTGGCACAGCCCGGAGGAGCTTCACGAGGGACCCCCGGATTAGTACGTGCAATCCCTGATCGGGCGATACGGGACGGGGGGTGGCCTGCAAGAACGCCCAGACAAGATCACTTGGCACAGTCAGGGCACAAGCTAGGGATGATCTTGACCAACCCGGTCGACCGTCTGACCGTCCTTGCTTGGCCGGAGGATCTGCCCGACCAGGCCACGCCGCCGATCCCTCTTCGGCATCCAGTGAACGTAGGTTCCCAGCGTGATCCGCAGGCTTGCGTGTCGTAGCGCCTTCTGAACCTCTTGCGGCTCGACGCCGTTGCTCATCAGCGTCGTGGCGAAGAAGTGGCGCAGCGAGTGGAAGGTTCCTTCCTTGGGCCAGCCCGCAGCCGACCGCCAGGTTTCCCACAGCTCGGACCAGTACCGATCGGTGATCAGCTTCCCGGTGGAGGTGGTGAACAGCAGAGCCGCAGGCCGGGTCTGCGGCTTCCCGCCAGTGATGTCCGGAAGCTCGAATTCGACTGGGCCAACCTCCTTGATGTGGGCTGCCAGCTCCTCCGCAACTACGGCATCCAGGTCGATGGTTCCGGCCGATCCGCTCTTCGGTGGGGCGAGGTAGAAGCCGCCGAAGTGTTCAACGGAGTGGCGCAACTGCTGAACAACGTGCAGCTCTTCACGAGCAGAGTCGAAGCAGCGTGACCCATCCTCCATGCCCAAGACCTCGCCGAAGCGCAAGCCTTCACCAGCTCCCAGCCAGATGGCCGCCCGGAATCGCCGGGGCACAACCTCGGTCAGCTTGAGTACCTGATCCTCAGTCGGCACCCACTTCGGTGCCCGTGACACCCCGCGCAGGAGCTGCGCAAGTTTCACGCCATCGCAAGGGTTCTCGGGAAGCACCTTGTCGATGACGGCGGCGTTCAGAATCGTCTTCAGGACGCCGAAGTACAGGCCGATAGAGGACTTGGCGGAACCCTCGTCGAGTAGGCTGCCGAGCCACGCCATCACGTCAGTCAGGTTGATCGACCGAATGGCCCGCTCCCCGAACGTCGGTAACAGGCGCTTCCGAAGGTTCTGCGGGACACGCCGCCGCGTCTCGACGCTCCAACCCGCCTGCCGTGAGTCCTGCCAGCGCTGCGCGTACTCGGCGAAGGTCAGTCGGTCCGTCTCACGCTTGGCCTTCACCTCCGCCGCAACGCCCGAGCGGCATTCGAGGTCGAAGGCTTCCGCGTCGACCTTGCGCTCAAACAGCCGTTCCCGGGGCTCGCCGGCGGCATCGGCGTAGCGCACCCGCCAGCGCTTGCCCCGGCCGTACCGCTTGGAGGGAAGCCGTTTCTTGTCCGGTCCGCGCTTGGTGAGGTACCACAGGTCGTCGATGGGCATGTCAGGCCGCCTTCTGGTGGAACCAGGCCCGGACGTCGGCGGGGTCGTATCGGAGGTGTCGGCCGATGCGGGAGGCGCGGGGGCCGATGCGGCGGTGTCGCCATTGGTAGAGGGTGCCGACGGGGATGCCGAGGAACGCCGAGACGTCGGCGACGCTCCAGAGCCGGTCGGTGGGGGTGGCGCTCATCGGGGTTCCTCTCGTGCTTGTCGTCGTGCGGAGCGGATGCGGTCACCGATCGCCGCGGCGAGTTCGAGTTGTTCGCGGGAGTCGTAGCCGACGCCGAGGATCTGCCAGTCGTTGACCACGATTACGTCGGTGTCTTCGGGTAGGCCGGCGTCGGTGAGCGCGGTCTGAATCTGGTGGGTGCGGCGCTCAGCTCGGAGGTTTTTGAAGGTGGTGCTGTAGATGCGGGATTTGGTGAGGAAGTGGCCGCGGAAGCCGAGCATGTGCGCCCAGTGGCGAAGCTTGAGTTCGGCGTACTGGTCGAGGCCGCCGAGGTCCCACGCGGCTTGGATCATGGCCCGGTGGTGAGCGGACACCTGTAGCCGGTCGATGTGTGCCTGTGAGCGGATACGCCGGTCTCCGGTCTCCGTCGCGCCGGTGCCCTTGGTGGCGTACTTGGCGATGTAGCCGGCAAGCCGGTTGTCACGCACGACCTGGTCCCCGTCGTCATCGTCGCCACCGTCGGGGATGTCGATGTCGGTGGCGGTGATGTCCTTGACGTCGACTTGGGTGCCCCAGCGCAGCGGCAGCGGGGTTCCGTCGGGACGTGCGGTGTCGACCTGGACGGACGAGGCCGCGGACCGCACCGCGTCGGCCAACACGTCGGGGGTGAGCCACCCCGGAGGCGACGAGTCCGGACCGGACGGGCCATCAGCGCGCACGATCGCGTGGAAGTGGACCAGGCCGCGCCGTTGGTACTCGGCAACCTTGGCGTAGGAGATCCGTAGGTGCGCCCCGGATTCGCGGACGGTGAGGCCACCCGCGGCGGCGACGGCCCGGCGTAGGGCGATGGTGAAGCGGTGCCAGAGTTTCCCGCTGTGGGCCTGCCACAGCACCGCGCCGGGGTAGTCGTAGGTGTCGGGGTTGATCGGGTTACCGAGCAGCGGGTGTCCTTCGGGGTGCCAGCGTCGGCAGGTGCAGGGCCGCTTGCCGGGTCGGTTGTGTACGGGGCCGAAGGAGGGGGCGGTGAGGGTGACGAACAGGCGGGTAGACCGGGCCACGGTGGCGGGGACGCCTTTGCCGCCGGACATGCCCGCATGAATCAGGTGCCAGGCGTCAGCGGCGTACCGTTCGGCGCAGGTCGGGCACACGGCCGATCGGCGGGTGCCGCAGGACGCCCATACCCGGCCCTGCCGAGACGCGATCAGGTCACCGGTGCCCATGTGTCGGACCTCGAACTTGCCGACCAGGCGGACGGGTTGTAGGCAGCCCTGGACGCTCTCGACGCCGGCCCGCCATTCCCGGTAGGCCGGGGTGCGCATCCACCGGGTCAACACGGCTTCACCGTCGTATGCCGGCCGAGCGGGGGAAGGTGGTGGTGACATGGAATCCCTCCGTAGACGGGCCTGCCGTGCCCCGGCGCAGGAGCACGGCAGGCGAGAACGAACGCGAGACGGTGGGTTAGTGCGCGTAGCCGTTGGCCGTGGCCGGGGTCAGCCGGTCGGCAACCCGTGCGGCGATCGACAGCGGTAGCCGGGTGGCCTGTTGGATGTCGACGGCGGTCACCGGCCGGTCGAGTTCGTCGACGAGTCGCCGGATCTGGGCTTGCATTCCGGCCGGAATCCCCAGCCCGTCCAGCGCCGGCGGCGACGACTCCGCGGCGGCACCACCCGTCAGTGACGGAACCGGAACCGAGGCCTGCACCTGGACCGGAGCGGACGCCGGAACCTGCGCCGGGGCGGAGGGTTCGATGAAGCCGGCCGACACGATCGCCGAAGCCGAAGCCGAAGCCGAAGCCGAAGCCGGAGCGACCGGCGGTGCCGGAGGCGGGACGGGCGTTGGTGCCTTCTCGGGAAGGGTGATGGCCCGGCGTGCTTGGGTGCAGCGTGCCTGCACGATCGGCATGACCTCGGCCAGGAAGAACACGAGGATCGGGACCATGAAGTGCGCGGCGAGCATTCCCGGGCTGATGCCGCCTTCGCGGGGGAACAGGGCCGGGATGACGTTCATGACGAGGGTGGAGCCGAGGAGGAACCGCTTCAGCCAGTCCACGGCCCGGGAGTCGATGTCGATGTCCCGGGCGATCATCGCGGCTTCCCAGCGCAAAATGGTGATGAGGATGCCGACTAGGCAGGGTTCGACGCCCCAGCAGCCCCACCACACCGGATCGGCGGGACTGCGGTCGCCGGCTAGGAAGTCCTGGACGCCGGTGGTGGTGAACACCGACCCGACCGCGAGGAACAGCCACAGGCACCGGGTCACGCTCGCCCGGAGCCGTTCGATGTCCACGATGTCGAGCGCGGTGTCTTGCTCCAGGTCGTGAAGCTGCCGGGCCACGTCCAGGCGCTTACTCAGCTTGCGAACGGGCCGAGGCGGACGAGCCGGCCTACCGGTCTGGCTCATGTCGCTCACCGCTGCCCCGTCGCAGCCAGCTCGGAGACCGGCCAGCCGGCGACGTGCACGAGTTCGGCGATGTCGGCGTCATCGCAGTAGGCAGCCCGCACCCGCACCGGGGTCCGCGACCGCTGCTTGACGACGAAGCCGATCCCGGCCGAGGACGCCACGTTCGGGATCTCGTCGGCCAGGGCACCCCGGCGGCGCATGTCCTCACCGAGGACCATGTCCACGTGTCCGGCCGACGTAGCCCGCAGGCACACCCGCAGGCTGAACAGGTCCCGCTGCGGGATCACGTCCTTGGTGGGTTCCTGAAGCGCGCCGATCACGCTGCCGCCCAGCGCCCGGGACTGCGACAGGATCAGCGGCAACACCGCCTGAACGCCGCGGGTCAACGACCGGTCACCGTAGCCGGTCACCGCCCCCAACTCATCAACCACCAACAGGTCGAGGGGGGTTTCCCGGGACAGCTCGAAGGTCCGCCGCCCCTGCTCCGCGAGGACCCGCTTACGGCCCTGCATGGTCTCCCAGAACGAGCCCATCAGCTCCACGATGTCGGCGTCAGTCTCGGCGTACCGGTACGACACCGGCTTGAGCGCGTTGAGTTCCGTGCCCTTCGGGTTGACCACGTGCACCCGCACCAGGCCGTCACGGATCAGCGGAGCGCACGCCCGCAACGCCATCCACGTCACCGAGTTCTTCCCCGACCCGGACGCCCCGCCGACAAGCCAGTGCTGCCCGAGCAACGGCGCGTACCAGTCGGTGCCGTGTTCGGTCTCACCCAGGTACACCCGCCCGAGACTGGCCGCGTCAGCGTCACCCGGCAGGTCCGGCGGAACGATCACAGACGTGAACGGCTCGGAACGCTGCACGATCAACGCGATCACCTGCGGGCGGACCCGCTCCACCCCGACCCGCTCCGCCTTGAGCGCGGCGGCCAGGGCGTCCGCGGCTTCCTCCCACAGCTTCGGCGTCTGCCCGAGCAACAACCGCACGTACACGGTCTCCGTCGATGGCGAGTGCGACCGGATGCGGATCACCCGGGGAACACTGACGACGCCGGTAACCCGGTGCACGGTGACCAGCCCGCACGCCTCAGCCACCCGAGACCACCAAGGCCCGAGGTACGCCCGAGACAGCCACCGACGACGCAGCGCCCGCAACTGCGGAGCCGCCACCGCCGACCACGAATCGGGGTGACCCCGGTACCAGCCCACACCCGCCGCGACCGCACCCGCCACCACACCACCCGCGGTCACCGGCCCGAGCTGCGCCACACCAGCAGCGACAGCGGCCGGAGCAGCAACGAACCCCGGGTGCCGCGCGGCCCAACCCGCAACCCGCCATTCCCACCCCTGACTACGCTTTCCCATTTCCCACACCCACTTTCACAATTTTGTCGGCAATTAGTAATGTCGTGTTTTGGGCAAGAGGAAGGCCCGGATCGGATCACCAATCCGGGCCTTCCGTTGAACCTTTCAGCGCACCGCGTCGAACATTTGCTTCGCGCGGGTCGTGGCCTGCTTCGCTTCCCGCGTCTCGTCCATCCACGGGGTAGCCTCTTCGAGCAGGACCAGCAGCACCGCCACCGCCCTACGAAGGTCGTCGTAGTGCCGCATGTACCGGTGCCGTTCCGGCATTCCCTTCATCGACCCGCGCATCAAACGCATCGCCCGGTCGATCCCGTCGTACGTGTCGCTAATCTGGTACGACATCAGCTCACCTTCCACGGCTTGGCCACCAAGTCGGCTTCGTACGTCTTCACCCGCACATGGAACGCCCGCAGCGCCTCCACCGCCTGCTTGTGTGCGTCCTCCAACTCCTCGATCCGGGCCGCGTACTGGTACAAGGTCCCCGGCGGCGGCTCACACGCCTTGATCAGGCTCTTTGCCCCATCCAGCAGCATCGCCAGACCCTGCACGTTGCCGACCAGCGCCTCATACCGGCCACGCCCGGTCCACGCCTTCACGATCTCCGGCACCAAACTCATACGCCGTCCCTTCCGGTTTCCCCACGCGATCGGTGGGCACCACCCGCCCCCGGAAAAGCGCTCCGAAGGGCGGATAGAAACCACCGACCGGCGGCTACTCCCGACCAGAAAGACGCCACACCCGACGCCACCGACGCCCCTCACGACGAATCAAACCAACGTTCAGAGAAACCGACAGCAACAACAACCCAATAAGGATCAACTCGAAGTCCGACATGACAAACTCCTTTCGAATCACGAGAATGAAATACGGCCAGTTTTAGGCAAGGTTCTATCCACTGTGAAATTCTCAAAGAACAACCCGCCCGAGCATGAGGCCAATGCAGACCACATTCCCGACGAAAGCGCCCCGACCCGACTCGAACGGGTCACCCACCACACCAGGGGCAGGGCCGAAGACTCCTACATCAGCGCGTGACCGGCTTGAGGCCCTGCGCCTTCCACGACAACCCCGACCGGCCCTCGTTCTCCCAGTGCGACACCGTCGGCCCGATCAGCTCCACAACGTCACCCTCTTCGATCCCCTCCGGGCTAGCCACAAGCGTCACCTTCAACTCCTCGCCCTTGCCCCGGTAGCCGTCCTCCGTCGCCACCGGCTTCGCGAACACGCCCACCACGAACAGCGGGTCATCCGTCCCGTAAGCCGTCTTCACCCTGCCGTCCTGATCCGTCTTGATCGACGGCTCCTCCACCACCCGCAGCTTGAAGCCAGCCAAGTTCACCGGGATGTTCCGCATCTCGTCGCTCTCCTCTGTCTCTTCACGTTTGTGTCGTTCCTGCGACTACTGGGCACTTAGACCCGGTCCGTCGTCGCCGCCCGATGTAACAGAGCGGATCAGCTTGGATCAGAGGCTAACAGGTTGATTCAGAGTGAGTCAACAGATACACTCAGTTCCACGAAAGTTGGCCGCTGACCTGCGAAAACGCCACTGCGGGGGTTAGCTCGCACAGCCTTCGTGACCGTCAAGCCCCCATCGACAAGGAGCCCTCGATGAACGCCCAGTCAGATCCACCGGAGGAGCTACAGCGCGGGACGGCCGCGCTCGTGATCGCACAGGCCATCCGGAACGACATCGAGTCCGGAAGGCTGGTGCATGGGCGACAGCTCCCCGGGACCAGGAGCCTTGCCGAGTCCTGGAACACCAGCGTCGCCACGATCAATCGAGCGATGGCGATGCTTGCCGAGGAGGGGCTTGTGATCAACCGGGCGCGCTCAAGCAGGATCGTTCACAACCCCGCAGCGGAGACGGACCGGCGAGGCCCCCGCGTGATCCTGGTTGGAGGCTATCCAGGCTCGGGGAAGACAGAGCTGGGGCGCATCATCGCTCGCCAAACAGGCTGGGCGATCCTCGATAAGGACACAACGACCCGCCCCGTGGTTGAGGCCGCGCTTGAGCACTTGGGACACTCCCCGCATGATCGAGAGTCAGAGACGTATCTGACGATCATCAGGCCCGCCGAATATGAGGCCCTGATGGCGACCTTGGACGAGAACTTGCAGTGCGGTGCGTCGGTAGTCGTGACCGCGCCCTTCCTAAAGGAACTGAGCGATCAGGCGTGGTGTGATCGGCTTGCGGCTACCGTGGCAGCCCACAATGGAAGTCTTCAAGCCGTCTGGGTCTACTGCGACGCCCTTACCATGCACACCTACATCCGTCGTCGTGGTGCCGCCCGAGACGAATGCAAGCTTGCAAAATGGAACGAGTACGTCGGTCTACTTGACCTCGCGTTCGCGCCGAAGGTGCCGCATGTCCGAGTCGACAACTCCGCTGGCGCAAGGCCGCTTCAGGAGCAAGCGAAAGAGCTGCTCGGCAAGGTGGCTGAACTGTGAGACAAGGCGTAATCCTCTACGGCGCTCCGGCAACCGGAAAAGACACAATCACCGCTGAAATGGTCGGCCGATACCCGCGCTTCGCGCACTTCAAGCGGCTGAAGTGCGGGCCTGGAAGGATGAGCGGCTATCGGACGATCAGCCCAGATCAAGCAGATAAGTTGCGGCATGAACCGGGTGCGATTTTGTGGGAGAACACTCGATACGGCGCAACATACTTCGTTGATTGCTTCGGGCTTGAGCAGCTATGGGAGTTAGGCCGGGTGCCAGTCGTGCACCTTGGCCAGATCGAAGCAATTGAAGCTATAGCTGACGGCACCGAGGCGAACTGGACTGTAGTCGAGCTATATGCCCAGCCAGCCGTACTCGCCAGGCGCATCCGGTCGCGGGGTACCGGGGATGAAGATCAACGCTTTGCGGCTGTCGAGCAGACGCTTCGCCTTCCGGTCGCAGACGTGCGAATCGATACCGGGGTCGTGTCAGTCAGTGAAGCGGCGAATGCCATCGAGCGGTGTATGCAAGATCGGCTGTAACGCATCGGCCGTTGCACGTAGCACGACTGGAGATTCTAGTCCCACCACATGCTTGACGGATTCGTGCCAGCACATGCGCGACAGCCGACCTTGGTTGCTTTGTCATTCTGTTTACGTTCGGTGATACCTGGGCACGGTGGCAGCGCACGCACATGCCCGATGAACGGATGCTGCTCTCGGGCGATCGACCGTGTGTCGGTTCGATCACCTTCAGTACTGTGCGGGGTGTGCTTCGGGATTGGGTGAGGTGGATCCGGCGCTACTGGTGGGTGGCACTGGCTCCCGCAGTGGTCGTGGCGGCGGCGGTATGGGCGTTGGTCACCGATGACAAGCTGCTTTGGACTGTGGTCGCGGGCGCGACGGCGGCGGTGGTGTCAGCGTTCGCGCCGTCTGTGCTTGAGGGGGTTCGGGCTGCGTGGGAGCGGGGTGAGCAGCGGGATCGGGTGGTCGCGGGGGCGTTGGTGGCGGAGTTGCCGGAGTCGGTGGTGTCGCTGTTGCGTCCGCAGGCGGCGGTGGTCGGGTTCGTGGGTCGGGGGTGGCTGCTCGCAACGTTGGACAGGTGGTGCGCGGATCCGGCGGCGAGTGTCGTGCGGCTGTTGGTGGGTGCGGGTGGGGTGGGTAAGACCCGGTTGGCGCGACATTTTGCCGGCCGGTTGACGGGCTGGACGTGTTGGCCGGTGGCGCACGACCAGGAGGCGAAGGTTGTCGGGCTGCTTGAGGCGGGTGAGCGGCCGGGCCGGTTGCTGCTGACGGTGGATTACGCCGAGGGCCGTGACGCGCAGGAGTTGGCGCACCTGTTGTGTGTCGCGCAGCGGGCCGGTGGTGTGCGGGTGTTGTTGCTGGCCCGGTCGGCCGGGTTGTGGTGGTCGTCGCTGTCGGCGGCATACCCGCCGCAGGCGCATCTGGTGGATGCGTTGACCGTGCCGTCGAATGTGATCGGGGTGCCGGCTCGCATTGAGGATCACAGCCCGCAGGAGATCGTGGCTGAGGCGGTGGTGGCGTTCGCCGGTCGGCTGCGTCGCCGTCCTGCGGATAACGTTCCCTTGGCTCCGATTGGTCTGGTTGATGCCGCGGGTTCGGATGTTCCGGTGTTGCGGTTGCATGCGCAGGCGCTGCTGGCGGTGTTGGGTGGGCCGCGGGGTGATGACCGGTACGACGTGTTGGCTGAGGTGCTGGGTCATGAGGCCCGGTACTGGCGGCACCGGGCTCGCCGCGACGGGCTACCAGGTGCGGGTAGGCCGGCTGCCGACGCCGTGTTGCGGCGGCTAGTCGCCGTGGCGGCGCTGCTAGGCGCGGACAATCGTGAGCAGGCGATGGATCTGGTTCGCCGGGTGCCGGGTCTGGGTGGGGCGCTGCCGGAGGTGGTGGATGGGTATGTGGACTGGTTGTACGGTCTGTATCCGGGGGCGGGGACGGGTGGTGGGTTGGGGACGTTGCAGCCGGACTTGCTCGCTGAGGACCTCGCGGTCGCGGTCCTGCGAGAAAGCACTCTGGCCGAGCGCAGCAGGGTGCTGCACGGGTTGGCTTCCGGTCAGGCGATGCAGGCGTTGACGGTCCTGAGTCGTGCTCGAACCCACCAGGCTGACGCCACGGAGATGATCGACGTGGCGCTGACCGCGGATCTGCCGGTGATGACCGAGGCGGTGCTCCAGGTCGGCCTTCAGTTCCCCGGAATCCTCGCACCCCGGGTTGCCGCCCTGCTCGCCACGGCTGAACTCGGCCCTGGCTGGGCCCAGCGCACAGCCCGCCGGGTGCCGTACCCGTCGATCGAGTTCGGCCCGATCGCGCTCGCGTTGACCACCCACGCCCTGCACACCGCAGCAGGGACGACCGAGCCACATGGTCGAGCGTTCCTACTGAACAACCACGCGGTCCGGTTGGGGGCGGTGGGGCGGCGGGGTGAGGCTTTGGCCGCCGGTCAGGAGGCCGTCGACCTGTACCGGGAGTTGGCCGCGGGTAACCGTGACGCCTACCTTCCCGACCTCGCCATGTCGGTGAACAATCACGCGGTCCGGTTGGCGGAGGTGGGGCGGCGGGATGAGGCTTTGGCCGTCAGTCAGGAAGCCGTCGACGTGTACCGGGAGTTGGCCGCGGGTAACCGTGACGCCTACCTTCCCAACCTCGCCACGTCGGTGAACAATCACGCGCTCCGGTTGGCGGAGGTGGGGCGGCGGGATGAGGCTTTGGCCGTCAGTCAGGAGGCCGTCGACCTACGTCGGGAGTTGGCCGCGGGTAACCGTGACGCCTACCTTCCCAACCTCGCCACGTCGGTGAACAATCACGCGCTCCGGTTGGGGGCGGTGGGGCGGCGGGGTGAGGCTTTGGCCGCCGGTCAGGAGGCCGTCGACCTACGTCGGGAGTTGGCCGCGGGTAACCGTGACGCCTACCTTCCCGACCTCGCCATGTCGGTGAACAATCACGCGGTCCAGTTGGCGGAGGTGGGGCGGCGGGATGAGGCTTTGGCCGTCAGTCAGGAGGCCGTCGACCTGCACCGGGAGTTGACCGGGGGTAACCGCGACGCCTACCTTCCCGACCTCGCCGTATCCCTGTGGAATATGGGAAACGTAGCGCGCATTCTCGGAGAGCCGTCGGACCAGATCCTTAATGCAGTTGCGGAAGGCGTGCGGTACTTCGACGAACTCGCAGCAGCCGAGCCGCAGGCGTTCACCGCGCGACGCGACGCGGCGGCATCCACCTTGAGCGACCTAAAAAACAGCGCCGTCAGCCAGCACCCCAAACTGCCACCACCCAGGTCACCCCAGGCAGACGAGGCAGCCACTGACACAGCATGACTAAAGCGTGTGTTCAGACTTTCTTTACTTGGTCAAGGGCGGGCCTACGGCCCGCCGCCGTGTCCGCGCCGGGGCGCGCGTGCGGCCTCCGGCCGGTCACGCCCCGGCGCACGGCCTACCAGAACAACCGCAGCCGGCACAGCTCCCCGAAACCGAGCGGACCAAGCCTCGTGTACCCCGGCGTTGGAACGGGCCGCCGCCGGAGCTTGGCTCCGAGAATGCCGCGCAGGGGAGTGCCGGCAAGCCCCAAGCATGGGGGCGGCGCCCGCGGTTGCCGAGCAGGCGACCCCCCGTGCCAGCCCCTACCGAAGTCCGGGTCAGGTCAAACCCTGCACCTGGGAAGGGGGAGGTTGCCGCCGTGGGCGGGGCCGTCGTCCAGGAGCCGACGCCGTGGCCGGTCCCGGTCAGGTCAAGAGCGCTGCTGTGGCGGTGTCCGCCGGGTGCCGGGCCGTGACACGAAAGCCGAGTCCGACCCCGGGTACCCGTCAGACCGACGCACGCGCTGTAGACCAGCCAGCCGCACGTAGATCTCTCGCTTGGCAACGGCCTGGCCCTGGCCGTCGAGCTGGTAGCCGGTGACCCAGATCCAGCCCGGGTAATTGGGCTTCGGGCACACCGAGATCACCCGGAACATGAACGCCGGCTGTCCCGCGAACTGCACCGACGCCTCTCGGCTGATCAGCAGCTTCTCGCCCGGTGCCGGGGGCCGGAGGTGGGCTACGGCGCGTGCGTCAGGAGACACGATCTTCCTCCCTGCGGTGGCCCCTGCCCCGACCGGTTCGGAGGAGCCCGGCCGGGGCAGGGGGTACCGCCGTGCTGGGGCGAGTTCGGGTCTCCGCGACCAGCACAGCGGGCTTATCGCACGATATCGCAACCGGTACATGGTGGTCCATGGTCTACCAAGACTGACCAGTGTCGTCCGCACCCGCATACCGTCGAGACGTGATCGACCCCGAAGGGCCGGTGCCGGTCTACCAACAGTTGGCGGCGATTCTGCGCGAGCAGATCGAGCGCGGCGACCTACTGCCCAACCGGCCGATCCCGAGCGTGGCCCGGCTCCAGCAGGAATACGGCCTGGCCCGCGGCACCATCCTGCACACGGTTCGGGTGTTGGTCGCCGAGGACCTGGTCTACGTGGTGCCCGGGAAGGGCACGTTCGTCAAGCCCACTGAGTAGGCGGCGGACGATCAGTGGCCGGTGTCCGCTCAGCAGTGGCTAGTACGGATGTAGCCGCCACACCAAGCCGGAGCCTCAACCGTCCAGACCCGCCACCCGCCGTAGCCTTTCCGGACCTCGAAGCGCCAAAGGTGCCGACTGCCCACCAGCGACACCCGATCTTGCCACCAGACCGCGTGAACCTCAGTGGCGACCAGGGCGACACCACCACCTCGGACGTGGTCGACCTGCAACGGGCCTGATTCCAGCTTGCTCGGCGGGTTTGCCGATCTCGACATCTCTGCCCGGTACGCGCGCCACTGGCGTACCAGATTCTCGCGGCGGTCGGCGGCAAGCACTCGGCGAAGCCCGCCATCATCCCCGCTACTCAGCCGCAGCAGGTAGACGGCTACCGCAGCATCCGGGGCCTGCTCTCCCCGTTCCGCCTCAACCTGGGCTCTCACCGCCCACGCCGCAGGAACGGCCAGCGCACCTGTGCACGCCAGGACGACGAGGGACAGGAGAACCCATGGCCAGTGCTTCGAGGGAGCTTCCCGCTTCACGCCAGGCACTCTAGTGATCTTGGGCTACCTTGATCAAGTTCATCAAGTTCAATGCGTGTTGCATGATCATCGGGCACAGATCCGGCACAACTGAGGTCGAAAACGGGTGTAAAAAGTCGAGAGGCGTCGAGGGGTCCGGCCCTGCTCAGAGGCCAGATCTGTCCGGTTCCGGGTGATGCCTACCAGGCTTCCGACATTAGTACGTGCAATCCCGGGTCTTATCAGGGACGATTGGCGCAACGGACGTCGGTGATCCTGCCGGCGCCGGACGTGGTTCCGTCATGCGCGGGCGCGTCCGGCGCGGCCAGCGGTGGGAGCGGCTGGACCGGGAGGGTGAGCTCGATGCCTGACATACGACCCACGGTGGGCTCCGGCGCGCTGGTTCTCAACGCCAGCTATGAGCCGCTGTGTGTCGTGTCGGTGCGTCGCGCCGCCATCCTCGTCCTCTCCGCCAAGGCCGTCTGCGTGGCCCACGGCGAGGGCATCCTGCACAGCGCCCGAGACGCGCTCCCGGTCCCCTCGGTGGTCCGGCTCACCCGGTTCGTCCGGGTGCCCTACCGCACCCACGTCGGGCTCTCCCGGCGGGCGATCTTCGCCCGGGACGGCTGGCGGTGTGCCTACTGCCGGGGCCCGGCGGAGACCATCGACCACGTCTTCCCCCGCAGCCGAGGCGGCCGGCACGCCTGGGACAACGTGGTGGCCGCCTGCGCCCGGTGCAACCACACCAAGGGCGCCAAGACCCCGGCCGAGCTCGGCTGGCGGCTGCACTCGTCGCCCAGCGTCCCGAAGGGGACGGCCTGGCGGGTGCTCGGCCACCGGACCCCCGACCCGCGCTGGGCCGACTGGCTCGACCTGCGGGAACCCGAGGCCGCGGCCTGACCCGACCGGCGGCCCGGCTTGACCCCCGGCCCGCCCCGGGCCGGCCCGCCCGGACCGGAGGCGGGCGGTTCGGTCCCCGACCGGGGCGGCGGCCTCACTCGTGGCGGGCCTTCACCAGTGAGGCGTACACGACCACGTTGTCGGCGTACCCGGTCTCGCCGCCGACCCATCGGCCGCCGCAGGTGATCAGACGCAACCGTGGCCGGCTGAAGTCCCCGTACACCTCGTCCACCGGCAGTTGCGCCTTGTCGTAGCGGTGCACGGCGTCGACCTCGAAGACCGCCACCGAACGGTCCGTCCTGTGGATCTCCACCCGGTCGCCGGTGCGCAGGTCCTTCAACCCGTGGAAGACCGCCGGCCCGCTTCGGGTGTCGACGTGTCCCACGATCACCGCTGGGCCGTACTGGCCGGGGGTCGGCCCCTGGTCGTACCAGCCCGCTTCCTGGGCGCGGTCCGCGGCGGGCACCCCGATGCTGCCGTCCGCCGCGATGCCGACCTCGTGCACCGGGGCGTCCAGGTCGATCTTGTCGCTGGTGATGGCGACCGGCCGGCTGGCCGGCAGGATCGGGAACTTCTTCGGCGGCGGGCGTAGGCCGGCAATGAACCGGTCCGGCAGGATGCTGTACCCGGTCACCCGTTCGACGCCGAGCATCGTCACGATCAACGCCATCAGGGCGGCGATGACCAGCACCGGGGCGCCGGGGCCCGACCGGGTCAGCGGACGCCGGCCCGGGCCCGTAGCGCCGCGACCCGCGGCGACGGACGCCGGGCGGGCGGTCGGGTCGGTCGTGGCGACGCTGGCCGAGAAGATCTGCCCGACGACCCGGGCGACCCGACCGTAGCCCCGGGCCACCAGCCGGCCCGCCGCCCGGACCCGGCCCGGAGCCCGCCGGATGGTGCTCCGGTGCTCCCGGGCCGGGCCGGCACGCGTACGTCGGCGGGCCATGACGGACCTCGTCAGGTTCGCGTTCCGGTGCGCCGACGGGTGCCGAACACCCCGAACCCGGCCGCCACGGCCGCCACCGCCAGCCCGCCCACCAGCAGCAGGGAGCCGGTGCCCCGGCCGTCGTCGGCCGTGCCGCCGCCTCCGGTGTTGGGCCCCTTGCTCGGCTGCGCCATGTTCAGCACGGTGAGGGTGGTGGTCGCGGCGGCGTTGTTCGCGCACCGCAGCTCGACGGCGTACTCGCCGGCCTGCTTGTCGCCGGGGATGGTGACCTCCCCCGTCAGGAAGCCGTTGTCGGGCTTGAGCATCACCCGCCCGAAGGCGTCGGACTGCGCCTCCGCCTGGCGGTTGTTGGCGCTGTCGCAGCCCGCCCGGATGTGGACCCGGGTGCCGGTCTGCGCGCTGTTCGGCGTGACCTCGATGAAGGTGTTCTCCCCGGCCCGCGCCGGCGCGACGGTGGCCAGGACGAACGCCCCGACGACGCCGAGCACGGTCAACACGGCCGAAAGGGCGCGATGTGTCGCGGTGAGCCCCCGCATGATTTCCCCTCTCCCGGTGCCGGGCACCGGAATCCTCCCCCGGGTGGTTCCGCCCTGCTTTCCCCGTGGCCCGGGGGCAAACCCGCCGCTGGCGGTGCGGCGGGCAGGGGTGCGGCAACCCCGGAGGCGTTAAAAGGGGGCCCTTCCTATACCGGAGACGTTAAGAAGGTGCCCTTCCTTCCAGTGGGGTGACGGGGTGCCAGTCGAGAGGGGTGGAGAGGACCATGGTGCTCGACGGCTGGCCGTACGGGGCGAGGCGGTCGATGACCCGCTCGAAGCCCCCGATCGAGCCGGCGGCGACCTTGAGCATGCTGCACGCGTCACCGGTGATCCGGTGGATCTCCAGGATCTCCGGCCACCCCGCCACATCGGGGTCGTGCAGGATGCAGCGCGACCCGTAGCAGGACATCCTGATCAGGGCGACCACCGTGCGGCCGGCCCGGGTCAGGTCGATGTGGGCCCGGTAGCCGGTGATCACCCCCGACTCCTCCAGCCGGCGGACCCGCTCCGCCACGGCCGGCGGCGACAGGTGCACCCGGCGGGACAGCTCGCTGAAGGAGAGCCGGGCGTCGGCCTGGAGTTCGCCCAGCAGCGCCCAGTCCATGTCGTCCACGCGTGACCTTCCTTTCCGAAACCACGATGGGAGACTCGCTTTTGCCATGGCAGGTCGAAGGCGGGTAGTGCCGTCGAATCGGCATTCCGTTTCGCGTTCCACCGGGGCACCATGACGCTATCCGGCTCAGGGAGGAGACGACAGGTGGAGCAGACGGACCTGCAGGCCCCCGCGCCGGCCGTGGCGGTCCGCCCCGCGACCCCGCAGCAGCGGGCGGCCCGGGCGGCCCGCAACGGCGGCGAACCGACCCTGGAGTTCGCCGAGAGGGTGCCCTACGACGCGTACGTGCACGCCAGCACCCTGCACCGGTTGCAGCAGCCGCTCAGCGACGACCCGGGCGAGATGTCCTTCCTGATGATCAGCCAGATCATGGAGCTGTACTTCGGGCTGACCTGCCACGAGCTGCGCGAGGCGCAGCGCTGCCTGCGCGCCGACCGGGTCTGGGACGCCCTGGTTCCGCTGCGCCGGGCGGGCCTGCACCTGGAGGGGCTCAACGCGGCCTGGAAGGGGCTACGCTGGATGACCCCGGCGGACTTCAACCGGTTCCGCAACCTGCTCGGCGAGGGCTCCGGCTTCCAGTCGGCGATGTACCGGCACCTGGAGTTCCTCCTCGGCCTGCGCGACCCGACCCTGATCCGGCCGTTCCGCCGGCAGGTCGAGGTGCACGCCGCGCTGACCGCCGAGCTGGCCGCCCCGAGCGTCTGGGACGACGTGGTCGCCCTGCTGGCCCGACGCGGCTTCGAGATGCCCGCCGAGCTGCTTGCCCGGGACGTCGCCGAGGAGCACCGGCCGGAACCGGCCGTGGAGGCCGCCTGGGTGGCCGTGTACGAAGACGACGGCGGCCCGGACAACCACCTGCGCCTGCTCGGCGAGGCGTTGGCCGAGGTCGCCGAGCAGTTCGGCGACTGGCGGTGGAACCATGTCAAGGCGGTGCAGCGGGCCATGGGTGCCAAGGTCGGCAGCGGTGGCTCGGCCGGCCTGGCCTGGTTGCAGCGCAGCATGGCCCGGGTGGTCTTCCCGGAGCTGTGGTCGGCCCGGACGGCGATGTGAGCGAGGAGCACGACATGGACATCTCGGAGCGGGACGCGACGCGCCCCTCGGAGCAGGAGGCGCACCGCCTCGACAAGGCCGATCCCGGGCACCGGCACCTGTTCCACGTGCCGCCGGCGGACGGCGGTCGCTACCCGGAGGCCGCATACCTCGCGGGTAACTCCCTGGGCCTGCAGCCCCGGGCCACCCGCGCCGACCTCCTCGCCGACCTGGACGGGTGGGGCCGGCTCGGCGTCGAGGGGCACCTGGAGGCCGACCGGCCCTGGCTGTCGTACCACGAGCTGTTGACCGGGCCCGTCGCACGACTGGTCGGCGCCCGGCCCACGGAGGCCGTGGTGATGAACTCCCTCACGGTCAACCTGCACCTGCTGATGGTCAGCTTCTACCGCCCGGCGGGGGAGCGGACCCGCATCGTCATCGAGGACGGCGCGTTCCCCTCGGACAGCTACGCGGTGCGCAGCCAGGCCCGCTTCCACGGCCTCGACCCCGACGCCACGGTGGTCCGGCTGACCCCGCGCCCCGGCGAGGACACCCTGCGCACGTCCGACGTGCTGGACCTCCTGGCCGCCGAGGGCGACACCGTCGCGCTGGTGCTGCTCGGCGGGGTCAACTACCTCACCGGCGAGCTGCTGGACATCCCGGCGATCACCGCCGCCGGTCGGGCCGCCGGCGCGGTGGTCGGCTGGGACCTGGCACACGCGGCCGGGAACGTGCCGCTGGCGCTGCACGACTGGGACGTCGACTTCGCCGCCTGGTGCTCCTACAAGTACCTCAACTCGGGCCCGGGCGCGCTGGCCGGCGTCTTCGTCCACGAGCGCCACCTCGGCCGGGCCGACCTGCCCCGTTTCGAGGGCTGGTGGAGCACCGAGGCGGCCACCCGGTTCGAGATGACCCCGGTGTCCCGCCCGCCGGCCACCGTGGAGGCGTGGCAGATCTCCAACCCGCCGATCTTCGCCATGGGCCCGGTGCGGACCTCGCTGGCGGTCTTCGACTCCGTCGGGATGCCGGCGCTGCGGGAGCGCAGCGTCCGGCTCACCGGGTACCTGGAGCGACTGCTCGACGCGGCCACCGCCGGCCGGCCGCTGCGGGTGGTCACCCCGCGCGAACCGCAGCGTCGGGGCTGCCAGCTCTCGGTGCGCATCGCCGGGGGCAGCGCGGGCGAGCTGACCAAGCGGCTGCGCCACGAGCACGGGGTGATCGCCGACGCCCGGGAGCCGGACGTGATCCGATTCGCCCCGGTCCCGCTCTACTCGACGTATCACGACTGCTGGCGGGTCGCCGACGCGCTGGCCGCAACGGTGGAGGGTCACCCATGAGCACGGAACACGACGAGATCGCCGTCGTCGGGGCCGGGCTCGCCGGCTGCCTGCTGGCCTGCTTCCTGGCCCGGCGCGGCTACCGGGTGGCGCTCTACGAACGCCGTCCAGACCCGCGCGCCGGGACCGCCGAACGGGGACGCTCGATCAACCTCGCACTCTCCGAGCGCGGGCTCGACGCGCTGCGCCGGATCGGCCTGGCCGAGCAGGTGATGGCGGACGCGCTGCCGATGCGTGGGCGCATGATCCACCCGGTGGCGGGCGAGCCACAGTTCCAGTCGTACAGCGCCGCCGGGGACCGGGCGATCAACTCGATCAGCCGGGGCGCGCTGAACAACGCCCTGCTCACCGCCGCCACCGCGCTGCCCGGGGTGCGGGCCGTGTTCGACCACCGGCTCGTCGGGCTCGACCCGGGCACCGGGGAGATGACCTTCGAGACGCCGCAGGGCAAGGTCACGGCCGCCGCGCCGGTCGTCCTCGGCGCAGACGGGGCCGGCTCCGCGGTGCGCGGGCAGCTCCTCGCGTACGGGGTGCTGGGCGAGAGCCTCGACTTCCTCGACTACGGCTACAAGGAGCTAACCATCCCAGCGGTCGGCGGGGAGTTCGCCCTCGACCCGGCGGCGCTGCACATCTGGCCGCGCGGCACCTCGATGATGATCGCCCTGCCGAATCCGGACCGTTCCTTCACCTGCACGCTCTTCTGGCCCACCCACGGCACCGCGAGCTTCGCCTCGCTGAGCAGCCCGGCGGCGATCGAACGACACTTCGCCACCCACTACCCGGACCTGGTCCCGCTCGCCCCGAACCTGATCGACGACTACCAGCACAATCCGGTCGGGGTGCTCGGCACGGTCCGCTGCACCCCCTGGCAGACCGGCGGTCGGGTCGGCCTGATCGGCGACGCCGCGCACGCCATCGTGCCGTTCTACGGCCAGGGCGCGAACTGCGCCTTCGAGGACGTGGTGGTGCTGGACCGCTGCCTCGACGAGTGCGGTGACGACTGGGCGGCGGCGCTGCCGCTGTTCCAGGCGCGGCGGCAGGCCGACGCGGAGGCGATCGCCCGGATGGCGCTGGCCAACTTCGTGGAGATGCGCGACAAGGTCGCCTCCCCGGTCTTCCAGGCCCGCCGGGAGCTCGACCACGCGCTCGAGCGGGCGCTGCCCGGCCGGTACGTCTCGCAGTACGAGCTGGTGTCGTTCTCCACCACCCCGTACGCGCAGGTGCGGCGGCGGGTCCGCGGCCAGCAGGCCGTGCTGGGGGCGGTGGCCGCCGGTGCGGCGGCGCTGCTGGCCGGGATGGCCGGCGCGGCGCTGGCCCGGAAGCGGCGGCGATGAGCGCCCACTGGGACCCCGGCCTGATGACCGGGCGGGCGGCGGGCGGGCCGGGGCTGCTGCGCAACTTCGTCGGCGGGGAGTTCCGCGCCGCCGGCCGGCGGTTCACCAAACGCAGCCCGGTGACCGGGGAGCCGGTCTTCGAGGTGGTCGAGGCCGACCGGGCGACCGTGGACGACGCGGTGACCGCCGCCCGGGCGGCGCTGCGCGGGCCGTGGGGACGGATGGGTGAACGCGAGCGCGCCGAGGTGCTGCGCCGGGTCGCCGACGAGCTGGAGCGCCGCTTCGACGACCTGGTCACCGCCGAGGTCGCCGACACCGGCAAGTCCATCAGCCAGGCCCGCACCCTCGACATCCCGCGCGGGGCGGCCAACTTCCGGGCGTTCGCGGAGATCGTGGCGACCGCGCCGACGGAGTCGTTCACCACGGTCACCCCGGGCGGTGGGCGGGCGCTGAACTACGCGGTCCGCAAGCCGGTCGGCGTGGTTGCGGTGATCGTGCCGTGGAACCTGCCGCTGCTGCTGCTCACCTGGAAGGTCGCCCCGGCCCTGGCCTGCGGCAACGCCGTGGTGGTGAAGCCCAGCGAGGAGACCCCCGCCTCGGCGACCCTGCTCGCCGAGGTGATGGCCACCGCCGGGGTGCCCGACGGGGTGTTCAACCTGGTGCACGGCTTCGGTCCCGACTCGGCCGGTGAGTTCCTCACCCGGCACCCCGGGGTGGACGCGATCACCTTCACCGGTGAGTCCGCCACCGGCGGCGCGATCATGCGGGCCGCCGCCGACGGGGTGAAGGCCGTCTCGTTCGAGCTGGGTGGCAAGAACGCCGGGCTGGTCTTCGCCGACGCGGATCTGGACGCGGCGATCGCCGGGTCGGTGCGGTCGAGCTTCACCAACGGCGGGCAGGTCTGCCTCTGCACCGAACGGATCTACGCGCAGCGCCCGGTCTTCGACGAGTTCGTCGACCGGCTGGCGAAGTCCGCCGACGCCCTGGCGTACGGGTGGCCGGCCGACGAGGCCACGGTGAACATGCCGCTCATCTCCCACCAGCACCGGGACAAGGTGCTCGGCTACCACGACCTGGCCCGCACCGAGGGCGCGCAGGTGCGCGCCGGCGGTGGGTCGCCGACCTTCGGCGACGCCCGCGACGGCGGCGCGTACGTGCGCCCCACCGTGCTCACCGGGCTCGGCCCGAACACCCGCACCAACCGGGAGGAGATCTTCGGCCCGGTGGTGCACGTGGCGCCCTTCGACGACGAGGAGGAGGCGTACGCGCTGGCCAACGGCACCGAGTACGGCCTCGCCGCGACCGTGTGGACCCGGGACGTGGGGCGGGCGCACCGCGCCGGTGCCCGGCTCGACGCCGGGATCGTCTGGGTCAACACCTGGTTCCTGCGGGACCTGCGCACCCCGTTCGGCGGGGTGAAGGCGTCCGGCATCGGCCGCGAGGGCGGCGTGCACTCCCTCAACTTCTATTCCGAACTCACCAACGTCTGCGTGGACCTGACTTGACCGACATCGACATCGACGCCGCCGTCGGGGAGCTGACCGCGGCCCGGGCCAGCGGCAAGCCCTGCCCGCCGCTGCGTGGCCGGCTGCTGCCGGAGGGGGACGTCGCGTCGGCGTACCTCGTGCAGCGGCGCCAGACGCGGGCCTGGCACGACCGGGGCGAACGCCGGGTGGGCGCCAAGGTCGGGCTGACCTCCCGGGCGGTGCAGGAGAACCTCGGCGTCTACCAGCCTGACTTCGGGGTGCTCACCGACGCGATGGCTGTCGGCGACGGCGACGAGGTGGCGTTCGGGCGGCTGCTCCAGCCCCGGGTCGAGGCGGAGATCGCCTTCGTGCTCGGCGCGGACCTCACCGAGGAGCGGATCACCACGGTCGACCTGATCCGGGCCGTCGACCACGTGTTGCCGGCGATCGAGATCGTCGACTCGCGGGTCGCCGGCTGGGACATCTCGATCGTCGACACCGTCGCCGACAACGCCTCCAGCGGGCTGTTCGTGCTCGGCACCGCGCCGCGCCGGCTCGCCGACGTGGACCTGCGGCTGTGCGGGATGGTCCTCGAACGCGCCGGGGAGCCGGTCTCCGTCGGCGCCGGGGCGGCCTGCCTGGGCAATCCGCTGCACGCGTTGGCCTGGCTCGCCGGCACGCTGGCCCGCGCCGGTGAACCGCTGCGCGCCGGTGACGTGGTGCTCTCCGGTGCGCTCGGGCCGATGGTCGCGGTGACGCCGGGTGCGGCGTACGAGGCCCGGATCTCCGGGCTCGGCTCGGTGCGGACCTGTTTCTCGACGGAGGGTGACCGATGACCACGGGCGTGGCGATCCTCGGTTCCGGCAACATCGGCACCGACCTGATGATCAAGGTGCTCCGGCTCAGTGACAGCCTGCGGATGGTGGCGCTGGCCGGCATCGACCCGGACTCCGACGGCCTGGCCCGGGCCCGCGGGCTCGGCGTGGCCACCACCGCCGACGGCGTCGACGGGCTGGTGGCGCTGCCCGAGTTCGCCGACATCGCGCTGGTCTTCGACGCCACCTCGGCCGGCGCGCACCGGCGCAACGACGAGGTGCTGCGGGCGTACGGGCGGACCGTGATCGACCTGACCCCCGCCGCGATCGGCCCCTACGTGGTGCCGCCGGTCAACCTCGACGAGCACCTGCACGAGACGAACGTGAACATGGTGACCTGCGGCGGGCAGGCGACGGTGCCGATCGTCGCCGCCGTCGGCCGGGTCACCCCGGTGGCGTACGGGGAGATCGTCGCCTCCATCGCGTCGCGCTCGGCCGGGCCGGGCACCCGGGCCAACATCGACGAGTTCACCGAGACCACCGCACGGGCCATCGAGGTGGTCGGCGGCGCGGGGCGCGGCAAGGCGATCATCGTGCTGAATCCGGCCGACCCACCGCTGCTGATGCGCGACACGGTCTACTGCCTCTGCCCCGACGCCGACGCCGACGCCGACCGGGCCGCGATCGTCGCGTCGGTGGCGGAGATGGTGGCGACCGTGCAGGGGTACGTCCCCGGCTACCGACTCAAGCAGGATGTGCAGTTCGACGAGGTCGACGCGTACGTGCCGGCGCTGGGCCGACGGCTGACCGGGCTCCAGGTCTCGGTCTTCCTGGAGGTTTCCGGGGCCGGGCACCACCTCCCGGCGTACGCCGGGAACCTGGACATCATGACCTCGGCCGCGCTGCGCACGGCGGAGCGGCTGCTCGCGCTGCGGGAGACGGTGACCCGATGACCGACCTCTACGTCCAGGATGTGACGCTGCGCGACGGGATGCACGCCGTCGCCCACCGGTACACCGTCGAGCAGGTACGCACGATCGCCGCCGCGCTGGACGCGGCCGGGGTGGCCGCGATCGAGGTCGCGCACGGCGACGGGCTGGCCGGGTCCAGCGTCAACTACGGCCACGGCGCGGCCAGCGACGCCGAGTGGATCTCCGCCGCCGCCGAGGTGCTGACCGCCGCGCGGCTCACCACGCTGCTGCTGCCCGGGATCGGCACCATCGCCGACCTGCGGGCGGCCAGGGCGCTCGGGGTGACCAGCGTCCGGATCGCCACCCACTGCACCGAGGCCGACATCTCCGCCCAGCACATTTCCTGGGCCCGGGAGAACGGCATGGACGTCGCCGGTTTCCTGATGATGTCGCACATGACCGACCCCGCCGGGCTCGCCGCCCAGGCCAGACTCATGGAGTCGTACGGGGCGCACTGCGTCTACGTCACCGACTCCGGCGGGCGGCTGCTGATGTCCGACGTGGCCGAGCGGGTCGACGCGTACCGGCAGGTGCTGGCGCCGCAGACGCAGATCGGCATCCACGCCCACCACAACCTCTCCCTCGGGGTGGCCAACAGCGTGGTCGCCGTCGAGCACGGCCGGATCGTCGGCGACGCCCCGGCCGGGCCGGACGCCCCGCACGGCCGGACCGTCCGGGTGGACGCCTCCCTGGCGGGGATGGGCGCCGGGGCCGGCAACGCCCCGCTGGAGGTCTTCGTCGCGGTCGCCGAGCTGCACGGCTGGAAACACGGCTGCGACGTGTTCGCGCTGATGGACGCGGCCGACGAGATCGTCCGGCCGCTCCAGGACCGGCCCGTCCAGGTCGACCGGGAGACGCTCTCCCTCGGGTACGCCGGGGTCTACTCCAGCTTTCTGCGGCACGCCGAGCGTGCCTCGGCGAAGTACGGGGTGGACGTCCGCTCGATCCTGGTCGAGCTGGGCCGGCGCCGGATGGTCGGCGGCCAGGAGGACATGATCGTGGACGTGGCGCTGGACCTCGCCGGTCGGCGCGGGCAGAAGGAGATCGCATGATCGGGGTGGACACCGCAGGCGTCGCCGAGCAGTTGGGCGCGGCGGCCGACACGGCCACGGCGATCGGCCAGCTCGCCGCCGAGATCGGCCTGGACGCCGAGGGCGCGTACGCGGTGCAGACCGCGCTCGTGCAGCGCCGGCTCGACCGGGGAGAGCACCTCGTCGGGCTGAAGATGGGGCTGACCAGCCGGGCGAAGATGGCCCAGGTCGGGGTGGACGAGGTGATCTGGGGCCGGCTCACCGATGTGATGCGGGTCCCCGACGGCGGGACGGTCGACGTGGGCGGGTTCATCCACCCCCGGGTCGAGCCGGAGGTGGCGTTCCTGCTGGACCGGCTGCCCGAGCCGGGTGAGCCGGTCGGCTCGTTCGCCGACGCGGTGCGTGCCGTGGCCCCGGCGATCGAGCTGATCGACTCCCGGTACGCCAACTTCACCTTCTCCCTGCCGGATGTGATCGCCGACAACGCCTCGGCGGCGGCGTTCGTGATCGGGCCGTGGTCGCCGGTGCCGGACGGGCTGGACAACCTCGGGGTGCTCCTGGAGGTCAACGGGCGGGTAGCCCAGGTGGGCTCGACGGCGGCGATCCTCGGCGACCCCCGCCGGGCGCTGGACGAGGGGCTGCGGCTCGCCGGACGGCACGGGGTGCGGCTGCGTCAGGGCTGGGTCTTCCTGGCCGGGGCCGCCACGGCGGCCGTGCCGTTGCCGCCCGGGGCGCACGTACGGGCCGTCGTCGAGAAGCTCGGCACCGCCACGCTGCGTTCCGCGCCGTCGGCGGGCGGCAGGCATGGCTGACGGGGCCCGGGTCGTCGCGGGAAAGGCCGTGCCGCGCGGGGCGTTTCCGCACGTCAAGGTCGCGGGCGGATTCGTCTTCGTCTCCGGTACGTCCTCGCGGCGGCCGGACAACACCTTCGCCGGGGTCTCGGTCGACGAGTTGGGCACCACGGACCTCGACATCCGGGCGCAGACCCGGGCGGTGATCGGGAACGTCCGTGACCTGCTGCGCTCGGTGGGCGCCGACCTCGCCGACCTCGCCCAGGTCACCAGCTATCTGGTCAACATGAACGACTTCGGTGGCTACAACGAGGTGTGGGCGGAGTTCTTCGACGCCACCGGGCCGACCCGGACCACCGTGGCCGTGCATCAGCTGCCGCACCCGCACCTGCTGATCGAGATACAGGCCGTGGCCCTACTTCCGTCGAGAGGTCAGTCATGAGTGAGATCGCCGAGCCGTTCAGCTTTCCGGGCTGGGTCGCGGAGAACCAGCACCTGCTGAAGCCGCCCGTGGGTAACCGGGAGATGTTCCCCGGCTCCGACGACTTCATCGTGATGGTGGTGGGCGGGCCGAACCAGCGCACCGACTTCCACGTCGACCCGTACGAGGAGTTCTTCTACCAGGTCAAGGGCAACATGCACGTCAACCTGATGACCCCGCAGGGGCCGCGTACGGTGCACGTGCGCGAGGGCCAGATGTGGATGTTGCCGCGTAACACCCCGCACTCGCCGCAGCGGCCCGAGGTCGGCTCGATCGGCGTGGTGGTCGAGCGGGTCCGCGATGAGGGCACCCTGGAGAAGTTCCAGTGGTACTGCCTGGAGTGCGGGCACCAGGTGCACGAGGTGGAGTTGCAGGTCCGCGACATCGCCGCCGACCTGCCCCCGGTCTTCGGCGCGTTCTACGCCGACGAGGCCGCGCGCACCTGCGGCGGGTGCGGCGCGCTGCACCCGGGCAAGGGCTGATGAGGGGTTCCGCCGCGCGAACCCCGGTGGTCGACGTGCACACGCATGTCGTACCGAAGGGGTGGCCGGATCTCGGCGCGGCGTGCGGTGGGTCCGGCTGGCCCTGGCTGCGGGTGGACTCCGAGCGGGCCGCCATGATCATGGTGGGGGAGACGGAGTTCCGGCCGGTCGGCGCGGAGTGCTGGGACGCGCAGACCCGGCTGGCCGACATGGCCGCCGACGGAGTCGACGTGCAGGTGGTGTCGCCGACGCCGGTTTTCTTCTCCTATGACCGTCCCGCCGAGCAGGCGGTGAAGGTGGCCCGGATCTTCAACGACCTGACGCTGGAGGTGACCGCCGCCGGCGGTCACCGGCTGGTGCCGTTCTGCCAGGTGCCGTTGCAGGACCCGGATGCCGCCTGCGCGGAGCTGGACCGCTGCCTCGCGGCCGGGCACGTCGGGGTGGAGATCGGTAACCACGTCGGCGACCGGGACCTGGACGACGCGGGCGTGGTGACCTTCCTCCAGCACTGCGCCGAGGTCGGTGCGCCGGTGTTCGTGCATCCCTGGGACATGCCCGGTGGCCCCCGGCTGGACCGGTGGATGGCCCGCTGGCTGGCCGGCATGCCCGCCGAGACGCACCTGTCGGTGTTGGCGCTGATCCTCGGCGGGGTGTTCGACCGGGTGCCGGAGTCGCTGCGGATCTGCTTCGCGCACGGCGGCGGAAGCTTCCCGTTCTGGCTGGGACGGGCCGACAACGCCTGGCACCGCCGGGGTGACCTGGTCCGGGGCGCGTCCACCGCCCCGCCCAGCGCGTACGTCGACCGGTTCTGCGTCGACTCGGTGGTCTTCGCCCCGGCGGCGCTGCGGCTGCTGGTGGAGACGATGGGGGAGGACCGGGTGCTGCTCGGTAGCGACTACCCGTACCCGCTGGGGGAACGCCCGGTGGGGCGGGTGGTCCACGAGGCCGACTTCCTGACCGCCGCACAGCGCGACAAGCTGCTCTCCGGCAACGCCCTGCGCTTCCTCGGCAGACCGCGGATCTGAACGGTGCGTGCCGGGCGCCGCTGCGGCCGGGTCGTGCCGGCCGGCACCCTGAGCTGACCGTCGGCCGCCGTGTCGGCCGGCCGCCGGAGACCGGACAGGGCAGGATTGGTGGGGTCCGACGGCGGGTGGGATCGCCACCCCGCAGTTCGGCGGGCCGTCGACTCCGCTAACGTGAACAGGAGCGGAGTCGGGCGGTCGATGTCCATGATCGTCCACCCGACCCGGGATTCCTGGTCTCTCTTTCCGCCTGGGGGCGTTGGGATTGTCTGTTACCGAGACGTTGCTGATCTTCGTCGGCATCCCGGCGGCCGTGGTGCTGGTGATCAGCGCGCTGGCGTTCGCCGGCGGCCGGGGGCCCGGTGGCGCAGCCAAGCGCTATCGGCCGGGCCGGCCCTTCGAGTTCACTCCGGTCTGGTTCCTGGGCCGTCCGGAGCAGCTGGCCGACTCGGCCGGCACCGCGCTGGCCGCCGGGGCGCAGGCACCGGCACTGACCAGCCACAAGCTTGAGAAGGCCGGCATCGAGCCGCCGGCCGGGGGAACCGGAGGCGCAAGTGACCGTTGGTGAGATGCAGACCGGGACGGGAACACCGCCTGAGGTCCTGGACGGGCCGTTCTCGACCCGTCAGCTGCTCCGCATCGACGAGGCGCTCCGCCTGGCCGACCAGGGGACCGGGCTGGTCTTCTCGGTCTACGTCGGCGGCCTCGACCTGCCGATCCGCGAGCACGCCCAGCGGCTGCACCGGCAGCTCGCCGACCCCGACCGGTCGGTCCTGATCGCGGTGTCGCCCAACCAGCGGCAGCTGGAGATCGTCACCGGCCGGCAGGCCCGCAAGCGCATCCCGGACACCTACACCAAGCTCGCCGCGCTCTCCATGGTGGCGGCCTTCGGCGGCGGCGACCTGACCGGTGGCGTCATCATCGGCCTCGACCAGCTCGCCAGCCACGCCGGCAAGGGCTGACCACACCACTCGCACCACGACGCCCGGCCCGCAGCGCGGACCGGGCGTCGACGTGTTCGGCGCAGACCGCTGGCCGACCTGGACACCTGCCTGCTCGCCGCCCCGTAACGGCCGGGGCCGGCGGGGCGGTTCGCCCACGCCGGCCCCGGCCGGATAACACCCGCCTCAGGCGCTCCGGGCGTCCCGGGCGCGGGCCTTCAACGCGCGGACGACTGCGTCGCGGCCCTCGGCGACCAACCGGCGCAGCGGCGCGGGCCGCCCCTCCTCGGCCAGCCACGCGTCGGTGGCGGCCACGGTCTCCTCGGAGACCTGCGCGCCCGGGTACGCGAGCTCGACGAACTCCTGCGCCGGCTCGCTGTCCCGCTGAGCCCAGACCTGGTCCACCACGGCGAAGTACTTCTCCCGGTACGGGGCGACCAGTTCCGTCTGCACGGCCGGGGCGAAGCCCTGCAACAGCGCCCGGTTCAGCCAGTTCGGCAGCGCATCGGGCCCGGTCAGTCGGGCCCAGACGGCGGCCTTGTTCTCCGCCGTCGGCACCAGCGCGCGGGCGTACGCGGCCTCCCGCTCACCGCTGGAGGTGCGGTCGCCGGCCAGCTCGGCCTCGATCTCCTCGGTGCCCGCCGCCCCGTTGGCCACCAGAGTCTGCAGGATCGTCCAGCGCAGCTCGGTGTCGACGGCCAGCCCGGCCGGCACGTCGGTACCGGCCAGCCACCCGCGCAGCATCGCCAGGCTCTCGTCGGAGCGGGACGCCGAGATGACGGCGCGAGCCCAGGCGAGCTGGAAACCGCCACCCGGCTCGGCGGCGGCCAGAGCGGCCTTCGCCGTCCGGTGCAGCTCCGCCCAGCCGGTCGGCGCCCACGCCGGGTCGACGTAGTGCACGAGCGTGGTGGTCGCCTGGCGGAGGGTGGCGGTGACCAGGTTGATGTCCGTCTCGCCGGGGAGCCCGGCCAGCACCAACGCCACGTAGTCGCGGGCCGACAGCTCGGCGTCGCGGACCATGTCCCAGGCGGCCACCCAGCACAGGGCGCGGGGCAGCGACGACTCGAACCCGGCGATGTGCTGCACCACCGTGGCCATCGACCGCTCGTCCAGGCGCAGCTTCGTGTACGTCAGATCGTCGTCGTTGAGCAGCAGCACGTCCGCCGCCCGCACGCCGTGCAGGTCGGTCAGCTCGGTCAGCTCGCCGGTCACGTCGACCTCGATCCGGTCCCGACGGACCAGCCGGCCGTCGGTGAGGTCGTAGAGGCCCACGCCGATCCGGTGGGTACGCAGCGTGGGGTGCCCGGCCGGCGCCTCCTGCCGCGCCACCACCCGCTGGTAGCTGCCGTCGTCGCCGATCGTCACCTCGGGGCGCAGGGTGTTGACCTGGGCGGTCTCCAGCCACTGGGCGGCAAACTTGCGCAGTTCCCGGCCCGAGGCGGCCTCCAACTCGGAGAGCAGGTCGTCGAAGGTGGCGTTGCCCCAGGCGTGCTTGTCGAAGTACGCCCGCAGCCCGGCCAGGAACGGCTCCTCGCCGACGTACGCGACGAGCTGCTTGAGCACACTCGCGCCCTTGGCGTACGTGATGCCGTCGAAGTTGACCTCGACCGCCTCCAGGTCCGGCATCTCGCAGTACACCGGGTGGGTGGAGGAGAGCTGGTCCTGCCGGTAGCCCCAGTTCTTCCGGATCGACAGGAAGGTCGTCCAGGCGTCGGAGAACCGGGTGGCCTTGGCGTTGCACCAGTGGCTGGCCCATTCGGCGAACGACTCGTTCAGCCACAGGTCGTTCCACCAACGCATGGTGACCAGGTCACCGAACCACATGTGGGCCAGCTCGTGCAGGATCGTGTTGGCCCGCTGCTCGTACTCGAAGTCGGTGACCTGGGAGCGGAAGATGAAGTGCCCCTCGGCGTGGGTGACGCAGCCGAAGTTCTCCATCGCGCCGGCGTTGAAGTCCGGCACCCAGAGCTGGTCGTACTTCGGCAGCGGGTAGCGCACCCCGAACTGCTCGTGGAAGAAGTCGAAGCCCTGCTTGGTGATGAGGAACAGGTCGTCGGAGTCCAGGTACTGCGCCATCGAGGCCCGGCAGTAGACCCCCAGGTCGATGCCGTCGTGGCTGTCCCGCACCTCGTGGTACGGGCCGGCACAGAGCGCGGTGATGTAGGTGCTCATCCGCACCGAGGTGACGAAGTGGACGACCTTGAGCCCCTCGCCGGCCGGTTCCTCCCGCTCGACCGGCATGTTGGACACCACCCGCCAGTGCTCCGGGACGGTGGCGTGCCAGGTGTAGCTGCTCTTCAGGTCGGGCTGGTCGAAGCAGGCGTAGACCTTCTGGGCATCCGCCGTCTCGAACTGGCTGTAGAGGTAGGTCTCCCCGTCAACCGGGTCCATTGTGCGGTGCAGCCCCTGCCCGCTGTTCGAGTACGCGAACTCGGCCTCGACCAGAAGGGTGTTCTCCGCGGCCAGCCCGGTCAGCGTCAGGCCCGTCTCCGCCGACCAGGCGGAGATGTCGAGCGGTGCGCCGTTCAACGTGGCCGACCGCACAGACTCGGCGGCCACCTCGATGAAGGTGGTCGTGCCCGGTTCGGCGCAGCGGAACCGGACCTCGGTCACCGACCGGAAGGTCCGGCCGTCGGCCCGCACGGCGGACGACAGGTCCAGACTGATGTCATACCCGGTCACCTCGAGCAGGCGAGCCCGCTCGGTGGCCTCGACCTGGGTCAGGTTGCGCACTCCCGGCACTGTTCGTCTCCATCTCATTCTCGCCGTGCGCCGTCGCGGCGCCAGCCATCGACCGATCGTGACGGTCAGTTGGTAACGAGTCTTCCACGGTCGGGCACCTTGCGGTGTGCGACGTCACGCTCTCTATCCGGTACCGGTAGCTGCCGCTGTGGGTGGAAGATCAATGGATGAGGGTTCGGCCCCCGGCCCCTCCGTACGAAGGGAACCCCACCGTGACCGACCGTGTCGCCGTCGACATGTGGTTCGACCCGCTCTGCCCGTGGGCGTGGATCACCTCCCGTTGGCTGCTGGAGGTGGAGCAGGTCCGTGACGTGGACGTCCGGTTCCATGTGATGAGCCTCTCGGTGCTCAACGATGGGCGCGACGTGCCCGAGGAGTACCAGAGGATGCTGGCGGCCGGCTGGGGCCCGGTGCGGGTCTGTATCGCGGTCGAGCAGCAGCACGGCCCAGACGCCGTCCGCGCCCTGTACACCGCCATGGGCACCCGGATCCACCTCGGTAAGGAGGGGCTGGGCCGGGAGTTGTTCGCGGCGGCGCTGACCGATGCCGGCCTGGACCCGGAGTTGGCCGCGGCGGCGGAGAACACCGGGTACGACGAGGCCCTGCGGGCCAGCCACCTCGCCGGCATGCGGCCCGTCGGCACCGACGTGGGCACCCCCGTCATCCACGCCCCCGGCCCGGACGGCGGAACGGTGGCCTTCTTCGGTCCGGTGATCACCCCGCGGCCGAAGGGCGAGGCCGCCGGCCGGCTCTGGGACGGGGTCCTGCTGGTCGCCGCGACGCCCGGTTTCTACGAGCTGAAGCGCTCCCGTGAGGTCGCCCCGACCTTCGAGTGAGCGCTGGGGAGGCCCGCCCCGGCGATAGCGCGACGCGCCGGGGCGGCGTCACCGGCCGGCACCGGGCTCGTTCCCCCGGATGTCCCGCCAGCGGCCTGCAGGGCGGTGCCCGGCAGCTCGTGGAGGCATCCGATGGGTAAGCACCGCCGTACGTCCGACGACGCGTCGTCGGAGCCGGCGACCGGGGATTCCGGTGCGACGTATTGGTCCGTGGCCGACGCCGGCTGGCCGACGGTCCGGCCGACGTTGCCGGCCGAGATGGTCGACCTGTTGGCTCCGCCGATCGTGGTCGGCGTCGCCCGGGTGGCCGCCCTTTCCCGGCCGGCCCCGATCGCCGACGTGTCGGGCCGGTCCGTCGCGTCGGTCGCGCCGGCTCCCGCCTTTCATCTGGTGGACGGGGCCCGGGGCCCGCTCCGAGGCGTGACCGTGCGGCGGTAGCGTCAGCGGACATGACTGTCGTGCACCCGATCGCCCGGGCCTGGATCACCACTGGCGGCACCGGCGCGCAGAACTACGACGAGTTCGCCGACGACGCGGAGATCACCGCGATCATCGAGGCGAATCCGCACAGTGCCCTCGGCATCGAGATGCCGCACCGCGCGCCGGAGAGCCTGGGCAAGTCGTTCCTCGACGCGCTTCCCGACGCGGTGAACCGCCTCGCCGAGGCGAAGGCCGATGGCAGCTACACCCCGGCCGAGCAGGTGGTGGTCCTCTACCGGATCAGCGCGCCTCGGGAGGAGTCGGCGTACGGCCTGTTCGCCATGGTCGACACCGACCAGATCTCCACCAGCGCGGACGAGCCGGGCCTGGTCATCCGTAACGAGGACGTCTTCATCTCGAAGGTGCGTGAGCGCGTCGCCCTCGCCGAGGCGCTCGGGCATCTGCTTTCGCCCGTACTGCTGCTCCAGACCGGTCGGGGCGACGAGCTGCACGCCGCGCTCGCGGCGGCGACCGAGTCGGCCGGGGCACCCGCCGCGACGGACACCGACCAGGCCGGCCGCACGCACGCCGTCTGGCTGCTCGGCCCCGGTCCGGAGCAGGACGAGCTGACCGCCCTGGCCGGCGGCGGGGAGTTGGTGGTCGCCGACGGCAACCACCGGAGCCTGGCCGCCCAGACCGGCGGCCTGCCGCGCTTCCTGGCCGTGGTGACCACCCCCGCCTCGGTCGCGATCCAGCCGTACAACCGGTTGGTCAGCGAGCTGACCGTCAGCACACAGGAGTTGGTCGACCGGCTCCGCGCCGTGGGCGCCGAGGTCACCGAGATCGACGGCCCCCTCGAGGTTCCGACGGGCGGCGGCACCGTCGCGCTCCGGCTCGCCGACCGGGGGTACGCGGTGCGCCTGCCGCACGTCGACGGCGGCCGGCTGGAGAACCTCGACCATGCGCTGGTCGAGCGGGTGCTGCTGCGCGACGCGCTGGGGCTCGACGCCGGTGACAAGCGGATCACCTACGTCGGCGGGGACTACCCGGCAAGCTGGTTGACCGGCGAGGTCGACGCGGGCCGGGCCGCGGCGGCCGTGTTGATCGCCCCGGTGACCGTCGATGACTTCGTCGCGGTCAACCTGGCGCGGGAGAAGATGCCGCGCAAGAGCACCTGGTTCACCCCGAAGGCCCGCGGCGGCCTGGTGGTGGCCGAACTGTCCCGCTGAGACATCCGGCACCCCGGCTGACCCCGGGCGGCCACCCCGTTGACCAGCCCTTATGTGACGAAACCAGCTCCGCGCCGCCGCCCCTGCGGCGGCGCGGAGGACGGCCTGACAGACTGCGCGGTATGCGCGTCTATCTGGGATCCGACCACGCCGGTTTCGAGCTGAAGGTGCACCTTTTCGGTCATTTGGCCAAGCAGGGGTACGAGGTGGTCGACGTCGGCCCGCACGCCTTCGACCCGGACGACGACTACCCGGCGTTCTGCCTGCACACCGGTGCCCGGGTGGTCGCCGACCCGGGCAGCCTCGGCGTCGTCATCGGCGGCTCGGGCAACGGCGAGCAGATCGCCGCCAACAAGGTCGCCGGCGTCCGGGCGGCGTTGGCCTGGAACATCGACACCGCCCAGTTGGGCCGTGAGCACAACGACGCCAACATTGTGGCCGTCGGTGCTCGTCAGCACACCCTGGACGAGGCGACCGCCATCGTCGAGGCGTTCCTCACCACGTCGTTCTCCGGCAACCCCCGGCACTCCCGCCGGATCGACCAGGTCGCCGCCTACGAGCAGAGCCGGGAACTGCCCGAGCTGCCCTGACCCCGCCACTCCGGGGCGGCCCCGGCCGCCCCGGCTTTCGTCCTGCCCCGGTCGGGTAGGCGCTCCTGGGGCGGTCGGCAGGGTCAGCGGCCGGAGCGGGGCAGGTCCTCGCGGGGCACCCAGTTGCGCCGGACGATGGCCACCCGGGCCTCCGCCTCGGCCAGATCCTCGTCGGTCGGTCGGGCGGCGTCCCGGGCCCGCATCGCGGCCAGGGGCCCCACCTGCGAAGATCCGGGACCGACCAGGTTGCGCAGGCCTCGCTCACCGTCCCGATCCTCGGCGCCGCCGCCACGGCGGCGTGGCGGCGCCGCCGAGGCGTGCCCCCCGGCCGTGGCGGCCGTGGGACCCTCGCCCTCGGAGTGGTGCCTCAGCTGCCGTCGCCGTCGCTCCGCGTCACCCATCAGCCGACCGTACCGCCCGCCTCGCCTCCGTGCCCGTTCCGGGCGTCGCCCCAGCCTGCGGCGGGTTGAAGAGGACCTGATCAGCGAGCACCGGGGGGCAGTGCGGGCCCTTAGGGAGCTGCCCCGCCCCGAGGCCGGTCAGAATTCGCCCATTCCCGACGGGGCCCGGTGCCAGGTGAACGCCGGGCCTGCGGCGGCCAGCGCGCCGGGGCGCCGCTCGTCGACCCGCCCGGCGTCGGCCAGCGCCGTCAGCCCTGTCCCGCCCAGGTACAGCTCGCCGAGCGCCCGCACGTCGCAGGCCAGGTCGGCCGGCCGGTCGGTGGGCACGCACCGGGCACCGTCCGGCCCGCCGGTGAGCCGCCAGCGCCCCGCGTTCTCCGGCAGCAGGTCGTCGGTGACCTCGACCACCAGGTCCACGGCTGCGGCGTACCGACGGGCGGCCAGTGCGGCCGGCACGTCCACCACCCGCACCCAGAGCGCGTCGGCGAGCCGGGCCTCCAGCCGGCGCGGCTCGTCGACCAGGAACAGCAGGGGCTCGTCCACCGGCCCTCGGTAGCTGAGCCGGCGGACCAGGTCGAGCGAGACCAGCAGTCGCCATAACGCCAGGCGAGCCACCGGCGTCGCGGCCACCATCTCCTCGACGATCGTCACGCCGTACGGCCCGGCCTGGTCGGAGCCCCGACGCGAGCGCCACAGGGCGTACCCGTCGATCCCGCCGTCCGGGCCCTCGTGCAGGGCCACGTGGCGCTCGGTCGCGCCCCCGCGCTCGGCGGTCGGGTCGCCCAGCACGTACCGCCACCACCGGTCGTCCCGGTCCGACCAGCCGGGACGGTCAGCGCGTACCCGGTCGTACAACCGGGCCAGCTCGGGTTGCCGCGACGCCGGCCGATCGAGGCGCAGCCTGCCCTCGGCGGCGCCCACGGCCGGCAGCCGCAGCTCGGTGGTGGCGCACTCGATGGTCAGCTCCCGGGCGGCCAGGCCGTAGCCGAACCGGGGGTAGATCCTGCCCTCGCTGGCCCAGAGCACGGCGACCGGCTCTCGGCCGGCGTCGCGGAGCTCACGCAACTGCCGGCGCATCAGCCGGGTGAGCAGCCCTCGGCGGCGGTGGGTCGGCAGCACCGCGACCCCGCTCACGTGAGCGGCCGGCACCGTCGCCCCCGGCACGGTCAACTCCCGGGTGAACGCCGAGACATGCGCGACGAGGTCCGGGCCGTCGTGGATCAGCAGGCTTCGCTCGGGCTCCCAGGTGCCCCGTTCGGCCTCGCGAAGTTCCTCGCCGAGGGTGGTGTGGAACGCGATCTCGATAAGCCGGACCAACTCGTCGGAGTCGTCGCCGTGGCCGACGCGGACCGGCAGGGCAGTGTTCGTCATCATCCGTGTCTAACCGACACCACCGGGGGCGGGCGACCGATTTGCCGGCTGGTTACTCTCGAAGTCGGGGCCGGTTGGTGCCGGCGCCGACGTCAGGGGAGGACATGAGATGGCAGACCAGACACAGCCGTGGGCGGAGCGGACCGTCGAGGTGGCGCCGCAACCGGGTGTCGGGGTGCCGCCGCAGCGCGACGCCTTCCGCCGGGGTGTGGCCTCGGTGGGGCAGCCGCGGACTCCGCGTACCGAGCAGTTCCCCGCCGTCGACCAGGGCGGGCACGACAGGGTCTGGTCCGGCGACGTGTCGGCTCCCCGCCGCCCGCTGAGCTGGCACCTGTCCCAGCTGCGGATGGGCGGCGAGTGGAGCGCCGCAGGAGCGCTCTTCGCCTTCGTCTGTTGGGGCATCTGGGCCATCTCCGGGCGGGGCAACCTGGGGGCTCCGGTGCTCACCTTCGTGCTGAGTCTGCTGGTCGCGGTCGGGTTGTTCGCGCTATCCCGACTGCTCGGCCGGGTGATCCTGGAGCGGCAGATGGGGCGGATCCGGCGCAGCGCGCGGGGCGCACACGTGGTGACCGCGGTTTTCCTGGTGGGCCTGGGGGTCGCCTACCTCCAGCAGACCGAGTGGGTGGTCTCCGCCTGGAACTGGGTCACCGGCAACTGACCCCGGCCGCCCGGGCGGGTCGGCGGAGAGCAGCCCGTCCGGTCCGGCCGTTCGGCGACCAGGCGGGTACGTCCGGCGCACCGGACCCGTTCGGCTGTCGTGCCGCCCGCCCGGCACGCCCAGCATGGCGGGATGGGCGCGTATCGAGCAGCGTACGAGCGGAGCATCGCCGACCCGACCGGCTTCTGGCGGGACGCGGCGGCGGACATCGCCTGGCACCGGCGGCCGGAGGGAATCCTCGACGACAGTCGGGCCCCGCTGTGCCGCTGGTTCCCCGACGGGGAGCTGAACACCTGCCACAACGCCCTGGACCGGCACGTGGCCTCGGGGCGGGGTGACCAGCCGGCGCTGATCTACGACAGCCCGGTCACCGACACGGTCCGCACATACACCTACACCGAGCTGCGCGACGAGACCGCCCGGTTCGCCGGCGCGCTGCGCCGGCTCGGGGTCGGCCGGGGCGACCGGGTGCTGCTCTACCTGGCGATGGTCCCGGAGGCGGTGGTTGCCATGCTGGCCTGCGCACGGATCGGCGCGGTGCACTCCGTGGTGTTCGGCGGCTTCGCCGCCCACGAGCTGGCGGTACGCATCGACGACGCCCGGCCGAAGGTGGTGGTGGCCACCTCGTGCGGGATCGAGGTGGACCGCATCGTGCCCTACCACCCAATCATCGACGCGGCGCTGGCGGAGGCCGACCACGCCCCGGATCGCTGCGTCATCGTGCAAAGACCCCAGCATCCCGCCCCGCTCACCCCGGGCCGCGACCTGACCTGGGAAGAAGCCCTCGACGGCGCCGAGCCGGCCGGCTGCATTCCCGTCGCCGCCACCGACCCGCTCTACGTCCTCTACACCTCCGGCACGACCGGCCGGCCCAAGGGCGTGGTCCGGGACAACGGTGGCCACGCGGTGGCGCTGCACTGGTCGATGGGGAACGTCTTCGGCATCGGCCCCGGCGACGTCTTCTGGGCCGCCTCCGACGTCGGCTGGGTGGTCGGCCACTCCTACATCGTGTACGGCCCGCTGCTCGTCGGCGCGACGACGGTGCTGTACGAGGGCAAACCGGTCGGCACCCCGGACGCGGGCGCGTTCTGGCGGGTCGTGTCGCAGCACCGGGTCGCCGCCCTGTTCACCGCCCCCACCGCGATCCGGGCGATCCGCCGGCAGGACCCGGACGGCACCCGGATCGGCCGGTACGACCTGTCCAGCCTGCGGACGCTCTTCCTGGCCGGTGAACGCCTCGACCCGGACACCTTCGCCTGGGCCGGCGCGCGGCTGGGCGTGCCGGTGGTGGACAACTGGTGGCAGACCGAGACGGGCTGGCCGGTGGCGGCGAACCCGCGCGGGTTGGAGCCGTTACCGATCAAGGCCGGCTCGCCGTCGTTGCCCGTCCCCGGGTACGACGTGCGGGTTCTCGACGCGCGGGGCGCCGAGGTGCCGCCCGGCACGGACGGGTCGATCGTGATCCGGCTGCCGCTGCCCCCGGGCTGCCTACCCACCCTCTGGGGCGACGACGAACGTTACGTCCGGTCGTACCTGAGCGCCTTCCCCGGCTACTACCTGACCGGCGACGGCGGCCGGTTCGACGACGACGGCTACCTGTACGTGATGGGCCGCACCGACGATGTGATCAACGTAGCCGGGCACCGGCTCTCCACCGGGGCGATGGAGGAGGTGTTGGCCGGCCACCCGGCGGTGGCCGAGTGCGCCGTCATCGGCGTTGCGGACGCGCTCAAGGGCCAGGTGCCCAGCGGGTACGTGGTGCTCAAAGCCGGTGTCGAGGTGGACCCAGGCGCCCTCGCCGCCGAGTTGGTCGCCCGGGTGCGGGAGCGGATCGGCCCGGTCGCCGCGTTCCGCCGGGTCACCGTCGTGTCGGCCCTGCCGAAGACCCGCTCCGGCAAGATCCTGCGCCGGACGATGCGCGGCCTGGTGGAGGGGCGCGACGAGCCGGTCCCGGCCACCATCGAGGACCCGGCGACGCTCACCGTCTTCCGAAAGCTGTCCTCCACCACCGACTGACCCCGCCGACCCCGTACGACGGCGGGGTCACGGCTGCGGGGCGAAGCGGTACAGCACGAAGTCCTTCGCCGCGCCGCAGAGGAGCACGCTGGTGTTCCACGAGCAGGACTGGGTCCGCACGTCCTTGACCGCGCCCAGTTCCTCCGGCCGGCTCGCGCCGACCGCCATGCCGGCGACGCTGCGGTTGGCCTCGCTGCTGCTCAACGGGTCGGCGAAGACCAGCATGTTGCCCGCGTCCAGCCGGACGGCCACCCCGTCCCGGTCGCGCAGCACCGCTTTGCCCTCCGGCCCGAACAGCGTCGACGTCGCCTCGGGGTAGTCCCGGCGGACGACCAGGTGCTCGCCCACGGCCACCAGTTCCTTCGCCCCCGGCGCCGCCCACCGCCCCGGCTTCGCGCCCTCGGCGACCGCCACCACCTCGGTCTTCTCCGCGTCGCCGGAGAGGGTCTCCAGCAGGCACGCCCGGTGCTCGCCGCAGGCCACCAGCGCCTCGGCCCGCCTTGCGTCGTCCGGGGCGCTGTGCAGCACGGTCGGCTCGGCCACCCGGGTCAGGTCGTAGGCGAGCAACCGGTACCGGCCGCCGGCGTCGTCGACCACGTACAGCCGGTCGTCCCGCGCCGCCACGAGGTCGTCCCGGTCGGCCACCCCCGTCCAGGTCCGCAGCACCGTGCCCTTCTCCACGTCGAGCAGCCGGGCCGATCGGTCGGCGCCGATCTGCACGAGCCGGTCGGCCGGGCCCTGCCACGGGTCGCGGGGCGTCCCGTCGGCGTACGCCGGCCCGCCCGCGCCCTCGGTGGTCTCCACGCGCAGCACCGTGCTGCGGTCGTTGCTCGAGGAGCCGCGCGGGTTGGGCTCTTCCCAGACCGGCTTACCGTCGCTCATCCGTAGCCCGACCAGGCGCTTGCCCGCGTCGTCGACGAGCACCGCCACGTCGCGGCCGAAGATCATCCGATCGTCGTCGCTGATGGCCCGGCTCCACCGCTGCTGGCCGGAGCCGGCGTCGCGAACCACCAGCTCGCGGGAGGCGTTCACGCCGATCGCATCCGGGTAGGCCACCACCGCGCCGGGGACGGCGACGATCCGGTCCCACCGCTGCGCCGAATGCGTCGTCAGCTCCCGCCACCGCTGCTTGCCGGTCTCCGCGTCGATCGCCGCGATCTCCAGCCGGCCGTCGGGCAGCGGGTACGCCACGTAGCCGGTGTCGCCGAGCAGGGCGGTGAAGGTGTCGGCCGGCCGGTCCGCGCCGGCCTCGACGCGCTTCACCTCGGCCAGGGTGTCGAACTCCAGGCCCGGGTAGCGGTCCCGGGTGAACCACAGCGCGGCGCCGACGCCCACCCCGGCCAGGGCGAGCGCCGCCGCGATCGAGATCCACAGGGCTCGCCGCCGTCGAGGCGCGGCCGGCGTCGCCGGCGTACCCGAAAGGTCTGGCCCGCCCCACGCGGTGGCCGCCGGGGCGGGCGGCCCGGCGGGCAGCGTCGGCGGCATCCCCGGTCTGCCGTCGGCCCAGGTGGGCGGCAGACCGCCGGCCCCCGCCGACGCCGGCACGGTCGGCGGTACGTCCACCGGTGCGCCGGCCGTGACGCCCGTCGGGCTGCCCGCCGGCGCGGCCACCGGGCTGCCTGCCGCGTTGCCCGCTG
The DNA here is from genome assembly GCF_033804645.1 of Micromonospora sp. RTGN7. NCBI lineage: Bacteria > Bacillati > Actinomycetota > Actinomycetes > Micromonosporales > Micromonosporaceae > Micromonospora > Micromonospora sp. RTGN7. The sequence continues at coordinate 8,935 of NZ_JAPZLF010000025.1, read as the reverse complement.
CCACGCCCGTCAGGCTGCCCGCCGGCGCGAACCTCGGCGACGCGGCCGGACCCTGTCGTGGGGGCCGGGGCGCCGGCAGGTCCGTCAGTGCCCCCTCGGCCACCGGCAGCTCCGGCTGCTCCAGCACGGTCGGCGCGACTCCCAGCTCGGCGTGCAGCATCCGGGCCACCAGCGGCATCCGGGTCGGGCCGCCGACCAGGAACAGCCCGGCGAGCCGGTCGGGGGTGAGGCCGGCGGCTGCGACCACCCGTCCGGTCTCGGCCACGGCCCGGGCCAGCAGCGGGGTGGCCACCCGCTCAAGGTCGCCCCGGTCGAGCTGGGCGACCGTCCGCAACCCGGGTACGACCACCGGCGCGACGGAGGCTCGGGACAGCATCTCCCGGGCCTCGCGGACGCTCTCCAAGAGCCGGTGCCGGTCCCGCCACTGCTCGGCGTCGCCCGGGTGGGTCAGCCGCGCCCACTCGGCCGGGTGGGCCGTGGAGACCTGCTCGCCGAGCCGGTCAACCAGGGCGGCGTCCAGGTCGAGCCCGCCGAGGTCGGGCACGCCTCCGGTGGCGGTCACGGCGAAACCGGAGTCACCCCACGGGTCGGCGCCCTCGTTGCGCAGCACCGCCACGTCCAGGGTGCCCCCGCCCAGGTCGAACACGGCGATGGAACCACCGACCGGCACCGGTCGACGCAGCACCTGGGCGTAGTAACGGGCGGCGGCGACCGGCTCGCGCAGTAGCCGGGTGCCGAGCGGGGTGGGACCGGAGAGGGTGTGCTCGGCCGCCTGCGGCCAGCCCGCCCGCAGCAGCGCGTCGGCGAGGACCTGACGCCGGGCGTTGTCCCAGGACGCCGGGCAGGTCAGCACCGCCGGGGGAAGGAAGCCGACCGTGGCGACCGCAGTCTGGCCCACCGCGTGCAGAATCGCGGCCAGCAGGTCGGCGGGGGCGTACTCGCGGTCGCCGAGCGGTACGCCGGGGGAGTCGATCCGGCGCTTCGGGTTCGGCTCGTACCGGCCCGGGTCGGCCCGCGCCAACCGCTGGGCGTCCCGGCCGACGTGCAGGCGCCCGTCAGCGTCGGCGTACACGCCGGAGGGGATGACCGGCTGCCCGTCGACCAGCAGCGGCCGGGTCCGTCCGTCCGGCCAACGGAGCACGGCCACGGTGTTCGACGTACCGAGGTCGACGCCGAGAGCGAACCCCTCGTGCTGGCCTGCCATCTGCCGCTACCTCCGCCGGGACGAGGGGATGTCCGGCTGGCATCGTACGCAGGCGGGTCACCCTGCGGGACAGTCCCCGGTCGGTGGCCCCGCCCTCGGGCTGTCGGCCCGGGTCCGGTTGGCGGCAGCAGCGCGGGCGGCAGGGGTCGCGGTCCGTCGGGTACGGGGGTGCCTCACGTGACTGTCATCGCGGGCCAGGAAGGTGGCCCGCGGTGACAGTCGCAATGGTGGCAAATCGGCCACTGAGGGCGGCGAGGTCAGAATTTGACGGTGACGCCGGCCGCCTTGCAGGCGGCGGTGAGGTCCTCGCCGGCCTTCTCGAAGCCGGGGTCGGCGGCGGCGGTTCCCGGGTCGGCAGCCGCTGCGGCCTTGAGGGCCTCCGCACCGAACTGCTTCAGGGCGGCTGCCACCTTGCTGTCGCCTCCCTCGGCGGCAACGGCGGCCATCTTCTCGTTCAGATCGGTCAGGATCTTCTTGTACGTGGACGGCTTCACATCGCCGCCCTCGGACTGCAGGGCGGAGACGAGCTCACCCTTCATCTGGTCCCCGGCCTTCTTCGCGGACTCGCAGAGCTTCTTGTCGCTCGTGCCGTCCGCCGCGGCCGAAGACGGTGCCGAGGAGGCGGAGGGGGCGGCCGAAGAAGCAGCCGTCGAAGCCGACGGCGCGGACCCGGACGTGGTCGTGGTGTCCTCACCGCTGCAGGCGGCGAGAGCCATCAGGGAGGCACAGAGCAACACAGTGGAGGTTACGCGAAAGGAATTCACGGGCGCGCACGCTAGCCGATGTCTGCACTTTGATCAACTTCGAATCGGCGGTGTCGGCCCCACTCGACGTACGCCAACTGGACGAGGGTGGTGCGACGACCGCGACGTTCGAGGCCGGCCCGCGAAGCCGCCTGCGACAGCACGGTCGGCGGTACTGGACGCCAAATGGCACGCAAGATCAAAAAAAGGTTGGGACGAGAGCGGCCCAGGTGCGGCGACAACGCCGCTGACCTGGGCCGGTAATGCTGGAGCGGGCGACGAGAATCGAACTCGCACCGTCAGTTTGGAAGACTGAAGCTCTGCCATTGAGCTACGCCCGCGTCCGTCCCGCTGTGCGCGGTACGCCCCGACAGCCTACCCGGTGCCCCGCCCCGCCGCGCATCCCTGTCCCCGCCCCGTCGGCACCATCCGCCGTACCCGTCCGCCCAACCCAGTTCCCGACCCGAGATCCCCACAAAAGCAGGGAATTAGTGGCCCCCAGGCGCCTGGGGGCCACTAATTCCCTGAATGTGGCCCTACCCGGGCCGCGCCGCTGCCGCGAGCGGCTCGGGGTTCCGTCCCGCCCGGTTCTACGCGGCTGGGCCGGAGCTGTGACGTGGGTTGCGGGAGCCCGTCGAGGTGGTCCCGGGGTGTCGTTGGACGCCCCGGCACTCCCGGTGTGTGCCGACGGCATACACTTCTCGTCGCCACGGGGTGTGGCGCAGCTTGGTAGCGCACTCGCTTTGGGAGCGAGGGGCCGTGGGTTCAAATCCCGCCACCCCGACTGTCGTACGCGACCGGGTCACCCCGGGTGCCGCCCGAATTCCGCGCGGTCTCCCGGGCGCTGCCGGAGGGCCGCGCCGGCTCGCCTACACTCGATGGGCTGAATCCCGCCCAGACTCAACTGAGATCCGTCAAGGAGTACGCCTGTGAAGAGCACCGTCGAGACTCTGAGCCCGACGCGCGTGCGGCTCGCCATCGAGGTGCCGTTCGTCGAGCTCGAGCCGAGCCTCAAGAAGGCGTACCGGGAGATTGGCCAGCAGGTGCAGGTTCCCGGCTTCCGGCGGGGCAAGGTGCCGTCCGCCGTGATCGACCAGCGGGTGGGCCGAGGCACCGTCCTCAACGAGGCGGTGCAGGAGGCCATCCCGCAGACCATTCTCGCTGCGGTCCGCGAGCACGACCTGAAGACCCTCGGCCGCCCCGAGGTCGAGATCACCGAGTTCAACGACGGTGACTCGCTGAACTTCACCGCCGAGGTCGACGTCCGCCCCGAGCTCACCCTGCCCGACCTGAGCACGATCGAGGTCACCGTCGACGAGCTCCAGATCGACGACAGTGAGGTCGATGAGCAGGTGAAGAACCTGCGTGAGCGGTTCGCCACCCTGAAGACCGTCGAGCGGGCCGCCGCCGAGGGCGACTACGTGCAGATCGACCTGAACGCCACGGTCGACGGCGAGGACGTCCCCGGCGGGCAGGCGACCAACATCTCCCACGAGGTGGGCAGCAAGCAGCTTCTGCCGGGGCTGGACGAGGCCGTTGTCGGCCTCGCCGCCGGCGAGAGCGTCACCTTCACCACCCAGCTCGTCGGCGGCGACTTCGCCGGCCGGGACGCCGATGTGGCGGTGACCGTGCGCACGGTCAAGGAGAAGGAGCTGCCGGCGCTCGACGACGACTTCGCCCAGCTGGCGAGCGAGTTCGACACCATCGAGGAGCTGCGCGACGACCTGCGCGAGAAGGTCACCCGGGGCAAGCGCGTCGAGCAGGTCTACGCCGCCCGGGACAAGGCCCTTGAGCAGCTCGTCGAGGCCGCCGAGGTGCCGGCGCCGGAGGGCGTGGTCCGCGAGGAGGTCGAGAGCCGTAAGCAGGCCATGGTCGACCAGCTCGAGCGGATCGGCGCCTCCCTCGAGGAATACCTCGCCGCCGAGGAGAAGACCGAGGAGCAGATCGACGCCGAGCTCAACGAGGCGGCCACCGACGGGGTCAAGATCCAGCTGCTGCTGGACACGCTGGCCGACGCCGAGGAGGTTCAGGTCTCCGACGACGAGTTCGGCCACGAGATCGTCCACCGCGCCCAGCGTGCCGGGATGGCCCCGCAGCAGTACTACGACCAGCTCGTCCGTTCCGGCGCGGCGAATGCCGTCTTCGGCGACGTGCGGCGGGGCAAGGCGCTGGCCTCGGTGATGGAGCGGATCAAGATCAAGGACTCGGCGGGCAACGAGGTGAGCCTCGACGCGATCCGTGCCGAGAGCGGCGAGACGGACGACCACGACCACGACCACCAGCACTGATCGTCGGGTGAGGCCGCCGTCCACCGGTCCCGGTGGACGGCGGCCGAAATCCTTTTCCGGGTACGTCTGCGAGGGGCTGCGCTGAGAGCGAAAAGCGCCCCGACCGGGAGTGTGCCGCCCGGACGAGCGGTTAGTGTCGGTGCAGACGGTACGGAGAGCGAAGGGCTGCCATGACCGACATGCACATCCCAACGAAGCCGCTCCGGGCGATCGAGGCCCGCGGTGGCGACAACATTGGCAACCTCGACGACTCGGTCTACAACCGGTTGCTCAAGGAGCGCATCATCTTCCTGGGCAGCGAGGTGAACGACCAGGTAGCCAACCGCATCTGCGCGCAGCTGCTGCTGCTCGCCGCGGAGGACCCGGACCGCGACATCTTCCTCTGGATCAACTCGCCGGGTGGCTCGGTCTACTCCGGTATGGCGATCTACGACACCATGCAGTACATCGACAACGACGTGTCGACCGTGGCGATGGGCATGGCCGCCTCGATGGGTCAGCTGCTGCTCTGCGCGGGCACCAAGGGCAAGCGGTACGCCCTGCCCCACGCGCGGATCATGATGCACCAGCCGTCCGGCGGCATGGGCGGCACCGCCTCCGACATCGCCATCCAGGCGGAGCAGATGCTGTACACGAAGCGGATGTTCCAGGAGCGGGTCGCGCACCACACCGGCCAGACCCAGGCGCAGATCGAGGCCGACTCGGACCGCGACCGCTGGTTCACCGCCCAGGAGGCCATGGACTACGGCTTCATCGACAAGGTGATCACCGGAGCCACCCAGGTTCCGGAAGGCGCCGGGACCCTGAGCTGAGCGAGGAGCTGACGATGACCGACCTGAGCCTGCCGCCCCAGTTCGCGGCCGTGCACAACCGCTACGTCCTGCCGTCGTTCGTCGAGCGCACGTCGTACGGGGTGAAGGAGTCCAACCCGTACAACAAGCTCTTCGAGGACCGGATCATCTTCCTCGGCGTCCAGGTGGACGACGCGTCCGCCAACGACGTGATGGCCCAGCTGCTGACGCTCGAGGGCACCGACCCGGACCGCGACATCATCATGTACATCAACTCGCCCGGCGGCTCGTTCACGGCCATGACGGCGATCTACGACACCATGCAGTACGTGCGGCCGGACATCCAGACGGTCTGCCTCGGCCAGGCCGCGAGCGCGGCCGCCGTGCTGCTGGCCGCCGGCACCGCAGGCAAGCGGATGGCGCTGCCGAACTCGCGGATCATCATCCACCAGCCGGCCACCGAGGGCGGCTACGGGCAGGGCTCGGACATCGAGATCCAGGCCCGGGAGATCCTGCGGATGCGGACCCAGCTGGAGGAGATGCTCTCCCGGCACTGCAACCGGCCGGTCGAGAAGGTCCGCAAGGACATCGACCGCGACAAGATCATGACAGCCGAGGAGTCCCGCGAGTACGGGGTCGTGGACACCATCCTCAGCAGCCGCAAGAAGGGCCTGCTCGCCGCCAACGCGGCCAGCTGAGGCGAGCAACGGGTCGGAGGTCGGCCGGGCCTGCTCTCGGCCGGCCTCTGACACGCCCGATTTGGGGGTCGGAGAAACCCCCGCCAGCGGGTAACGTCGGTTCCGCACCGTTGTCGGTTCGGTCCGGCAGGCGAGCGGAGACGGACGGAGCGCAGCGTCCGCAGGTCATGGCCGGTACACCGGCCGATGAGCGCAGGGAGAACGTAGGTGGCACGGATCGGTGACGGCGGCGACCTACTCAAATGCTCCTTCTGCGGCAAGTCGCAGAAGCAGGTCAAGAAGCTCATCGCGGGCCCAGGGGTCTACATCTGCGACGAGTGCATCGATCTCTGTAACGAGATCATCGAGGAAGAGCTGGCCGAGTCCGGCGAGGTGAAGTGGGAAGAGCTTCCCAAGCCGATGGAGATCTGCCAGTTCCTCGACAACTACGTGGTCGGCCAGGACCAGGCGAAGAGGGCGCTCGCGGTCGCGGTCTACAACCACTACAAGCGGATCCAGGCAGACGCGGCCGGCGCGCCGGGTTCTGGTAGCGACGCCGTCGAGTTGGCCAAGTCGAACATCATGCTGCTCGGGCCGACCGGCTGCGGCAAGACGCACCTGGCACAGACTCTCGCGCGGATGCTGAACGTCCCCTTCGCGATCGCCGACGCCACCGCGCTCACCGAGGCGGGCTACGTCGGTGAGGACGTGGAGAACATCCTCCTCAAGCTGATCCAGGCCGCCGACTACGACATCAAGCGCGCCGAGACCGGCATCATCTACATCGACGAGGTCGACAAGATCGCCCGCAAGTCGGAGAATCCGTCGATCACCCGGGACGTCTCCGGCGAGGGGGTCCAGCAGGCCCTGCTGAAGATGCTGGAGGGCACGGTGGCGAACGTGCCGCCGCAGGGCGGCCGGAAGCACCCGCACCAGGAGTTCATCCAGATCGACACCACCAACGTGTTGTTCATCTGCGGCGGTGCCTTCGCCGGCCTCGACCAGATCATCGAGGCCCGCACCGGCCACGGCGGCACCGGCTTCGGCGCCCGGCTCCGGTCGGTCTCCGATCGGTCGACCGACGACATCTTCAGCCAGGTGATGCCGGAGGACATGCTGAAGTTCGGGCTGATCCCCGAGTTCGTCGGCCGGCTTCCGGTGATCACGAACGTGCGCAGCCTCGACCAGGAGGCACTGGTGCGGATCCTTACCGAGCCGCGCAACGCCCTGGTCAAGCAGTATCAGCGCCTCTTCGAGCTGGACGGCGTCGAGCTGGAGTTCGACGAGCCGGCCTTGGAGGCGATTGCCGACCAGGCGATGCTGCGCGGCACCGGTGCCCGTGGCCTGCGCGCCATCATCGAAGAGGTGTTGCTCTCCGCGATGTTCGAGGTGCCGAGCAACCCCGACGCCGCCCGGGTGCTGATCACCCGCGAGGTCGTGTTGGAGAACGTCAACCCGACGATCGTCCCGCGCGAGTTCACCGGCCGCCGGGCCCGCCGGGACCGCGAGGAGAAATCCGCCTGACCCCTTGCCCCCCGGTGGGGAGAAGCACGGCCGTCGGAGACGGTCCGAGGCTGTCGTAGCGGCCCTTCCGGCCGTACGCTGAGGCTCATGCGTGTCGCCGTCTGCCAGCTCAACGCCCGCGATGACCGGGCCGCCAATCTGGCGGCCGCGGAGGCCCTGCTGGTCCGGGCGGCCGCCGCCGGCGCGGACCTGGCCGTCCTCCCGGAGTACGTCGACTACCTGGGCCTCCCCGCCGGCATGCCGGCGCCGGAACCGATGGACGGCACGGTGGGCCGGTTCTTCGCCGGCGTCGCCCGCAGGCTCGGCATCTGGCTGGTGGCGGGTTCGTTCCACGAGGTGGGCCCGGACCCGGAGTACACCTGGAACACCTCGCTGGTCTTCGACCGAGCCGGCACGCTGGTCGCCAGCTACCGCAAGATCCACCTGTACGACGTGGAGATCCCGGGGCGGGTCTCCTACCTGGAATCGGCGACGGTCACCCCCGGGGAGAAGCCGGTCGTGGTCGACGTCGAGGGCGTCCGGGTCGGCCTGTCGATCTGCTACGACCTTCGGTTCCCCGAGCTCTACCGGCACCTGACCGTCGACGGGGGAGCGCAGCTGTTGGTGGTGCCGGCGGCGTTCATGTCGCACACCGGGCGGGATCACTGGGAGGTCCTGCTGCGTGCCCGGGCCATCGAGAACCAGTGCTACGTCGCGGGGGCCGGTCAGACTGGTGACCACGAGCCGGGGCGTACCTGCTTCGGCCGCAGCATGGTCGTCGACCCGTGGGGGACGGTCCTCGGCCAGGTGCCGGACGGCCCCGGTCTGACCGTCGTCGACCTTGACCTGGACCGCCTCCGGACCATCCGCGCCGAGCTGCCGAGCCTGGCGAACCGCCGGCTCTGACCAGCAGAGTCGGGCGGAGCCGGCGGCTGTCGGTCGTCAGCCCTGCAGGAGGACCCCGATCACGGTCAGCCCGGCGATGGCGGCTGCGGTGACCAACAACGCGGTGGTCATCCGGGACCGCCCGCGGCGGGCCAACCGGCCGACCGAGACCAGGATTACCACCAGCACGACGGCGCCGATGACCAGCTGCCAGAACGGCAGCAACAGCCCGAGCAGTGCTTCCTCGGCGAGCGTGGTCCCCGGGGAGGGGGAAGCGGCGTCCATGCCAGACACTCTGGCACGCCGGGGCCCTGGTGCGGGCGAGCCGGCCCGACGGACCAGGGAACACGGGCCGCTCGCGATGTAGCGACAGCCGTTGATTTGCCTTCCGGTGGCCCGTACGCGTAACTTTCTCTCTGCAAGCGGGAGGCCGGACAAACCGGCCGAGAGCGAGCACCAGGTTCGTGGCGGAGACGCCGAGCGAGGCTGGATCCGGGCGGTGCGAAAGTCTCCGGTAAGACGGGGTTGCAATCGCGAAGCTGACCGGCTAGAGTACTGAAGCCGGCAGGAGCCGGGCGGGTGGCCGCGAAGCGGCGATCAGCCGGTCTGCGGCTTACCACGACAGAAACGACCGCCGATCTTAGGCGTGCGTCATCGTGGATCGGTCCTCAACGCAGGAGAACTTGGCAACGATTTGTTCTGCGGAGAAATGATCGGGTAAGTTTTAAGCAGTTGCCCCGGATGGGCTCCCATTGTGTGGGGGTTTCGGATGGTGTGTGGTTGTTCTTTGAGAACTCAACAGGGTGCTTGATAAGCCAGTGCCAATTATGATTTATACCCCGTG
>NZ_JAPZLF010000024.1:0-80712 GCF_033804645.1 Micromonospora sp. RTGN7 | reverse complement strand
GGGCCCCCCCAGCGCCCCCCTGAGAGGCCGTCCCTCGCCGCGCCCGCGGGGGGGGCGCGCCCCCCCCCCCCCCCCCCCACCCCTCCCGCACCGGCGGCGCCCGCCGCCTCGGAGCAACCGACGATCAAAGTGAGGGCCGTGGTGGTGGAGGTTGCCGCTCCGGGTTTCGACGAGGTCTACCGCCACCACTTCCAGCCGCTGGTGGTGCAGCTGTACGCGTTCGTCGGGGACATGAGTGAGGCGCAGGACCTGGTGCAGGAGGCGTTCAGCCGGGCCTGGCCCCGCTGGCACCGGATCGCGCACTACGACGACCCGGTGGCGTGGGTCCGACGGGTGGCGTGGAACGCGGCGGCCAGTCGGTGGCGGCGGCTGCGCGTGGCCCGGCTGTTCAGCCAACGCCAGCGGCTGGAGGTGGTGGACGGTCCGGGCCCCGACCGGGTGGCGTTGACCAACGCGCTCGCTACCCTGCCGGCGGACCACCGGCGCGCGGTGGTGCTGTTCTACCTGGCCGAGCTCACGATCAACGAGATCGCCGAGGACTGCGGGGTGGCCCCGGGCACGGTGAAGTCCTGGCTGCACCGGGCCCGGACCGCGCTGGCCGCCCACTTCAGCGACGACGACCCCGCACGACCGGGTGGCAGCCGCTCCGTGGCCGCCGACAGCCCCACCCGAAGGACGGTGGACTGAGATGGACTCTCGGCCTCAGGACAACGAGCGGCTGGCGATCGCCTTCGGCGACCTGCGCGCCGCCGGCCTGCGTCGGGTCGCCGAGCCCGACCCGGACGAGCCACGCCGGCGGGCGTACCGGCGGCTGCGCAACCGCAGCGTCGCGCCGGCCGTCGCCGTGGCGCTGCTCGGGCTGGCGGGTGCGGTCACGCTGGCCGGCAGGGGCGTCCCGACCCCGCCCCCGGCGGGCACCGGCGACGCCACCAGCGGCTTCCCGTCGGCCTGGCCGGGCACCGGGTCGGCCGTCCCGACACCGACGTGGTCGCCGTCCCCGGCCTCGACGCCCACCACCGGTACGCCGACGCCGAGCACCCCGGCCACCCCGTCACCCGAGCCGACGAGCCGCACCCCCCGACCCTCCGCCCCGCCCACCGCCCCGCCCACCGCCCCGTCGGCGACCTCGACCGCGTACGTCGACCTCTCGGTCAGCGCCCCGCGTGCCGTCACCCTGGTGCCGGGCGGGGGCGCCTACACGGGTTGGCTGGATTTCACCGTCACCAACGGCGGCACCCGCGCGTACGACAGCAACGACCTGGTGGTGGTCCTGCCGGTGGAGGCGACCGTCGACCTCGACGGCACCGGTCTCGGCGGCTGCTTCCACCAGGGGCAGGACGACGACACGAAGACGATGTTCTGCACCGGCGACCGGCGGATCCCGGTCGGCGGATCCCGGTCGTACCGGATCGGGGTGCGGGTGGACATCGCCCCGGGCGGGCAGACCCGGACGCTCACCAGCTTCGCTCTGACGGTCCGGGCGAACGTGCAGGGCAGCTTCCCCACCGACCGCACCCCCGCCGACAACACCGTCCGCACCGACCTCACCCTGCCCGCCGACTAACCCGCCCCCGCCCCCGCCCCACCCCCGCCCCGCCCCCGCCCCCGCCCCCGCCCCCGCGATCTTGCGCTTACGGCCCCCGACAAGGGCGTATCGCCCCTTTTGCCGGGGCCCCAACTGCAAGATCGCGGGGGTGGGGGTGGGGGGTCAGTACGTCGGGCGTTGCAGGAGGCCGACGAATTCGACCAGGAGTCGCTCGCGCAGGGCCGGCGGGGCGGCGTTCAGCAGGGCGTTCACGGTGGCGTTCGGCGCGGAGCCGCCGGGGGCGGTCGCCGGGCCGCCGAGGCCGAGCCCAGCGGCCAGGCTGGCGACCAGCTCCGGGGTCAGCGCGTCCGGGGTCAGGGTCGCGGCGAGCGCGGCCAGCTCGGCGGGCAGCTCGACCGGCCCGGCGGCCCGGGCCGCCGCCACCGCGTCGGCCAGGTCGGGGCCGAACTCCGCCACCCGGGGGGCCACCGAGGCGGTCACCGTGAGGTGCACGCTGGCCGGCAGCTCGCCGTACGCGAGCTGGGGCTGGGTGTGCCAGCCGCGTACGGTCAGCTCGTCGACCAGCACGAACAGGTCCAACCCGGGGTCTACGGAGGTGAAGCAGACCACGGTCGACTCGGGCTCGGCCAGCAGCCGCAGCCCGTCGACGCCCCGCACCGCGTCGGCGAGCCCGGCCACCGCGTCCCGGGTCGCCCCGGCGAGCCGCAGGTAGCCGTCCTCGCCGAGGTGCCGCAGGGTGGCGTACGCGGCGGCGATCGGCCCGCCGGAGCGGGTGGAGGCGATCACCGGGTTGACCATGGTGTACCCGGGCCAGTCGGCGTACGCGAAGTACTGCGGGGCACGCAGCGCCGGGTCGCGGTGCAGCAGCACCGAGACGCCCTTCGGGGCGTACGCGTACTTGTGCAGGTCGACCGAGATCGAGGTGACCCCGTCGACGGCGAGGTCGAACGGCGGCACCGGGGCGCCGAGGCGGCGCAGCCAGGGCAGGGTCCAGCCGCCGAAACAGGCGTCGACGTGACAGCGCACCCCGGCCGCGGCGGCCACCGCCGCGATCTCGGCGACGGGGTCGATCACGCCGTGCGCGTACGAGGGGGCGGAGCAGGCGACCAGCACGGTGTCGGGGCGGATCGCGGCGGCCACGTCGGCGGCGGACGGGCGCAGCGTGGCCGGGTCGACCGGGACGAGGTCGAGGGCGATCCGCAGGTAGTGGGCGGCCTTGGCGAACGCCGCGTGCGCGGTGACCGGCACCACGATCCGGGGTGCGGTGATCTCGGGGTGGGCGTCGCGGGCCGCCTTCACGGCGAGGATCAGCGACTCGGTGCCGCCGCCGGTGACACTGCCGACGACGTCCGGAGCGGTGCTGCCGGGGCCGCCACCGAGCAGCCGGGCAGCCGCCCCGACCAGCGCGTTCTCCATCGCCAGCAGGGACGGGAAGGCGGTCGGGTCGAGCCCGTTGACGTGCGCGCTCTCGGCGTGGGCGGCGGCGGCCAGCTCGTCCAGCCCGGGCACGGCGGGGTCGTAGACGTAGGCGAACAACCGCCCCCCGTGGGTGGGCCGGTCCCCCTTGCGCAGCCCCCGGATGCCGTCGAGCACCTGCTCGGCCGGCATTCCACGCTCGGGCAGCGCGCGGCCGGTGTCCTGGTCGTCGATCATCAAGTGGAGACGCCCTTCTCGTGCGGTCAGCGGCTCTTCTCCCCCAGCACGACTCCATCGTCGACGGAGCGGTGCTGGGGGGTGGGGGCGAGGAGGTCGGCCCGGGTGAGGGTGTAGTGGCGCAGCAGGAGCAGGGGCGGGGCCACCAGGAGGGCCGGCAGGACGGTGAAGCCGAGGAGGACGCCCAGGCGGGCGGTGTCGGACTGGGCCGCCGCCGTGCCGGTGTCGGACGAGACGTAGCCACTGAGCGCAAGGACCAGGCCGTAGATGCCCGGGCCGAGGGCGAGGCCGAAGGTCTCCCCCGCCGTCCAGAGGCCGGTGAAGACGCCGGCCTGCCGGCGGCCGGTGCGCGCGGTGTCGTACGCGATGCAGTCGGGCAGCATGGACAGCGCGAAGACCTGCTGGCCGGCGTATCCGACGCCGATCACGGCGACCATCAGGTAGACCGCGACGGCCGGCAGTACCGGCGCGGCGACCAGGGCGGTCGCGCCGGCGGCGAGCAGCACCGACGCGGCGATCAGGGCGGCCCGCTTGCCGACCCGGGCGCCGACCCGGGTCCAGAGCGGCATCACCAGCAGCGCCGGCCCGACGAAGCAGGCGAAGAGCACCGTCGGCCCGGTGTCCGGGTCGCGCAGCACCTGGCCGGCGAAGTAGCTGACCCCGGCCAGGATGGTGGCCACCCCGGCGGACTGGATCACGAAGCAGACCAGCAGCGCCCGGAACGGCCGGTTCCGCCCGGCGACGGCGAGTTGGGCGCGCAGGGTCGGCTCGCTCTCGCCCACCGCCCCGGCAGGTGCGCCCCGGGTGCCGAGGAACGCCCCGACCGCGCCGAGCACGATCAGCGCGGCCACGAAGAGGCCCATCCAGCGGTGCCCGGCGACGCCGTCGCCGCCGGCGGTCACCACGGCGGGGGCCACCGCGCCGGAGACCAGGATGGCCACCGCCAGCACCGCGATCCGCCAGGTCATCAGCCGGGTACGTTCCGCGTAGTCGTCGGTCAGCTCGGCCGGCATCGCCACGTACGGGACCTGGAAGAAGGCGAACGCGGTCGCGGCGGCCAGGAACGCGACGGCGACGTATCCGGCGGCGGCCGGGCCGGAGCCGAACGGCGCGGCGAAGATCGCGGCGAACAGCACCGCGAGGGCGAGCCCGCCGAAGAGCAGGTACGGCCGGCGGGCGCCCCAGCGCGACCTGGTCCGGTCGGAGATCCGCCCGGCGATCGGGTTGACCAGCACGTCCCACGCCTTCGGCACGAGCACCAGCAGGGCCGCCACCCCGGCGGCGACGCCCAGGGTGTCGGTCAGGTACGGCAGGAGCAGCAGGCCGGGCACCGTGCCGAAGGCGCCGGTGGCCAGGGAGCCGAGCGCGTAGCCGAGGTGCACCCGGCGGGGCAGCCCGCCGGACGGTGTGCCGGGTCCAGCCGGCGGCAGCGTCATGACGCCGAATGTTACTCACGTTATGGCCCGGGTCACATCCCCTCTTCCGTGGACCAACTCGCCGCCATGTCCACCCCCGACGGGCGCAGCGGGGCACCCTCGGCGCGCAGCCGGGCCCGCGCCTCCACCTCGTGACCGGGCGGCAGCCGGCCGGCGGACGTCACCACCCGGTGCCACGGCACCCCGCCCCCGTGCCGGGCCATGATCGATCCGACCAGCCGGGCCGACGCCCGCCCCGAGCGCTCGGCGAGCGCGTCGGCGACCGCCCCGTACGACATCACCCGGCCCGGCGGAATGCGCTCGACGAGCTCCAGCACCGCCTCGACGTACTCCTCAGGTGTCACACCCGCCGCCCCTCAACCGTCCCGACCGGCCAGAGTATGGGAACGGCGTCCGGGTACGCGGGACCGACCACGCAGAATGGGCGGGTGCGTGAAGCAGTCACCTCGGCCCGGCGGGTCGTCGTCAAGATCGGCTCGTCCTCGCTGACCACGGCGTCGGGCGGCCTCGACGACGCCCGGGTCGACGGGTTGGTCGACACCCTCGCCGGGCTCGCCACCGCCGGCCGCGAGGTGGTGCTGGTCTCCTCCGGCGCGATCGCCGCCGGGCTCGCCCCGCTCGGGCTCACCCGCCGCCCGCGCGACCTGGCCACCCAGCAGGCCGCCGCCAGCGTCGGCCAGGGCCTGCTGATCGGCCGGTACGCGGCCGGCTTCGCCCGGCACCGGCTCACCGTCGGGCAGGTGCTGCTCACCGTCGACGACGTGACCCGGCGGGCGCACTACCGCAACGCGTACCGGACGCTGCGCAAGCTGCTCGACCTGCGGGCCGTGCCGATCGTCAACGAGAACGACACGGTGGCCACCGAGGAGATCCGGTTCGGCGACAACGACCGGCTGGCCGCCCTGGTCGCCGCCCTGGTCCACGCCGATCTGTTGGTGCTCCTCTCCGACGTCGACGCGCTCTGGACCGGCGACCCGGCCCGCCCGGGGTCCACCCGGATCACCGAGGTCCGCGACCAGGGCGACCTGGCCGGCGTGCAGATCGGCGGGGCCGGACGGGCCGGGGTCGGCACCGGCGGCATGGTCACCAAGGTCGAGGCAGCCCGGATCGCCACCGGCTTCGGCATCCCGGTGGTGCTCACCGCCGCGCCGCTGGCCGCCGATGCACTGGCCGGCGAGCAGGTCGGCACCCTGTTCCACGCCGAGCGGCGACGCCCGACCGCCCGGCTGTTCTGGCTGGCCCACGCCACCACCCCGCGCGGCCGGCTGCACCTCGACGAGGGCGCGGTCGCGGCCGTGGTGGGCCGGCGCAAGTCGCTGCTACCCGCCGGGATCACCGCCGTCGACGGGACGTTCACCGCGGGCGACCCGGTGGACCTGGTCGACACCGGGGGCGCGCCGGTCGCCCGGGGACTGGTCAACTACGACGCCGTCGAGCTGCCCGGCCTGCTCGGCCGGTCCACCGGCGAGCTCGCCGCGGCCCTCGGCCCGGCGTACGAACGTGAGGTCGTCCACCGCGACGACCTGGTGCTGCTGTGAACAACAGGGCCGCGCAGGGGCCCGTCCGACATCTGAGGAGTGCAGGATGAGCGTCGTCGAGCAGGCCCGGCGGGCCCGGGACGCGGCGGAGGCGCTGGCCGTCGCCACCCGTACGGCCAAGGACGCCGCGCTGGTCGCGATGGCCGACGCGCTGGTGGCGCGTACCCCCGAGATCCTGACCGCGAACGCGGCGGACCTGGCGGCCGGGCGCGAGGCCGGACTGAGCGCGGCCGTGCTGGACCGGCTCGCCCTCGACGCCGCCCGGGTGGCCGGCATCGCCGACGCGCTACGCGAGATGGCCGCGCTGCCCGACCCGGTGGGCGAGGTGGTCCGCGGCTCGACCCTGCCCAACGGCCTGGAACTGCGCCAGGTCCGGGTGCCGTTCGGGGTGGTCGGGATCATCTACGAGGCCCGGCCCAACGTGACGGTCGACGCCGCCGGGATCTGCCTGAAGTCGGGCAACGCGGCGCTGCTACGCGGCTCGTCCTCGGCGGCGCACTCCAACGCCGCCCTGGTCGCGGTGCTCCGCGACGCCGTCGCCGACGCGGGGCTCCCGGCGGACGCGGTGCAGCTGCTCGACGCCTCCAGCCGCGACTCGGTCAAGGAGCTGATGCGGGCCCGGGGCCTGGTCGACGTGCTGATCCCGCGCGGCGGGGCGTCGCTGATCCGCACCGTGGTCGAGGAGTCGACCGTGCCGGTGATCGAGACCGGGGTGGGCAACTGCCACGTCTACGTCGACGCCGCCGCCGACCTGGCCAAGGCCGTCGCGATCACCCTCAACGCCAAGACCCAGCGGCTGTCGACCTGCAACACCGCCGAGTCGCTGCTGGTGCACGCGCGGATCGCGGACGCCTTCCTGCCGGCGGTGCTGGCCGCGTTCGCCGAGGCCGGGGTCACCGTGCACGGCTCCCCGGAGGTTGCCACGTACTCCGCCTCGGTGGTCCCGGCGACCGACGAGGACTTCGCCACCGAGTACCTGTCGGCGGACATCTCCGTCGCCGTCGTCGACTCGCTCGACGCGGCGGTCACGCACATCCGCCGGTACGGCACCGGGCACACCGAGGCCATCGTCACCGACTCGCAGTCGGCGGCCCGGGAGTTCGTGGCCCGGGTCGACGCGGCGGCGGTCATGGTGAACGCCTCCACCCGGTTCACCGACGGTGGCGAGTTCGGCTTCGGCGCGGAGATCGGCATCTCGACGCAGAAGCTGCACGCCCGGGGGCCGATGGGCCTGCCGGAGCTGACGTCGACGAAATACGTCGTCACCGGCGACGGCCACCTGCGGGGGTAAGAGGGCAGCCGGTGCCTGGGCCGCGGCGTGCACCACCGCGGCGTACGCGTCGCCGACCCGGCGGTCCAGCGCGGGCCGGCGGCGCGGGCGTCCAGGCCGGCCGCGGTCAGCCAGAAGGCGCGTTGGCCGTCAGGTAGAGGCGGGCCTCGGGGTTGCCCGGCCGGGCCCGGTGCCGCTGCCCTGCCCGGAGACGGCCCTGTCCCTGCCGGAGGCGGCCCCTTCCCTGCCCCCCCGGAGGCGTGGAGGAAGGGGCCCTTCCGCACACCTCAGTACACGGGCAGCGAGGGGTCGATCTGCTTGATCCAGGAGAGCACGCCGCCCTGGACGTGCACCGCGTCGCGGAAGCCGGCCGCCTTGAGCGCGGCGAGCGCCTCGGCGGAGCGGACGCCTGACTTGCAGTGCAGCACGACCTGCCTGTCCTGCGGCAGCTTCGCCAGCGCCTCGCCCGAGATGATCTCGCCCTTGGGGATCAGCGTCGAGCCGGGGATACGGACGATCTCGTACTCGGCCGGCTCGCGCACGTCGACCAGGAAGATGTCCTTGCCGGCGTCCTGCCACTCCTTGAGCTCAGCCGCGGTGATGGTCGCGTCGACGATCGCCTCCTGGGCCTCCACGGAGACCGCCCCGCAGAAGTCCTCGTAGTCCTCCAGCAGATCGGTGACCGTCGGGTTCTCGCCGCAGAGCACACAGTTCGGATCCTTCCGGATCTTGATCTTGCGGTACTCCATCTCCAGGGCGTCGTAGACCATCAGCCGGCCGACCAGCGGTTCCCCGATACCGGCGAGCAGCTTGATCGCCTCGTTGACCTGGATCGAGCCGATCGACGCGCAGAGCACGCCGAGGACGCCGCCCTCGGCGCAGGACGGGACCATGCCGGGCGGCGGGGGCTCCGGGTAGAGGCAGCGGTAGCAGGGGCCGTGCTCGGCCCAGAACACCGACGCCTGGCCGTCGAACCGGTAGATCGACCCCCAGACGTACGGCTTGCCGAGCAGCACCGCCGCGTCGTTGACCAGGTAACGGGTGGCGAAGTTGTCGGTGCCGTCGACGATCAGGTCGTAGGAGGAGAAGATCTCCCGCACGTTCTCCCGGTCCAGCGCCGTGTTGTGGATCTCCACCTGGACCAGCGGGTTGATCTCGCTGATCGACGCCGCTGCCGACTCGGCCTTGGAGCGGCCGATGTCGGAGACGCCGTGGATGATCTGCCGCTGGAGGTTGGACTCGTCGACGGTGTCGAAGTCGATGATGCCGAGCGTCCCGACGCCTGCGGCAGCCAGGTACAGCAGGCCCGGCGAGCCGAGGCCGCCGGCGCCCACGCAGAGCACCCGGGCGTTCTTCAGCCGCTTCTGCCCCTCGACACCGACGTCGGGGATGATCAGGTGGCGGGAGTAGCGACGGATCTCGTCAACGGTCAGCTCGGCGGCGGGTTCGACGAGCGGGGGCAACGACACGGTGAACTCCCCGGAATCGGCGGTGGGAACCAGGCCATTGTCTCTCGCCCCGGCGTTCCTCGGCCATGAGCGGGGCCACGTCGCCCGACATGCGGGAGCGGGAATATCTCAGACGCCCGGGATCAGCTCACCGACGTACCGGGCGCCGTCGAGGTAGGGCCAGGCGTTGGCGAGGCAGCCGTCCAGGCCGTACGTCTGCTGTTGCATCACCGGCGCAGGTTCGCCGGGGCCGGGGCACGCCTCGTGCAGCTCGCCGAACTCGTGCCCGACCTCGTGGTTGACCACGTACGTCCGGTACACCTCCAACGGGGCCCCGTAGTCCGCAACCGCCTCCATCCAGCGGGCCAGGTTGATGATCACCTGGCCGGGGAGTCGGCAGGAGGTGTACCCCTCGGTGCTCAGCCCGCCGAACGCGCACATCCGCTCGGAGGTGGCCGGGGTCGCCAGGTAGACGGTGAAGTCGGCGTCGGCGTCGGCGATCCGCTGCACCCGCAACTGCCCGGAGGCGATCCAGCTGCGCGGGTCGCCGAGCACCTGGTCGACGGTGGCCGCGAAGGCGTCCGCATCCTGGCCGGTGTTTTGTTCGACGAGCACCCGGTAGCGGCGCACCGGCCCGTCCGCGCCCTGGACCGGGGATTCCCCGGCCGCCATGGTGAATCGGCCGGAACCGCTGGTCGGCCAGCCGGCCGGCGTGGCCTGCCCGGTCGACGCGCCCCGGTCGCCCGCGCCACCGCCGGGCACGATCCACCTCCCGCCGATGCCGGCCGGACCGGCCGACGGCCCGCCACCGAGGATCAGGGCCGCCGCCGCGACGAGCGCCAGCAACCCGGCAAGGCCGCCGAGCAGGGTACGCGGGCGCAGCCGCCGCGTCCGGTGCCCGGACCGCTCCGGGGACGGGCGGGCGGGGCCGGACGGCTCGGAAGGGGACGCCGAAGTCACCCCCTCAGCCTGCCAGACCAACCGGGCATTTCCGCGCGTTAGCCGCAGGTACCGTGAAATCGCCTCGCGTTGCCCCGCGCGCCGCCGCGCCCTACCGACGGCCGGAGGATCGGATCAGAGTGCCGAGGCCGGGTCAGAGCGGCGGGCCCGAGTGGCGACGCCCGTCCACATACGGCCACGGGTTGGCCACGCATCCCTTCAGGAACAGGGTCTGCTGCATCATCACCGGAGCCGGCCGGCCCGGGGCCGGGCAGCGTTCGTGGCGCTGCCCGAGCTGGTGCCCGACCTCGTGGTTCACCACGTATGTCCGGTAGACCGACAGCGGCACGTCGGCCGAGACGAAGTGCCGCACCGAGGTCCGCCACCGGTCCAGGTTGATGATCACCTTTCCGGGCGTCCGGCAGGAGGTGTACGGCCGGCCACCCACCCGGATGTCGACCCCGCCGGCCGCGCACATCCGACCCGCCGTGCGCGCCGTGGCCAGGTACACCGTGAAGTCGTGCCGGCCCTCGCCCGACACCCGCTGCAACCGCAGCCGGCCACCGTCCACCCAGCTCCCCGGCCCGGCCAGCGCCTCCTGCACCGCCGTGCCGAACCCGCGCGCGTCCTCGCCCGTCTCCTTCTCCACCGCCACCCGGTAGCGACGCAGCCGGCCGGACGCGCCGAGCACCTCACCGGCCCGATCGTCGTACTGGAAAGCTCCCCTGCCAGCCGACGGCACCGGGCCTGGCAGCCGCAGCACCGGCACCGCAGACCCGCCTGGGGTCGGCGTGGGCGACGAAGAGCCCGCCGGGGCAGACGCCGTGAACGCGTCGGTCCGGCCACTCGGGTGAACCGGGCCACCCGGGCCGATAGAGCCACTCTGGCCACTCGGGGCGAACGGGCCGGCCGCTCCGAACGGGCCGGCGGCTCCGAACGGGCCGGCGGCGGCCGGGGCGGCGGGCAGGGACGGCGCGGGCTGAGCCAAGGCCAGTTCCGCCACCCCGGCCGGTGCACGCGGCACCTCGCCCGCCGACGGCCGGCCGGCCAGCGGCGGCACGCCGGCCAGCACGCACACGGCGAGCGTGACCAGTGGGAGAACGGCCCGCCCACGGCGGCGGGTGGGGGGCGCGGTGGACACTGCCGGGGCGGTCGCGCGCGGAACACGGCGGGAGAGGGATTGGGACATCCCGGTCAGCCTGCCACGTCGCGGCGGGCTGCGCTCTCCTCCGTCTCGGCGAGAAGCCCGAGCACCGCCCGGGCCACCGTGCGGGGCACCTCCATCTGGGCCACGTGCCCGACCCCGTCGAGCATCAACAGCCGGCTGTCCGGGATCACCCGGGCAGCCTGCGGTGCCACCCGCACGTCGACCAGCCGGTCGTGGGAACCACCGATCACCAGCGTCGGCACGGTCACCGACGCGGCCATCCGCCACAGCGACTCCGACCCGGGCAGATACGAGCGCAGGAAGCTGGAGACCAACCCGCGGAAGCTGCGCACGTACGCGGCGGCGTAGTGGGCGACATCGTTACGTGCCCGGATCTCCTCCAGCGTCTCCTGGCGACGCTGCTCGCTGATCCGGGTCAGGTCGGCCACAGAGGACTCCATGACCTGCCGCGCCATCGCCTCGGGGGTCACCCGGGCGAGCTGCCAGCCGACGAGGCGTTCCGCCCGGGGGACGGCCAGCACCGGCAGCATGCGGCCCTGCAACGACCGGCGGAAGTCGAGGAAGGGCAAGGCCGGGGAGACCAGAGTCAGGGTACGCACCAGATCGGGCCGGAGCGCCGCGATCCGCACCGAGACGGCCCCGCCCAGCGAGTTGCCGAACAGGTGCACCGGCCCCCGGTCGGAGTGCTCGATCCAGCGGACCAGCCGGTCGGCGAAGGCGGGGATCGTGTAGCGCCGCCCCGGCTCGCTGAGCCCGAACCCGGGCAGGTCGACGGCCTGGCCGTCCAGGCGGTCGGCGAGCAGCCCGGCCAGGTCCGTCCAGTTCTGCGCGGACCCGCCGAGACCGTGCACGTAGAGCGCCGGTTCCGCGCCAGGCGTGGTGGCCGGGGTGTCCCGGACGTGCAGGACCGAGCCGTCGAGGCGGATCTCCCGCCCGGGCCACGGCGGCGGAACCTCGTGCGCGGGAAGGAGGTGGTCCGGCCCGAGGGTGGCGCGCTTCATGGCTCCAAGTCTGCCTGGGCCCCGGCCGTTCGCGAAAGAGACCGGTCAGGCCAACAGCGCCTCGAGCCGCCGGTTGACCGCCGCCAGGGTGGCCCGGACCACAGCCTGCCGCGGATCGCCGGCGACCAGCGCCGAACCGGCGAGTTGCTCGACCCAACCGTCGCAGACCAGCAGCACCACGACCGTGGCGACCTCGCAGTTGCCGAACGGCACCACCGCGGTGTGCTCGACGAAGCACCGCCCCCGGTCGGTCTTCTGCTCCCCGCCGCGCAGCAGCTGGTCCACCGCCGCCGCGGCGGCTACCGCACAGAGCCGCAGCAGGTAACCGTCCACGGCGGGCCCGGTGGCGAGCCCCGCCGCGCTCTCGGTGCCAGCGAAGAGCCGGACCTCCACGGTGGCGTCGAGGCCGAAGGTGCTGACCTGGACGTGGTCGATCACCACGCGGGGACCCGGCACGCCGCCGGTGTCCAACGGTCGCGACGGCGCGGTCTCCGTCGTGGTCATCTGGCCACCCGAGTACGAGGCGCCGAGCGTCGCCGGGCTGCCGGTCGCGGCGCCGGCCGGGGCGGGTGCCAGCTGACCCGACTCCTCCACGGCGGCGCGACCACGGTGCGCGGTCGCCTGACGGCGGCGACGCAGCGGCTCGCCCCCCGATTCGAAGCGACGGTCGCCCCGGTACGGCGATGCCTCGGCGGGCGAACGACCCTCGGGAACCCGAGCGCCCCGGACGTCGGGAACCCGGGCGTCCACCGGTGGCTCCGCCGAGCGGCGGCGCACCGGCGCGGGCGGCAGGATGCTCGGTATTCCGGGAAGGTTCTGCGGGGCCGCGGCCAGCCCCATCCGGTCCTGGAGCAGTCGGGCCACGTGCCGGCTCACCTCGGCCGGGTCCGCGCCATCGGCGAGGTCGAGACGGAGGCTGTGCGCGCCGGCCGGGGTACGGCGCAGCTCAGCGCCCCGCACACCGGTGACGCCCTGTACCGCGTCGAGGATGGCGTCGACGTCGAACCCCTCGGGCCGCTCCTGTGGCGGCGCGGGCTCGTCGTCCCGGCGTAGATGGGTGGCGATGCGGGCGAGTTCTGGGGTTTCGGCGGGGGGCTCCACGGCTGGCGGCTCCGGCACTACGGGGACGTCCGGTTCGGCGGGGACGCGCTGCGGCAGCACCGCCAAGGTGCGGTCCGGGTGCCGGTTCTCGTCGACCGGGGTGGCCGGGGATACCGGGTCGGGTGCGGATCGGCGGGCCGCATACGGGGGCGCGCTCGTCGGAACGGGCGCTGACGGGGTGCGGATGAGCCGCCCGATCCCGCTCGTGGCGGGTGCGGCGGTCGGCCCGGCACCGATGGGGGCCGGCGGTTGGCCGGGGAACTCGGCGGGCGGAGTGTCCTCGGGGGCCGGACGCAGCCGGAACGGCCGGGCGGCCAGCAGCTCGGCCGAGTCGACGGCTGCGGTGTCCGGTTCGTCGTAACCGGGCGCGGGCGGAGCGGGCGCGGGTCCCCCGCCGGCCCAGGCGGGGCGCTCGATCGGCTCCGGTGCGGCCTGGGTGACCGACTCGGGGCCCGGACGCGGCTCCGGCCGGGAAAACTCGTACGGTCCGGGGGCCCCGGAGCGCAGCGACTGCGCCGTTTCGGCCCGCACCGGCTGGTACGGCCGACGCGGCTCCGTCTCGTGAAGCCGACCGGCCTCCCCCTCAAACGGCCGGGTCGGCTCCCCTGCGTGCGGACCGGTCGGTTCCCCCGCGTGGGAACGGACCGGATCACCCACTTGAGGCCGGATCAGCCCTCCCAGGTGGGAACGGACCGGATCCCCCGCGGGGGGGCCGGTTGGCTCGCCTTCGGGGGGGCGACCGACCTCGGCCTGGTGGGGACGGCTCGGCTCGGCCTGGTGGGGACGGCTCGGCTCTACCTGGTGGGGACGGCTCGGCTCTACCTCGTAGGGGCGGCGACCAGCCTCGGGCTGGTAGGGGCGGCTCGGCTCCGGCGCCCAGTCGACGGCCCGCTCCTCGCGGGACCGGCCGAGGGCTGCGTCGCTTTCCTCCTCGCGGAAACGGCGACCGATCGGGTCCTCCTCACCCGGAGACCGACGGGCGGCCGGGTACTCATCCTCACGAGCGCGACGGGCGACCGGGGCGATCTCCTCGCGGGACCGGGGACCGGGGTCCCCGCCCTGCTCTCGGGACCACGGCGGCGCCCAGCCGTCGCCCCAACTCGGCCTGTTCCAGTCGGGGCCGGCCCAGCCCGGCTCGGGCTGCGCCGTGCGCTCGTCGCCGCGCTCTCCGGCGGCCCGACGGTCATCGGCCACGGGCGGGTAGCCGGCGCGCTCGGCGTCCACCGGGTGCGGCGGGCGCTCGGCCTCCACCGGGTGCGGCGGGCGCTCGGCGTCCACCGGGTGCGGCGGGCGCTCGGCGTCCACCGGGTGCGGCGGGCGCTCGGCGTCCACCGGGCGGTTCCCGTCGGACGGATGAACGGGCTGACCCACCGGCCCCTGGCCGGCTGCGAAGCGGTCGACCTGATCGCCGGCGGACGGACGGGAGGGCCGCTCGGCGGCCGGCGACCCGGCCGGCGGGTACCGGCGCGGCTCGACGTCGGGCGGAAACCGGTCGGCCCGGTCGGCGGGGCGGTCGGCCCAGTCGGCGGGGCGGTCGGCCCGGTCAGCGGGGCGGTTGTTTTGGTCGGCAGGGTGATCGGCCCGGTCGGCGGGGCGATCGTTTCGGTCGGCGGGGTGGTCGGCCCAGTCGAGGGGCGAACCGGTCGACGCGGCCGGCTCGGGGACGGAGCGGCCGGGGATGGAGGCGCGCAGCCTGGGTGGCACCTCGAAGCCGGAGGCGGCCATGCCGACCGGGGGCACCTGCACGACCGGGGGTTCGGACAACGGGATGCCACCGTCGGACCAGCGGCTGGCACGGGACGTCGGCGGTTCCTCCGAGGAGTACCGGGCGGAGGTCTCGTCCGCCTCGGCGCCGTGCTGCTGCCCGGCCAACCGTTCCACGGCCGGCGCGGGACGCTGTGCGGGCACGGCCAACCGCTCACGGTCGCCGTCTGGACCGGGCTCTCCGTTGAGCGGCGGCAGGCTGCCCGGGGCCCGGCGAGCCGCCGGAGAGTCCTCCCCGGCGGGGCTCACACTGTTGACGTGCGGGTGACCGTTCACCCGGACCGGTGGCCCTGACTCGGGGGGCGGCCCCGGCAGCGGCATCGGAAGATCGCCGTGGCGTGGCGACGAGGCGCCCCACCCGGAGGCGGGCTCGGACCGGCGCCAGGGGGACGACGACTTCTGCGGCCCGTCGCCACCGGTGGACCAGCCCGCCGGCGAGGGCGCCCACCCGCTGACGGAAGGGGCCAGGTCATCCTGCTGCCCCGTTCCGTCGCCGTGCTCTCCCGGGGTGGCCGCACCGGGTTGCCCTGTTTCACTCACCGCGCGCTCCTTGGTCGCCCCCGCTGAGGCTACCGTGTGGTGACAGTGGCGATAAGTTACAGCGGCGGGCCAATTCCGCGAGGGGTTCACGAACCCCGACCGGTTCGGGCGATAAGTGCCAGCTCGCACGAACAGTTTCGGAGGTTGCCATGACGGCTGTGGGGAACGGCGCTCAGACCGCCGGCCGGCCCACCCGCCTGCCCCGCTCGGCGCGGCGCAAGCAGCTGCTCGCGGCAGCGCAGGAGGTGTTTGTCGCGCAGGGCTACCACGCTGCTGCGATGGACGACATAGCCGAGCGGGCGGGGGTCTCCAAGCCCGTGCTCTACCAGCACTTCCCGGGCAAGATGGACCTCTACCTGGCGTTGCTGGACACGCACTGCGACGCGATCCTGGCCAAGGTGCACGAGGCCATGCGTGGCACCAACGACAACAAGGAGCGGGTCAGCGCGTCGGTGCGCGCCTACTTCGACTTCGTCGACCACGAGAGCGAGGCTTTCCGCCTCGTCTTCGAGTCCGACCTGCGCAACGATCCGGCCGTGCGGCAGCGGGTGGAACGGGTGGAGCAGGGTTGCATCGCGGCGATAACCGACACGATCATCTCCGACACCGGGGTCAGCCGGGCGCACGCCGAACTGCTCTCCTCGGCGCTGGTGGGCGCGGCGGAGACGGCGGCGCAGTTCTGGCTCGCCCGCGGCCGGCAGGTGCCCAAGGCCGAGGCCGAGGCGCTCGTGGCCGCGCTCTCCTGGCGGGGCATCGCCAGCTTCCCGCTACAGGGTGAGTCAGCCTGAACATCCGGTCGCGAGATCGGATAGCCTTCCCACGGCGGCTTTTTCGCCCCGATTGAGGAGGCATCGTGGAGGTCAAGATCGGCGTGCAGTACGCGCCGCGCGAGCTGGTTCTGGAGAGCGCGCAGTCGCCGGCCGAGATCGAGCAGATCGTGACCGACGCCATCGCCAAGGGCGACGGCACGCTTTCCCTGACCGACGAGAAGGGTCGGCGGGTCATCGTGCCGATCGGCAAGGTCGCCTACGTCGAGATCGCCGAGGCGTCCCCGCGGGCGGTCGGTTTCACCGTCCGCTGATCCGTCCGGCGTCCGTGGCTGGGCGTCACACACCGCCTGCCCCGGACGCCGCAGCGCGGCCCGACGACGGCGCCGCGCCACAAACAGCACCGCCCACGCCGCCCTCCGGGGGTGCCAGCGTCCGAGGTGCGGGGAGACCACCGAGCCCGGCCGAAGCGGGCGGGGCAGCCGACGCATAGCGCCGAGCGCATGTGGCACAGGTCACACTAGCGACCCCCGGATGGTGGGACGCACCCCTGAACAGGGACGACATCGTGAAGGCTCAGGTAGTATAGAGCAGTTGCCGCGGACGTCGATCTCATCGAAGTCCTGCCTGCGACGCGCGTGCGGCCCGGTCCAGCTCGGCGATTCCGCCCCCCGACCGTGTGGCCCGCGCAACTACCGACCGCGCCCTGAGGACATGAGGGGCGCACCACGAGAGGGCACCCCCAAATCCATATGAGCGAGCAAATTTCCGACCTCACAGACGGCCAGGAGCTGGCCCCGACAGCCCCGGTCCGCCCGGAGGCTCCCACTTTCGCCGAGCTCGGCGCCCGGCCGGAGACCGTCGAAGCGCTGGCCGCAGCCGGCATCACCCGCGCGTTCGCCATCCAGGAATACGCGATCCCGATCGCGATGCGCGGCGTCGACATGATCGGCCAGGCACCGACCGGCACCGGCAAGACCCTCGGCTTCGGCGTGCCACTGCTGGAGCGGGTCTTCGCTCCTGCCGAGGGCGGCGACGGTGTGCCGCAGGCCCTCGTCGTCGTCCCCACCCGCGAGCTGGGCATCCAGGTCGCCAAGGACCTCGCCGCCGCCGGCCGGACCAGGGGCATCCGGGTGCTGCCGATCTACGGTGGCGTGGCCTACGAGCCGCAGATCGACGCGCTGCGCAAGGGCGTGGAGATTCTGGTCGGCACCCCCGGCCGCCTGATGGACCTGCAGAAGCAGAAGCACCTGCGGCTCGACCGGGTGCACGCGCTGGTGCTCGACGAGGCCGACCGGATGCTCGACCTGGGCTTCCTCGACGACGTCGAGAAGATCCTGAAGATGCTGCCGGAGGACCGGCAGACCATGCTCTTCTCGGCCACCATGCCGGACCCGATCGTCACTCTGTCCCGGCGCTTCCTGCGCCAGCCGATGACGATCCACGCCGGGCACACCGCCGAGACCGGGCCGTCGCCGCAGACCGAGCAGCTGGTCTACCGCACCCACTCGATGAACAAGGTCGAGATCGTCGCCCGGATCCTCCAGGCGGAGGGGCGCGGCCTCACCATGATCTTCACCCGGACCAAGCGGGCCGCCGACCGGGTCGCCGAGGACCTCGACTTCCGCGGCTTCGCCGTGGCCGCCGTGCATGGCGACCTGGGCCAGGGTGCCCGGGAGCGGGCCCTGCGCGCATTCCGGGCCGGCAAGATCGACATCCTGGTGGCGACCGACGTGGCCGCCCGAGGGCTGGACGTCACCGGCGTCACCCACGTCATCAACTACGACTGCCCCGAGGACCAGGACACCTACACCCACCGGATCGGTCGTACGGGGCGGGCCGGCGCCACGGGCGTCGCGGTGACCTTCGTCGACTGGGACGACATGCCCCGCTGGCGGATCATCGACAAGACGCTCGGGCTCGACATGCCGGAGCCGGCGGAGACGTACCACACCTCGGCGCACCTCTACACCGACCTGGAAATCTCCCGCGATGTCAGCGGCACGCTGCCGACGGCGGAGCGGACCCGGGCCGGGCTGTCGGCCGAAATCGAGGAGGACCTCGGTGGCCGACCCCGGCGCGGTGACAGCGCCGGTGGCGGTGGCGGGCGGCCCCCTCGGCGCGGCGAGGGCCGCAGTCGTGGCGAGGGCCGCGCCGGTGGCGAGGCACGCACCGGCGGCGAACGCCGTCGAGGCCGCCCCGACTCGGCCGCCGCCGAGCCGAACGCCGTCGAGGCTCCCGTCGACCAGGCCGCCGACCAGACCGCCGCGGAGGGCACCCGCACCCCGCGCCGCCGGCGTCGCCGCCTGCCCGGTGAGGCGGTCGCCGGCGAGCCGACCGCAGTGATCTCCGCCGAGGCGACCGGTGCCGAGCCGGGCACGGCCGAGGGCGAGCCGGGCAAGCCGCGCCGCCGCCGGCGCCGCCGGGGTGGTTCCGGCACGGGTACGCCCGCCGAGGCGACCGCCGACTGACCACGTTCGACACGTCGACATCCCCTGCGCCGGTGACCGGCGCAGGGGATGTCCCGTTCCGGCCCGGGGCCCTGACCGGCTCCGTAGCGCTGGCCCGGCTCCGTAGCGCTGGCCCGGTGAACCGGGCCGCCCCACCGACCACCGGCCGGGCGGCGGGGCCCGCGACGCGACAAGGAAGATGAAGAGATGCCCCAACCGCTGGACGCCGCCCTGACCGAGGTCCGGGCGTTGCTGCTCGACCCCGCGCTGACCCGGGCGGTCGCCGCCGGCCGCCGCCGGGGGCACCGCCCCTCGATGGTCCGGGCCGAACTGCGCCCGGTCGCCCTCAAGGGCGGCCCCCGGTTGCAGATCGCCACCTCCGACGGAGTCCGCCCGTACACCCGCAATGTCGCGCCCGGCACGGAGGCCGACACCGCCGTGGACGCCCTGCTGGCCGAGCCGTTCGGCAACTGGCACGTGGAAACGACCGATGTGACGCTCCAGCTTCGGGTGACCAAGTCCGGCGAGGCGCAGGTGCACCGGTCGGCCGCCGCCCGACCGGTGGCCGAGCCGGCCGGCCACGACCGGGCCAAGGAGTGGCTGCTCGACCCGGGCGACGAGATCTTCGCCGAGATCGGTGGCTCGGCGGCGAAGCGCCGCCAGGTCGACGCGTTCCTGCGGGCGCTGGCCGCCACCCTGCCGGACGACCTCACCGGCACCCTGCGGGTCGTCGACCTGGGCTGCGGCAACGCGTACCTGACCTTCGCCGCGTACCGCTACCTGTCCCAACGGGGACTGGACGTACGGCTGGTCGGCGTCGACGTACGGCAGGACCAGCGGCGGCGCAACACCGAGCTGGCCGAGCGGCTGGGCTGGGCCGACCGGGTGAGTTTCGTGGCCGGCACGATCGCCGACGCGGGCGTCGAACCCGCGCCCGACCTGGTGCTCGCCCTGCACGCCTGCGACACCGCCACCGACGAGGCGCTGGCCCGCGCCGTACGGTGGGACGCCCGGTGGGTGCTCGCCGCGCCGTGCTGCCACCACGACCTCGCCGCCCAGCTACGCGCCCGGCCGGCCCCGGCACCGTATGAACTGCTGACCCGGCAGGGCATCCTGCGTGAGCGGTTCGCGGACGTGCTCACCGACTCGTTGCGGGCCGCGCTGCTGCGGCTGCACGGGTACCGCACCGAGGTGGTGGAGTTCGTCGATTCCCAGCACACCCCCCGGAACCTGCTGATCCGGGCCCGCCGGGGCGGTGCCGCTCCCGATGCCGCTTCCGATGCCGCACAGCGGGCGGAGTACCGGGCGCTGCTCGACCAGTGGCAGGTCACGCCGCGCCTGGAGACGCTGCTCACCACCACGGCGGGCTGACCCCGCCGGCGCGGCCCGCAGCCCACCTGGGCGCGACGGTGCGGTGCGGCCCGGGCAAGGACGTACGGGTCCTGCGAGTACATATGGCCCGTGCGGGTCGCTCAGCGGCGCCGCTCGCCGTTGCCGCCCCGATCCCGCCCCGACGTCCGCTCGTTGGTGGAGCTGCGGTCGAAGACCGACACCCGCTCCCCGATGCCCCGGCCGGAGCTCTCGGGCTCTGGCGACATCGTCGGGAAGGGCACCACCTTGCCCTGGGTCTCGGCGTTGCCGGCGGCGGTGAAGGCGTTCCAGGAGATGTCGACCAGCAGCCGCTTGAGCTCGGCGTGCCGCACAGCCGCGTTGCGTTGCAGGGCCATCCGGGCACCGAGCACCACGCCGACGAGCGTCGTGGCGACCGCACCCGCAGCGGCCAGGACGTGCGCCCCGCCGGCCTCGTCGACACCGAGCACGAGGGCCAGGAGCCAGATCCAGAAGCCGGCGGCGAAGACGCCGGCTTTGGCCACGAAGAAGAGGCTGACCGCACCCGGGCGGTACGGCAGGGGACGGCTCGACTCGGCCATGCGGCTCCTCATCGGCGCGTCCGAGTGGGCGGCCGGCCTGGGACGGTACGGGGGCGAGCATCGAGCTTAGTTGACGTCCGACGAACACCGACAGCCACCGGTCCGGGCTTTGTGGAAACCGGGGCTCGGCCCACCGGGAAAAATATGAGCGTTACCCGCAGGTTGTCCAGGATTGGCGTTGCCGACCATGATCAAGGGGCAGATGCTCCCTTGCGTCCACTGTCGGTGGTACTACCCTCGAAGGGCACTGTCCGGTGCTCCGGCCGGGAAGGAAGAAGACTCCGCAGGGATGGCTTCGCCAGAGGTTTCGCCGCAGATGGCCTTCGCACGTTTCGTGCGACGGGCCATCGACGACGCTCGGGAGGAGCGTGGCTGGACCGTCAGCGACCTCGCGACGCACACCGGGGTGGGCCGCTCCACCGTCTTCCGGTGGTTGGCCGGCGACTGGCAGGACTACCCGGAGTTGGCGAAGGTGCGGGGCTTCTGCGCGGCCCTCGACCTGCCCGTGACGGCAGCCTTCCGGGCCCTCGGCCTGCCCGACTCGGGCCCCGCCCCCCGCCAGCGGGGCGATGAGGGGCCGGTTGAGGCCGACGTCCGGGTCATCCTCCAGCGGCTGGCCGACCCGGCCGTGCCGGCCGAGGAGAAGCACCACATCCGCGACCTGCTCCGCTACCTGGCTCGCCGCCCCGCCCGCCGCGCCGGCTGACCGGCACCGCCTCCCCGGGCCGAGCGGCACCGGGGTCTCCCGGGCTGACCGGTACCACCGCCCGGGCTGAGCGGCAACCGAGCGGCACCGTGGCCTCCCGGGCACCGGCGAAGGTCAGGGTGCCGTGAGGGTGAACTCGGCGGTCCGCACCACGCCGGCCACCTGGAAGTCGAAGAAGAGGCGGTAGCGCCCCGGCCCCGGCAGGGTCAGCTGGAAGGTGACCCCGTCCACGGCCGGCCCCGCCTCCGGATGTACGTGCAGATAACCCAGGTCCCCCTCGCGCAACGCCACCAGGTGCCCGTACGCGCCCAGGTAGCGCTCCAGCGTCGGGGTGGTGTCACCGGCGCGGACCGCGAACCGCAACGGGCGGGTAGCCCCGATCCGAGGCTCGCCGGACCAGCTCGCCGTGAACCCCTCCACGGTGGCGATGCGGGCCGGCTCCGGCAGCGGCCGGGGCGCGTAGTCACCGGGGACGGGGAGGTCAACGCCGAGGGTCCGGGCGCTCTGTCCGCCGTCGTCGGTGACCAGGGTGAAGTCCGCGTACGCCCGCCACACCCCTGCCTGCGGCACGGTCAGCGGCACCGACCAGGTGCCGTCGGCGGCCATCCTCGGGTGCAGGTGCTGGTAGCCGGTGAGATCCCGACGTACCACGATCAGATGCATCGGCTTGTCGTGAACCACCGCGAACCGGGTCACGGGCCGCCCCTGGACGTCTCGGACCTGGAACCGGAACTCGCCCGCCCGGCCGGCGGTGAGGCCGGTGGAGAGCGGGGTCAGCGTCCAGCCACCGGAGCCGACCGCGAGGCCGCCGACCTCGGTCGTGCCACCGGTGTCGGCGACGACGCCGTGCTCGTGCGCCCCGGTGCCGGGTGCGTGGGGGTGGTCCGTGGCGGCGGCCGAGGTCAGCCCGGTCGGGCCGGCGGGCGGCGGGTTGAGTCGCCCGAGGCCGAAGCCGAGCAGCACCGCGAGCACCAGCCCGCCCACCACCAGCGCGAGCCGTAGCGTGCCCCGGTCCACCAACACCCCGGCTGCCTCCGACACGTCGGGCGCGGGAGAAGGAGCCGTCGCCTCCCGCTCGGCGTCCGGCGCGGAGAGCCCCGTCGGGGACGTGGTCGGGTCAGACACCGCCGGAGCCCGCCTGGTGAGCCGCCCGACGTCGCCCCGGGCAGCCGGCGCGGGCCCGCGTGCTGGCCCATCCCACCGTGCCGGATCGCTGATCGGTCATGGGCCCACGGTACCGCCGGGTTCCCCGCCGGCCGGCCAACGACCGCGCGGCGTGGCACCGGTCGCAATCCGCCCCGGCCGGGAACTTTCCGCCTCGGCCACCCCGACCGACCGCGCCGGCCGACCGCGCCGGTGGGCCGGCGAGGACCGGACGAACGCCGCCGCCAACCGACGACGACCGGGCGAACGCCGCCGAACGATGACGGCCAGGACAAGCGTGGTCAGCCGGCGACGGCCAGGGCGAGGGGAAGCACGTCGGGCGCCCCGGCCCGACGCAGCAGCCGGGTCACCATGGTCATGGTCCAGCCCGTGTCGACCAGGTCGTCGACGAGGAGCACCGGACCGTCCAACCCGGCGAGGGCATCGGCCAGCCCATCCGGCACGGCGAAGGCGTCGTGCAGGACGCGTACCCGCTGGGCGCTGTTGCCGCGCGGGCCGTCCGGGCCCGCGGCCCCCGTGGGAACCACCTCCCCGAGCAGCGGCAGCCGGCCCACCGCGGCGATCCGCTCGGCGAGCGAGCCGACCAGCGCGGGCCGCCGCCGGGAGCCGACCGCGACCACCCCGACCGGGCGCCGCGGCCACGGGTCGTCGCCGTGCGACCACGCCTTCAGCACCTCGACCACCGCGCCGACCACGTCGTCAGGGACGGGCCGGTCGGCCGCGTCCGGCCCGACCAGCTCACGCAGCCGACCGCCCCAGCCCAGGTCGGAGAGCCGTCCCACGGCCCGCCCCGGCAGCGCCTGCTCCGCCGGGGGGATACGCCCCTTCAGGGGTACGCCGACCGCGTCCAGCCCCGTCGGCCACAGCTTCTTCGGCGCGATCTCCACCCCGGGCCGACCGAGGTACGCCTGCGCAGCGGTCAGCGCCGCCCCGGAATCGTCGGCGGTGAAAAGCGGCCCAGCGCACCGGTCGCACCGGCCGCAGTCGCCCGCCCCGACGTCGTCCAGGCACTCACGTAGGTACCGCATCCGGCAGCCGGGTGTCGTCGCGTACTCCCGCATGGCCTGCTGCTCGGCGGTGCGCGCCTCGGCGACGCGGCGCAACCGGGCCTCGTCGTAGGTCCAGGGCTCGCCGGTGGCGAGCCAGCCGCCGCGCACCCGGCGCACCGCGCCGTCCACGTCGAGCACCTTGAGCATCAGCTCCAGCCGGGCCCGACGCAGGTCGACGATCGGCTCCAGCGCCTGGGTGGAGAGCGGCCGGTCGGTGCGCAGGGCGGCCAGGACGGCGCGAACCTGGTCCTCGGGTGGGAAGGCGAGCGAGGCGAAGTACCGCCAGATGGCCGCGTCCTCGACGCCGGGCAGCAGCAGCACCTCGGCGTGCTCGACGGCGCGGCCGGCGCGGCCGACCTGCTGGTAGTACGCGATGGGCGAGGGCGGGGCGCCCAGGTGCACCACGAAGCCGAGGTCTGGCTTGTCGAAGCCCATGCCCAGCGCGCTCGTCGCCACCAGCGCCTTGATCTTGTTGTCGAGCAGGTCCTGTTCGGCTGCCCGCCGGTCGGCATCCTCGGACTGGCCGGTGTACGAGGCCACCGGGTAGCCCCGGGAGCGCAGGAACTCCGCCGTCTCGCCGGCCGCCGCCACCGTCAGCGTGTAGATGATCCCCGACCCGGGGAGGCGGTCCAGGTGGTCGGCGAGCCAGCCGAGCCGGTGCGCGGGGCTGGGCAGGTCGAGCACGCCCAGCCGCAGCGACTCCCGGTCCAGGGTGCCGCGCAGCACCAGCACGTCGGGGCGCTCGGCGGCCGGGGCGGCACCGGGCTGCTCCCTGCCAGCCAGCTCGGTGCCGAGCTGCTCGGCCACGTCGGCGGTGACCCGGGCGTTCGCGGTGGCCGTGGTGGCCAGCACCGGCGTACGTTCCGGCAGGTTGCCGAGGAATGTGCGCAGCCGCCGATAGTCGGGCCGGAAGTCGTGCCCCCAGTCGGAGACGCAGTGCGCCTCGTCGACCACCAGCAGCCCGGTGGTCGCCGCCAGCCGGGGCAGCACGGTGTCCCGGAAGTCCGGATTGTTGAGCCGCTCAGGGCTGATCAGCAGGACGTCGACCGCGCCAGCGTGGATCTCGGCGGTGATCCCGTCCCACTCGTCCAGGTTCGCCGAGTTGATGGTGCGGGCCCGGATGCCGGCCCGGGCTGCCGCCTCGACCTGGTTGCGCATCAGCGCCAGCAGCGGGGACACGATCACGGTCGGCCCGGCGGTGGCCTGGGCGTGGGCGGGGGTGCCGGCGTGGGCGTCGGCGCTGGGATGGGCCTCGGCGCTGACGGGGCGCTCCCGCAGCAGGGCGGTGGCCACGAAGTAGACCGCCGACTTGCCCCACCCGGTGCGCTGCACGCAGAGCACCCGCCGCCGGTCGATCACCAGCGCCTCGATGGCCCGCCACTGGTCCTCCCGCAGCCGGGCGTGCTCCCCGGCCAGCCGGCGCAGCACCGCCTCGGCCCGTTCCCGTACCGCCGCCCGATCCTGACTCATCCGGCATTTCTACCAGCGCCCCGACCGGAGCCGGTCAGCGCGGGCCAACGGAGATGCGCGGGGATGCGGCATGCCCGGGGACACACCGCGCCCAGCCACCAGCCAACCGCCCCACCCTCAGCAACAACTGCCCCACTTTCCGGGACACCCGTCCCGCCCACTAGGACGCCAGTAGATCTTGGAAGGAACCGGCCCCCGGAAGGGCCACTTCCTTCCAAGATCGCGGACCACCCCCCACCCCAGCCCCGTTGATCATGGAGTTAGCGTCACCTACATCGGCGTGTCGTGACGGCTAACTCCATGATCAACGCGGCGGGCGGCGGGCGGCGGGCGACTCGGGGCGGGGACTGGGGACGGGGGCATTCGCCGTCGTGGTCGGCCCGCAGGGGGCAACGCTGGCGGTCGTCGAGCAGGCGGTCGCAGAAGACCCGATGGCGTACGTGCTGGGCGTCGGCCTCGGAGACCGTTGTCTCGCCCCGGTCCACGTCGGCCAGGAAGGCGAGCGCCCGGGTGATCACGCGGGCGAATCCGCGGGCGGCGTCGAGGTCGGTGGCGAGTAC
Organism: Micromonospora sp. RTGN7; assembly: GCF_033804645.1. Classification (NCBI taxonomy): domain Bacteria; kingdom Bacillati; phylum Actinomycetota; class Actinomycetes; order Micromonosporales; family Micromonosporaceae; genus Micromonospora; species Micromonospora sp. RTGN7. The sequence goes on along the minus strand of NZ_JAPZLF010000024.1, from coordinate 55,211 downwards.
CGGCAGGTGCACCACGAACTGCTCCCGCCTCACCGCCGGCCACCGCCGCCGGCCGGGCCGAACCCGGCCGGCGGCGGAGGGCGATCTTCTCCAACCTCTCCGACGTCGGGAACCCGCGCGCGGATGGGCGTGTGGCCGTATGCGGCGGCGAGCGTCGCCCCCGTCGTCGGAAGCCCGCGCACGGATGGGCGCGTGGACGGGGCAGCTCCGTAGGGCCGAGCGGCATACCCCCGGGGAGCGCGTCACCGAGGCGCTACCGCCCGCGTCGAGCGGTGAGCCGGCCGGCCGGTCGGCCGACGGGATGCGCGTTTCGGCACCGGCGACCGGCAGGAAAAGGAAGATTGGCTGGTGCGCCGGTTTTTCCGTCATCCCGTCCGGCTGGTGCCGCTCGGGTTCCTGGCGGCGATCCTCCTCGGCACCCTCCTGCTGATGCTGCCGGCGGCGACCAGCGAGCACCGGTACACCCCGTTCGTCACCGCGCTCTTCACCGCCACCTCGGCGGTCTCCGTCACCGGTCTGTCCGTGGTCGACACCCCGACCTACTGGAACGAATTCGGGCTGGTGATGATCACCGTGCTCACCCAGGTCGGCGGGCTCGGCATCCTGACCGGGGCAACCCTGGTGATCCTGGTGGTCGCCCGGCAACTCGGCCTGCGCAACCGGCTGAGAGTGCAGGCCGAGACGGCGGAGTTCGGCATCGGCGACGTACGCCGGCTGCTGCTACGTATCGCCGCCACCGCCGGCGTCTGCGAGGCGGTGCTGACCGCCCTCCTCGCCGGCCGGTTCTGGCTCGGCTACGGCTACCCGCCCGGCCGGGCGCTCTGGTACGGCCTCTTCCACGCCGTGCAGGGGTTCAACAACGGCGGTTTCGCGCTCTTCTCCGACAGTCTGATCGGCTTCGCCCGGGACCCGTGGATCTGTCTGCCGATCGCGTTCGGCACGATCGTCGGCGGACTGGGCTTCCCGGCACTGTTCGAGGCAACCCGGCAGTGGCGCCGTCCGGGCCGCTGGGCGATCGCCACCAAGCTCACCGTCTGGGGCAGCGCGGTGCTGCTGGTCTTCGGCTTCGTCGGCCTGCTGGCCGCCGAGTGGTCCGACCCGCGCACCATCGGCAGCTACGACGTCCCCGGCAAGGTGCTGGCAGTGTTCACCCAGAACGCGGTGATCCGCACCGGCGGGTTCACCACCTTCGACCCGGCGGGGCTGGACGAGGAGAGCATTCCGCTGCTGATCGCGCTGATGTTCATCGGCGGCGGCAGCGCCAGCACCGCCGGCGGGATCAAGGTCTCCACGTTCTTCCTGCTCGGCTTCATCATCTGGGCCGAACTGCGCGGCGAGCCGGACGTCACCGTGGGCCGCCGCAGGGTCGCCACGGCGAGTCAGCGGCAGGCGCTGACCGTGGCGCTGCTCAGCGTCGCGCTCGTGGTCGGTGGCACGGTCGTCCTGCTGCTGCTGACCGAGGGGCTGCCCTACCACCAGGCGCTGCTGGAGGTGACGTCGGCGTTCAGCACCACCGGCCTCTCCACGGGCGTCGCCTCGGCCCTCGCCGACCCGGGGCAGCTCCTGTTGACCCTGCTGATGTACATCGGCCGGATCGGCCCGCTCACCCTCGGGTCCGCGATCGCGTTGAACACCCGACGGCGCCTGTACCGCTACCCGGAGGAGCATCCCATTGTCGGTTAGGAACACGGACGACAGCGGCATCGCGGTGATCGGGCTCGGGCGGTTCGGCTGCCACCTGGCCACGTCGCTGACCCAGCTCGGCCACGACGTACTCGCCATCGACCGCAACGCCGATCGGGTGCAGAAGTGGTCCCAGTACCTGGACCGGGTGGTGCAGGCGGACACCACCGAGGAGGGCACGCTGCGCCAACTCGGGGTGACCGAGTTCCCGCGGGTGGTGGTGGCGATCGGCGCATCGCTGGAGGCCAGCGTGCTGACCGTCCTCGCGCTGACCGAGCTGGGCGTGCCGCAGGTCTGGGCTCGGGCGACCTCGGACAAACACGCGAAGATCCTCAGCTCGGTCGGCGCCAACCACGTGATCTTCCCGGAGGCGGAGACGGGGGAACGGGTGGCGCACCTGATCGTCAGCAGGATGCTGGACTTCATCGAGTTCGGCGACGACTTCGCCATCGCCAAGGTCCGGGTGCCGGACACGCTGGTCGGGCGTCCGCTGCGCGAGCTGGCCCCGGTGGACCGCTACGGGGTGATGGTGGTGGGCGCGAAGCTGCCCGGTGAGCGGTTCCGGTACGCCGACCCGGCCACCGTGCTCACCGCCGGCAGCGTGCTGGTCGTGGAGGGGAGCATCGCCCAGGTGCAGCGCTTCGCCATGCTGAGCTGACCGGTCACTTGCCCTTGGCCTTGCCCGGTTTCGCGGGCTTCGCGGGCTTCGCGGGCTTCGCGGGTTTCGCGGGTTTCGCGGGCTGAGCCGCCTTCGCCTTGGATCCGCCACCGGAGCCGCTGCCGGCCGCGGAACCCGAGGACCCGGAACCGGCCCTCGCGACCGTCGCCTTCTTCACGGTGGGCTTCGCCGGGGCCTTGGTGGTCGGCCTGGTCGTCGGCGCCGTCCCGGCCACCCCGGAGACTCGCGCCCGGCAGGCCTCGTCGCCGAGGCGGAACTCCACCGGCAGCGGGTTCGCCCCCGTGTACCGGCCGACGAGGGCCACCTTGCGCGCCGCGCCGGGGGCCAACGCCACCTGCGTCGCGGCCGGCCGGACCTCGACGGTTCGGCCCTGCTGGCGTACGGCCGGATCGGTCGTCGTCACCGTCTGCTGGCCGGGGAACGCGAAGCTCATCGTCCAGTCCCGCAGCTCCCGGTCGCCGGTGTTGGTCAGGGTCAGCTCGGCCGAGAAGTCCCGGCCGGAGTCCCTGCGCAGCGTGTAGTCGACGACGCAGGGGGGCGGCCCGGTCAGCCCCATCCGGGCCTCGGTGGGCCGCTCGGCGCCCCCGCTGGCCGGGCTGCGGGACGTCATTCCCCACATCGTCGCGGTCACCGCGACCAGGCCCGCCACCGCCACCCCCGCCTCGACCCTGCGCCGCCGGGTCGTGGCCTTCCGGCTGCGGGTACGCCCGGAGAACGGCAGCGCGTCGGTGTCGGACGACCAGGGCAGGATCGTGGTGCCGGCGTTGGCCAGCACGGCCGGATCGAGCTGGGCGGCGCCCGGCCCCGGGGCCGGCGACACCGGCACCACGGCCAGCATCCCGGCCGCCCCGGCGAGGGCGTGGGCCACCTCGGCGGTGACCGGGCGGTCCTCGGGGCACTTGGCCAGGCAGCGGCGCACCAGCTCGGCCAGCTCCTCGACCATTTCCTCGGGCAGGCCGGGCACCTCGGGCATCGGCTCCGGATCGGCGTACATGTGCGCGCGGAGCATCTCGGTGGTGGTGCTCGCCGCCCAGGGCAACCGGCCGGTGAGCATCCGGTACAGCAGCAGGCCGACGGCGTACACGTCGGTGGCCGGAGAGACCTGACCGCCGTCCAGCCGCTCCGGCGCCAGGTAGGCAGGGGTGCCGAGCAGGGTGCCGTCCGCGCCTTTCTCGCTCTCCCCGGCCAGCGCCGAGATGCCGAAGTCGACCACCTTCACCCCGGTCGAGGTGAGCATGACGTTGCCGGGGGTCACGTCCCGGTGCACCACACCCCGGGCGTGCGCGGCGGCCAGCGCCGAGGTGACCTCCGCCCCGATGGTCACCGCCTCCCGCCAGGGCAGCGTCCCGCCCCGGCCGAGCCGGGCGCTCAACGACCCGCCGTCGACCAACTCCATGACGACGTACGGCATGGTCAGCCCGACCTGCTCGGACTCGCCGTAGTCGTACACCCGGGTGATGTTGGGGTGGCAGAGCCGCGCGGCGGCCTGCGCCTCGGTCCGGATCCGGTGCCGGAACGACCGGTCGCTGGCCAGCCGGGAAGCGAGCACCTTCACCGCCACCTGCCGGCCCAGCACCTCGTCGTACCCCCGCCACACGACGGACATGCCGCCCGCGCCGAGCTGCTCGATAAGCCGGTAGCGCTCACCGAGCACCTGTGCGCCGTTACGGACCGCTCCACCCATGGTTGGAGTTTTTGCCCAACCCGGGTGCTCCTAACCCCCGACGGTCGGAATCGATCGGCGAATCACCCGATCAGGAGGTCGCGAGGAGCTGGTCCACGGGGGCGTAGTCGTCGGTGAGCACCAGCGCGTCGTCGACGAACGCGTCCAGCGCCTCGCCGGCGAGCAGACTCGCGGCCCCGGGCAGGCCGGCCACCCGCGGCCCCAGGCCGGCCAGGGGCAGCGGCGCGTCGGAGGCCACGATGAGGAAGTTGGCCCCCACCCGGCCGGCCACCGCGTCGGGCGGGGCGATCAGGGCGACGTGCCGGAAGGCGGCGGCGACGGTGGCCACCTCGCTGCGGACGAACCGGCCGGGCGGGTAGTCGATGACGTTCTGCACGTAGATCCCGCCGGGGCGGAGCACCCGGTTGACCTCGACGGCCATCTCCCGGGTGGCCAGGTGCCAGGGCACCACGAGGTGCCCGAAGGCGTCGCCCACCACCAGGTCCCGGCTGTCGGTGCCCTCCCGGCCGACCAGCACCCGGGCGTCGCCGACCTCGGTGCGCAGGTCCGGGCCGGGGCGTACGCCCAGCTTCTCGCGGTCCAGCTCGACCAGTCCACCGTCGATCTCGAAGACCAGGTTGTCGGTGCCGGGCCGGGTGGCGGTCAGGTAGCGCGGCACGGTGAAGCCGCCGCCGCCCAGGTGCAGGGCGTCCAGCCGCCGCCCGGCCGGCGCGGCCACATCGGCCGCCGCGCCGATCCACTGGGTGTACGCGTACTCCAGGTGGGTCGGGTCGGCCAGGTCGACGTACGAGTGCTGGGCGGAGTTGAGCAGCAGCGTCCGCCCGGACGGGCGGTCCGGATCGGTCTCCACCGAGGCGCAGTGGTACGCCGTCTCCACGTCGCACGGGTTCGGGGCGACAGTGGTCAGCCCCGCCCCGACCAGCCCGAGCACGGCCAGGGCGACCTTCGTCCGGCCCGGACCGGGCAGCCCCGCGCGCCCCCGCCGGTGCAGGTACGCCCCGAACCCCAGCCCGGTGGCACCGAGCAGCGCGGCCAGGGCGAGCACGATGGCGGTGCTGGGCAGCGCGGCGACCAGCACGAACCCGGTCAGCAGGGTGGCGGTGATGCCGCCCAGGGTGCCGATGCCGGAGAGCCGGCCGACCACCTGACCGGTACGCCGCAGGTCGGCGAGTTGGAGCTTGACCACCAGCGGGGTGACCGCCGAGAGCAGCGCCGCCGGCACGAACACGGCGAGCGCGGTGAGCAGCAGGACGGCGCTGGCCGCCCCGCCGCGCAGCAGCTCACCGGCGTACCGGACGACCGGGAGGGTGACCGCGGTGGCGATGCCGGCGAGCACCAGCGCCGGAGCGATCATGGTGCGTGGGTCCCGCCGGTCGGCCAGCCAGCCGCCGGTCCACGCGCCGTACGCGATCGCGGCCAGCGCGATGCCGATGACCGAGCTGGTGACCTGGAGGGTGATCCCCACGTACGGGCCGACCAGGCGCAGCGAGACGGTCTCCAGCACCAGCACCGCGCCACTGGAGAAGAAGACCAGGAACGCGGCGAGGCCGTTGGGCAGGGCGCGGTCGGCGGTCGGCGCGGGCCGCGCCGGCTCCACCACGATGTCGGGCGATGAGCTGCTCACCGTCGCGATGGTACGCAGCGGAGCTGGCAGTCCGGGTCAGTACATCGAGAGATGAACATGGTTCGTGTGGTCGGCGGCGGGGCTCCCGCTGCCGCTGTACGCACGCCACCCGGTGTTCGGCATCCAGATCTGCCGGTACCAGATCACGTAGAGCACCCCGAGCCGGCTGGCGTTGTTCTTGTAGTAGTTGGCCAGGCTGTCGCCGTACGCCTTGTCGCCGCCGGAGGCCGTCTCGTCCTTGAAGCCGTTGGTGGCGGCGGAGAAGTCACAGGCCCGCCCCTTGGGGTGCTCGCCGCTGCCGCCGCTGCGGAAGCAGGAGACGTGCCGCTTGTAGCCGGCGGCCTTGGCCTGCTGCATGGCGTGCAGGGTGCGCGGGGTGATGCAGCCGGAGGTGGTCGGGTCGTTGACCGAGCAGGACTCCGACGGCCAGGACCCGTCGGAGTCGCGCGGGGCCGGCTTGGCCGAGGAGGAGCCGCCGCTGAACCCGGCACCGCTGCCGGAGCTGACCGCCGCCAGCGCCGTCTCGGCCTCCCGCTTCTTCTTCGCCAGCGCCGCGAGCTGCTTACGTTGCTCACGGACCTCGGTGTCGATGCCGATCTTGGCGCGGGTCGCCTCGTTCCGGGCCTGGGCCAGGTCGCGCAGCCGGCGGCTGTCCCGCTGGGCCATCACGTCCAGCTCGGCGGCGCGGCGCAGGAACGACTCCGGCGACGCGCTCTGCAACAGCAGCGCCGGGGCGCTCACCCGCCCCATCCGGTACGACTGCGCGGCCACCTCGCTGACCTGCGAAGTCAGCTCCACCAGCCGGGACTCGACCGCCTTGAGCTGGCCGGTCAGCGCCTGCTGGCGGCGCTTGGAGTTGTCCAGCTTCGCCTTGGCCTCGATGTGTCCCTTGGCGGCGGCCTCCAGGGCCTCGCGCAGCTGCTTGGTCCCGCCCTCGTTGGGCTCGGCCGAGGCTGGCACCGCCCCGACGCCGAACAGCAGCGCCACAGCGACCAGCAACACGGTCAGCGCCTGCCCGCCGCGACGGCTGGACGGCACGATCGGCGGCACCGCGCGGCGACGCCGGATGAGGCTGGTACTGGGCACGGGCAGCGTCCCTTCCCTCGACCGCCGGCCCCGGTCGTCCTCGGCGCGGCGGCGTCCCCCACCGGCGCCGGACGGCGGCCTGCTGGGCGGAGACCGCCGGTCAGGATACCGGACCGGAGGCCGGTAACCGGGCCCGCGACCTCGCCGACCGTCGATGTCGACGCAGGGTTGCCGGTCGATCGCGCAGCGGGTCGGTCAGGTGAGGTTCAGGGCGTCGCGGGCCTCGGCCCAGACCCGCTCGTTCGTGGCGACCAGCAACCCGTGGCCCTCGTCGGCGGGGTGGTAGTCGCTGCCGTCGAACCGCCGGGCCACCCCGCCGGCCTCGCGCACCAGCAGCGTCCCCGGGGCGTGGTCCCAGGGCAGGGTGCGACAGAAGACCACGAACTGCTGCTCACCGACGAGCAGGTCCAGGTATTCCCGGCCGGCGCAGTGCTGGCCGGGGAGCAGCTCACCGATCCGCTTCGCACCGGCCTCGGCACGCCGTCGGGCCTCCGGCGGCAGGAACCGGGTCATCGCGGTGCCGCGCAGCGCGCCGATCGGCGGTGCCGCGTCGGCGGCGTACACCGGGTGGCCGTTGACCAGGGTCCCCTCGCCCGCGCGGGTCATGGCCAGCGTCTCCCCCAGCGGGTCGAACACCCAGGCAGCGGCCGGACTTCGGTCGGTCAGCAGCGCCACCATCAGCGCGAACGGCCGCTTCCCGGCGGCGAAGTTGGAGGTGCCGTCGACCGGGTCGACCACCCAGACGTCCCCGCCGCCGCGCAGGTGGTCGAGCAGGGCAGGGTCCTCGGCGACGGCCTCCTCGCCGACCACCACCGAGCCGGGGCGCAGCCGGCGCAGCCCGGCGCTGATCAGCTCCTCGGCCCGCTGGTCGGCGACGGTGACCAGCTCGCCGGGTGCCTTCTCGGCAACGTCGGCGGCGTCCAACTTCTGGAACAGGGGCAGCACGACGTCCGTCGCGGCCTCGTGCAGCAGCTCCGCGACGTCGTCCAGCAAGGTGTCAGCCACGCGGCGGCAACTTCACCACGCTGACGAAGAACTCGTCGATCTGCCGGATCACCGCGATGAACCGGTCGAAGTCCACCGGCTTGGTGACGTACGCGTTCGCGTGCAGCTGGTAGCTGCGCAGGATGTCCTCGTCGGCCTGGGACGTGGTCAGCACCACCACCGGGATACGGCAGAGTTGCTCGTCCTGCTTGATCTCCTCCAGCACCTCCCGGCCGTCGCGGCGGGGCAGGTTGAGGTCGAGCAGGATCAGGTCCGGTAAGACGGCGTCGGCGTACTGGCCCTCCCGGCGCAGGTAGGCCAGCGCCTCGTCGCCGTCGGAGACGACGGTCAGTCGGTTGCGGAGCTTGTGCTCCTCGAACGCCTCCTGGGTCATCAGCACGTCACCCGGGTCGTCCTCGACCAGCAGTACCTCGATGGGACTCCTGCCGTCCGCTGGTGCGGTCATCTCACCGTCTCCTTAACGTCGCCCGTGCTGTCGCCTTCCTGGGCTCCGTCGGCGCCTTCCGCTCGCGGCCCGGCCTGCCGGGGCAGCGCCGCACCGGCCGCGCCGTTCCCGGCCGGTTCCGCCCCGCCGGTCGACTCCCCGGCGTCCGTCGCCTCGTCGGCCGAGCCCTCGGCCGCCCGCTGCGTGGCGGCCCGCGCCGCCTCCACGTCCTCCGGCAGGGCCGGGAGGCTGAAACGGATCGCGGTCCCCTCGGCGGTGTCCGTGTCCACCCAGACCCGACCGCCGTGGTACTCGACGATCTTCTTGACGATCGCCAGGCCGATGCCGGTTCCCGGGTACGCGTCCTTCGAGTGCAGCCGCTGGAAGATCACGAAGATCTTGTCGGCGAACTCCGGCTCGATCCCGATGCCGTTGTCCTGGCAGCTGATCTCCCACTCGTCGTCGACCAGCCGCGCGGAGACGTGCACCTTCGGCGGCGAGTCCGGGCGGCGGAATTTGATCGAGTTGCTGACCAGGTTGGCCAGCAGGTTGGTCAGCAGTGGCTCCTCGCCGCGGATCGTCGGCAGCTCGCCCCAGGTCAGCTCCGCGCCGGCGTACTGCCGGGCGGACTCGGTCTGCCCGGCCACGTCGTCCATCACCTTGTTCAGGTCGACCTCGGTGAAGCCGGTGGTGAGCCGGCCGATCCGGGAGAACGCCAGCAGGTCGTTGATCAGGCGCTGCATCCGCTGTGCGCCGTCCACGGCGAAGGCGATGTACTGGTCGGCCCGATCGTCGAGTTGCCCCGCGTACCGGCGCTGGAGGAGCTGGCAGAAGCTGGCCACCTTGCGCAGCGGCTCCTGCAGGTCGTGCGAGGCGACGTACGCGAACTGCTCCAGGTCACGGTTGGAGCGGACCAGCTCCTCGGCCTGCTTCTGGAGCTGGCTGTTGACCCACTCGATGCTCGCCCGGGCCTCGCGCACCTCGGCCAGGTCCTTGGCGATCTTCTGGCGCATCGCGTCCACGTCGCCGGCGAGCTGCTGGAACTCCGGGGGGCCCGACCCGGCGATGTGGTGCTGGTAGTCGCCCTCGGCCACCTCGCGGACCTGCTCGGCGAGTCTGGTCAGCGGCCGGACCACCATCCGGTCCAGCGACATCAGCAGCACCCCGCCGGCCACGACCACCACCAGCGCCGCCGCGATCAGCAGCACCACCAGGATGCTGCTGGTGCGGTAGATGTCGTCCGCGCCCTTCTCCCGCTCGTCGAGGATGCGCTGCTGGAGTTCGGCGACCGAGGCGCGGATCGCGTCGAACCGCTGCCGGGTCTGGTCGGTGATCAACGCCTGCCCGGCCGCCCGGCCGCCCCGCTCGGTGGCGCTGATGACCGGCTCGGCGACCGCGGCCTGCCAGTCGGCGGCCTCGACCTTGACCGTGTCGAGCTGCCGGGCCAGGGCCGGGTAACCGCCGATCAGCGCGTCCATGGACCGGTAGAGCTGCTGTTCCCGCCGGCTACCCTCGACGTACGGTTCGAGGTCACGGCGGTCCTCGGTGACCGCGTAGCCACGCACTGCGGTCTCCTGGTCGACCAGCACGCTGAGCAGTTCCTGGGACTGGGCGCGCAGCGGGCCGGTGCGGTCGAGCACCGCGTGAATCTGCGCCCGGTTCTTCGCCGCGACCGCGATCTCCACGATGACCGAGGCGCCGAGCAGCACGCTGACCACGGCGAGCAGCGCGCCGACCCGGCGGCGCAGGGTCCAGCTGGGTGGCTTCGCGGTCACCGGCCACCGCCCCGGGTGAGCAGGAGCATGGCGACGTCGTCGGCGAACGGGCCGCCGTTGATCTGCTCGGCCCGGCCCACCAGCCAGGCCGGCAACTCGGCCAGCGGCACGGCGAGATTCTCCGGCTCGCCCAGCAGGGCAGTCAGGCCGGAGACGTCGAGCCGTTCGTCGCTGTCGCCCACCCGCCCCTCGATCAGGCCGTCGGTGTACATCAGCAGAGACCAGTCATTGGTGTCGAACTCCAGATCGAAGGCCACGGGCCGGCGCGGTCGGACGCCGAGCAGCAGGCCACCCGGCGCGGGCACCGGCGAGACCTTACCCCCGGACAACAGCAGGGGCGGCGGATGTCCCGCGAGTCGTACCGTCACGGCGTTGCGAGTCAGGTCGAGCCGGGCGGTGGCCACCGTGGCGAAGATCTCCTGGAGTCGACGCTCACTCATCAACACCTGCTCCAGCGCGGGCAGCACCTCGTCGTCGGGCACCCCCGCCAGCACCAGCGCCCGCCAGGCGACCCGCAGCTCCACCCCGAGCGCCGCCTCGTCCACGCCGTGACCGCACACGTCGCCGACGATCAGATCCACCCGGTCCGGCCGGGTCTGCACCACGTCGTAGAAGTCGCCGCCGATCAGCGCCGCGTGCCGACCTGGCCGGTAGAACGTGTGCACCTCGACCTCGTCGGTCGACATCAGCGGCTGCGGCAGCAGGCCCCGCTCCAACCGGGCCGACTCGGCCTGGCGCAGCTCCACCTCGCGTAGCCGCCGGGCGTTCTCGTCGGCCCGCTTGCGTTCCACCGCGTACCGCAGGGCCCGGGTCAGCAGCACCCCGTCGACCTGGCCCTTGACCAGGTAGTCCTGGGCGCCCTCGGCGACCGCGACGATGCCCAGGTGCTCGTCGGAGCGGCCGGTCAGCACGCACACCGCGGCGCCGCTGGACATGTCCAGCACCTGCCGCAGCCCGTCCAGCCCCTGCGCGTCGGGCAGGCCGAGATCAAGCAGGACGCAGTCCACGCCCATCACCCGCTGGCGGGCCTCGCTCAGGCTGGTGGCGACCAGCAGATCGATCATGGAATTGGTCTCGGCGAGCAGTTCGCTGACCAGAAAGGCGTCGCCCTCGTCGTCCTCGACCAGCAGCACCCGCAGCCGCTCGCCAGGCGGCAGGTTGGGATGACGCCCGAGGCCGCCGTGCGGGTACGGCACGACTGAGGAACCGGCAGGGCCGGTCCCCCGGTACGGCCGGGTCACCGCCGCGAGTCGCGGAAGATCGCTGGTGATGTCGGGCTCCTTCCAAGCGCCCTGCTGATCCTGTATTAGACAACGGTCGCACACAACACGACTGGCTCGGCACGGGCGGGATGCCCCCGGTCACCATCGGGCGCGTCGCGGCGGAACAAGGGGCCCGCGGGAGGTCCCGCTTCCCGCTCCGACGGTGCAGGATGGGTGCCCACCCTGTGGCCCCACCCCCGAGGAGTCCCCGTGGGCGTACCGCCCCCCACCCGCGCCGCCGACCGGGCACTGTCCCGGCCCCGCCGTCGACCGCTCGCCGCCCTCGCCGCGCTCGCCGCCCTGCTCGCGGTCGGCGGCACCGTCGCGTACGACCTGGAAACCCCCGCCCCGGCCCCGGCCGACGCCCCGGCGGACGTGTTCAGCGCCGGCCGGGCGTACCAGAACGTGCAGGCCATCGCGGCCCGGCCGCACCCGGCGGGCAGCCCGGCCAACGAGCAGGTCCGCGCGCATGTGGAGAGCGTGCTGCGCGGCCTGGGCCTGGAGACCGAGGTGCAGGACACCGTCGCCCCCGAGGCCGGTCAGCTCAGCGGGGCCGCCGCCGGTGCCACCCTGGCCCGGGTCCGCAACGTGGTCGCCCGGCTCCCCGGCACCGACCCGACCGGGAAGGTCTTCCTGGTCGCCCACTACGACTCGGCGCAGTCCGCCCCGGGCGGCAACGACGACGCCGCCGGCACCTCCACCGCCCTGGAGGTGGCCCGGGCGCTGGCCACCGGCCCCCGGCCCCGCAACGACGTCGTCTTCGTGCTCACCGACGCCGAGGAGGCGTGCCTGTGCGGGGCGTCGGTGTTCGCGTCCGACCATCCGCTCGCCGCCGACGGCGGAGTGGTGCTCAACCTGGAGGCGCGCGGCTCCACCGGCCCGGTGATCATGTTTGAGACGTCCCGGGACAACGCGAGGCTGGTGGACGTCTTCGGCCGGGCCGCCCCGCACCCGGTCGGCACCTCGTTCGCGGTGGAGATCTACCGGGCGCTGCCCAACGACACCGACTTCACCGCGTTCCTCGCCCGGGCCGGCTTCGTCGGGCTGAACTCGGCCTACCTCGACGGCGGGGCGATCTACCACACCCCGCTGGACACCCCGGCCTCGATGGACCGGGGCAGCCTCCAGCAGCACGGCGACAACGCGCTCGGACTGGCCCGCGAGTTCGGCCGCACCGACCTGACCGACCTGCGCTCCGGGCACGACGCCACCTACTTCCCGGTTCCCGGCGGGCTGGCCCGCTACCCCGGCTGGCTGGTGCTGCCGCTGGCGCTGGCCGCGCTGGCCGCCGTGATCGCCCTCGGCTGGCTGGCCCGCCGGCGCGGCCGGAGCACATACGGGGGACTCGCCGCCGGGTTCGGGTTGGCGCTGGTGCCGACCGTCGCCGCGCCGCTGGCCGCGCAGCTGCTCTGGGCGGGGATCACCACCGTCCGCCCCGGCTACGCCGAGCTGCTCGACCCGTACCGGCCGACCTGGTACCGGCTCGCGGTGGTGGCGCTCGCCGCCGCGATCCTGCTCCTCTGGTACGCGCTGACCCGCCGCCGGGTCGGCCCGGCCGCCCTGGCGATCGGCGGGCTGGGCTGGCTGGCGGTGCTCGGGGTGGTGCTCGCGGTGCTGGTGCCCGGCGGGGCGTACCTGGTGACCCTGCCGGCCCTGGCCGGCGCGCTGGCCGGGCTGGTCGCGCTGGCAACCCGGATCGACGGCCCCGCCCCGGTGGTCGCGGCGACCCTGGCCGGCGCGGTCGCCGTGGTGATCCTGCTGCCGACCGTGGTGCTGCTCTTCCCGGCGCTCGGCATGGAGAAGGGCGGCGTCGCGGCCCTCTTCGCGGTGCTGCTCGGGCTGGCCGTGCTGCCGGTGCTGGATCTGCTGCACCCGGAGGCCGGCGGGCAGCGCGGGATGGTCGCGGCCCGGGCCCGCCGGGCGGGTGCGCTGCCGGCCGTCGCCGCCGGGCTCGCGGCGGCGGTGTTCGCCGGGGTCGGGCTCGCCGTCGACCGCTTCGACGCCGCCCACCCGGTGCCCACCCACCTGATGTACGCCCTGGACGCCGGCACCGGGCAGGCCCGCTGGCTCAGCCGAGAGACCGACCCCCAACCCTGGACCGACGGGTACGTCGACGGGGTGGCCGAGGTCGGGGACTTCCCCGGACTGGGTGAACCCGACCTGCGGGGCGGCCCGGCCCAGCCGGCGAACGTGCCTGCGCCGAAGCTGGAGATCCTCGCCGACACCGGTACCGGCTCTGGCTCCTCTGATCGGCGGACCGTGCGGGTACGGCTCACCCCGCAGCGGCCGGTCCGGCTCGCCACGCTGCACGTCGACGGCGCGACCGTGGTGGAGTCGGCGACCGTGAACGGGCGACGGGTCGACGGCGGCCGGCCCGCCGACGGCGCGCAGTGGGGCTTCGGGATCGTCTTCCACGCCCCGCCGCCCGAGGGCATCGAGATCACGCTGGTGCTCGCGCCCGGCTCCCGGCCGACCACCCTACGGGCCATGGACGCCAGCGACGGCCTCGACGCCGTCCCCGGCTTCCGCCCCCGCCCCCCAGACGTCGGCGTAGTCGGCTCACACAGCTCGGAGATGCTCGCGGTGGCCCGCACGTACCCCCTATAGACCCGGGAGTCACCCAAATTTGGCGCGGGGTGCCTTCCCTGGCAGGGCCGGGGGCACGCGAGGCACCCGGCCCAGCCCCGTCGTCATCGCCCTCTCGGCCCTGCGCCAGCGCTCCCTGTCGGGATACCAGTTCCACTCGGTTGCCTGGCGGTGGTCGTCTGGCTGGCGACCGTTCTGACGACCGGCCTGCTCGACAAGCGCAAGCAGGCCGGTCCCGCCGAGGTCGTCCTGCGTCGCCTGACGTACGGGCCTCGGGCGTAGTCGCCGGAATAGCCTGCACCGACCGCACCGAGCAGGGAGCCGGACCGTGAAGCTGCCGCCCGGAGCCACCGGCTTCAACCCGCCTTTCGGCGACCCGGTGGACCTGGGTGCGTTCACCGCCGTCTGCCACCACGCCGCCCGCGCCATCGAGGCAACCGTTACCAGCGTCACTCCTGCCGGCGTCACACCCAACTTTCACACGATCGACATCACCCACGCCCAGCACCCCATCGCGGTGCTGCGGCACATCGCGCTGCCGCTCATCGCCTTCGCCCGCCCCCGGGCCGGCGGCGACGTCACCATCACGTTCGTCGACCACCCCGCCCTCGCCGCCGCCATCACCAACCTGACGGATGCCCCAGTCCTCACCGGCGTGCAGCTACGAGCCCCTCTGTCACAGGTCGACCTGAGCGCTCTGGACTCCCACGAACACGACCAGATCGGCTACTGGAAGCCGACCACCGTCGGCGAGCTGCTGTTCAACTTTTGGGACTGAAGACCAGTGGCCTGAGAAAGCGCAGGTCAGAAGCCATGCTGTCGCTACTTCCAGCGGAAGTGGATGAAGAGCCGGCCAAAGTTCTTCGAGTCCTTCTCCACCCGGTGGTAGAGCTGCTTGACGTCCTTCTGGTCGAGGAAGCGCAGCACCCGCTTCTTGAGCTGGCCGGAGCCCTTGCCGGGGATGATCTCGACGAGGGTGGCCTTCTTCGCCACCGCCTCGTCCATGATCCCGCGCAGCGCGCGATCGATGTCCTGACCCTTGTTGAAGATCTCGTGCAGGTCCAGCTTGAGCTTCATCCCGCCTCCACCACCTGCGCAGCTCCCATGGCAGCCCATGCTACGGCGGGGTCAACATGAAGGCCCCGCCGTGGACTCCTCAGGCTTCGTCGTCCAGGTTCGGCCGGTGCTCGCGGATCCAGGCATCAATGTCCTCGGTACGCCAGATCCGGCCCGTGGCAAGCGTCTCGTAGGGCTCCGGCCAGTCGGCACGCTTCATCAACTGCTCGACGCGCTGCCTGCTGACGCCCAGCCTCATCCGAATTTCGTACGCGCCCATGAGACTCCGGCCCATGCACGGGAGGCTAGACACGTCCCCACTAGGGCAGGCCCTAGTTGGGCAACACCCTACTAGGGCCTTGACTAGTGGGTAGCGTAGCGACGACCCTGGCACCGTGAGCTCTCCGAATGCCTCCCCCGTACATGACCACCATGGCAAAGCCATCCGGCCACACGTCCCGATGCGGCCCCTGTGGCTGTGTCGAGTGTGCGCAGCCCCCTGGCCGTGCCAACCCGCCCGGCTACTGCTGACGATGGATTACCGGCGGGATCGGGTGGGGCTGTCCGTGTACATGGCCGGGATGCTGTTCGATGCCACCGGCGATTTGATCAAACTCAACCCGAACTCTGTCCCGCCCCCAGGAGAGCTGTTCGAGAGGTTTCTGGCCTGGACGAGACGGAGAGCCGCACAAGGGGAAGGGTGAGTTCCCACCCGTTCCCCTTGCCTTGCCGGCGCGGTCAGTGGCCGCCGCTGACCCGGCTCTCCACCCGGCGTAGCGCGGTCGTGTAGTCGGTGTTGGTCGCGTGCATCGCGGCAGCGATGCGTAGGTACCGCAGCGCCTCCGCCGGGCGGTTCATCCGCTCCAGCGTCCGGCCGAGCACGTGGTGCGCGTAGTGGTCGCTCGGGTCCCGGTCCACCAGCTCGCGCAACTGCTCCTCGGCGCGGCTGAGCTGGGCGGTCTGGAAGTACGCCCGGGCCAGCAGCTGCCGCACCGAGGAGTTGCCGGGCTCGGCCTCGACGATCGGCTCCAGCAGCCGGACCGCTCCCGAGGCGTCACCCATCTCGAAGAACATGGTCGCCCGCCGGTACTCCTCCAGAAGATCCATGGACCCCACCGCCTCGTCTCGCGCCGCCCACTGGTCCGACGCTGACACAACACCGCGCCGAACGCGAGTGTTCCTCGGTCGCCACCCCTGCCGCCGTGCCTCACACCATGGTCCAGGCGCGGACGCCGCCGACGATGCCGGCGGTGTTCGGCACCACCACCACGTCGTCGCCCATCCGGGCAAGCTGCTCGGGCCGGATCAGCCGGGAGTTGCCCCCGCCCAGGTAAAGCCGGTCCCAGTGGAACACCGGGCGCAGCCCGTCCACCACCTGCCGGATCCGGCGGGACCAGAACGCGTCGCCGAGGCGGCGGCGCTCCGGCTCCCCCACGTACGTGTCGTAGGTGGTGCCCCAGCGCACCGGGGCGTGGGACAGCTCCAGGTGCGGGGCGAGCACGCCGCCGTCGAAGACGGCGCTGCCCAGCCCGGTGCCCAGAGTCAGCACCAGCTCCAGGCCGGTGCCGGCCACCACCCCGGCGCCGTGCACCTCCGCGTCGTTGAGCACCAGGGCGGGCACCCCGAAGGCGTCGGCGACCGCCGTACGCGCGTCGAAACCGGACCACTCGGCCAGCAGGTCGGGATCGACCCGGCTGCGAGGCCCGGAGCGGGTCACATAGTGCGGGGTGGCCACCACCACGCCGTGCCGGAGCATGCCGGGCATCCCGACGGTCACCCGGTCCGCCGTGGGCAGCCGGCCGCCGAGATCCAGCAGGGTCTTCACGAACAGCGCGGGCGGCAGGGGGTACGGGGTGGGCTCCCGCAGCGGCCGGGCGCGCATCGTCCCGGCCCCGTCGAGCACCGACGCCTTGATCCCACCGCCGCCACAGTCGATCGCCAGAGTCGTCACCACGCCGGTGAGTCTGCCCCTCGTCCGACGTTCACGCGGGGCGGGTGGCGGAACCCACCGCCGGACCGGCGAGCGAGTCCGGTGGACGGGGCCGATAGGCTCGCCTCCTCATGAGCGCGACGATGGTGATCAAGGAGCTCGCCGCCGGGCACGGGGAGCGGCTGCTCTTCGCCGACCTGGACCTGGTGGTCGCCCCGGGCGACGTCATCGGCCTGGTCGGGGCGAACGGGGCGGGCAAGTCGACGCTGCTGCGTACCCTCGCCGGGTTGCTGCCCGTCGAGGCCGGCAGCGTCACCCTGAGCCCGCCCACCGCGACCGTCGGGCACCTGCCGCAGGAGCCGGAGCGCCGACCCGGGGAGACGGTCCGGGGCTTCCTGGCCCGGCGAACCGGGGTGACGGCCGCGCAGGCGGCGCTGGACGCGGCGGCCGAGGCGCTGGCCACGGAGGCGGACGGGGCCGACGACGCCTACGCCGAGGCGCTGGAGCGCTGGCTGGACCTCGGCGGCGCGGACCTCGACGAGCGGGCCGAGCAGGTCGCCGCCGAGCTGGGGCTCATCGTCGACCTGGACCACCCGATGACCGGCCTCTCCGGCGGCCAGGCGGCCCGGGCCGGGCTGGCCTCGCTACTGCTCAGCCGGTACGACATCTTCCTGCTCGACGAGCCCACCAACGACCTCGACCTGGCCGGGCTGGACCGGCTGGAGCGCTTCGTCACCGGGCTGCGCGCCGGCACGGTGCTGGTCAGCCACGACCGGGAGTTCCTCACCCGCACGGTGACCCGGGTGCTGGAGCTGGATCTGCACCAGCAGCAGGTCCGGCACTACGGCGGCGGCTACGCGGCGTACCTGGAGGAGCGCGAGGTGGCCCGCCGGCACGCCCGCGACGAATACGACGAGTACGCCGACACCCGGGCCGGCCTGGAGGCCCGGGCCCGCACCCAGCGCTCCTGGATGGACAAGGGCGTGAAGAACGCCCGGCGCAAGGCCACCGACAACGACAAGATCGGCCGCAAGTTCCGCTCCGAGGCGAGCGAGAAACAGGCGGCGAAGGCCAAGCAGACCGCGCGGCTGATCGAGCGGCTCGACGTGGTCGAGGAGCCGCGCAAGGAGTGGGAGCTGCGGATGGAGATCGCCGCCGCGCCCCGCGCCGGCGCCGTCGTGGCCTCGCTCCGCGACGCCGTGGTACGCCGGGGCGGCTTCACCCTCGGCCCGGTGACCCTCCAGGTCGACTGGGCCGACCGGATGGCGATCACCGGGGCGAACGGCTCCGGCAAGACCACCCTGCTCGGTGCGCTGCTGGGCCGGTTGCCGCTGGACGCCGGGCACGCCGCGCTCGGCCCCGGGGTGGTGGTCGGCGAGGTCGACCAGGCCCGGGGGCTGTTCCTCGGCGGCCAGCCCCTGCTGGACGCGTTCCGGCTGGCCGTACCGGAGCTGGCGCCGGCGGACGCGCGGACGCTGCTGGCCAAGTTCGGCCTACGGTCGGAGCACGTGCTGCGGCCGGCGGCGTCGCTGTCGCCCGGCGAGCGGACCCGGGCGGCGTTGGCGCTGCTCCAGGGGCGCGGGGTGAACCTGCTGGTGCTCGACGAACCGACCAACCACCTCGACCTGGCGGCCATCGAGCAGCTCGAGTCGGCGTTGGCCACCTACCCCGGGACGCTGCTGCTGGTCACCCACGACCGGCGAATGCTCGACGCGGTGGCCGTCAACCGCCGGGTGCGGGTGGACGCGGGACGGATCGCCGAGGACTGACAGCGTGCCGACCCGGGCCGGCGGGGTGACAATGACTCCATGCTCAAGTGGGAGTACGCGCTGTTGGTCCGGCGTCGCCAGGCGGCCAGCACCGACGTCGGCTGGGAGATCGTGTTCGTCTGGTACGGCCCGGACGGCTCGATGGTCGACGTCACCCCGTACGGCGACACCGCGCTGGCCCACCTGAACCGGGCCGGCGACCAGGGCTGGGAGCTGGTCGTGATGAGCGAGGACCCGTCCCTGCCGGGCAACAGCGAGCTGCACCGGTACCACCTCAAGCGGCCCAAGCCGGACACCGCGCCCCGGCAGCGCATCCGGGGCGCGGGCCGCCCCGCCCGCCGCGTCTCCGGCTGATCCGCCCGCCGGGCTGGCGGCATACCGGCCGCCGCGTCTCCGGCTGATCCGCCCACCGGGCTGGCGGCATACCGGCCGCCGCGTCTCCGGCTGATCCGCCCACCGTGCGGGGCATACCGGCCGCCGATCCGGGTATCGGCGCACCGGAGGTGGCCCATGGTCGCGCTGACCCAGACGACACCGCCCTCGGCCGAGCGGCTGCGGGCGGTTGACGACTTCCTCGCCGAGGCGTGGGCGGATCAGTCGTCCCACGACGAGCGGCTGCGCGACCTGGCGGTGCGGGTGCGCTTCGACCGGGGGGTGGCCCACCTGACCGGCGAGGTCGACGACGCGGCGCAGTTGCGCCTGGTCCGGGACCTGGTCGGCCGGTTCGCCGGGGTGTTCGGGGTCTGGGGCCGGGTCCGGGTCGCCGGCCGGGATCCGGTGGTGGTCGACCTGGGGTGCGGCGGCACCAAGCAGTACCCGGACAACCTGGGGCTGGACATCTGCCCTGCCCCGGGCGTGGACGCGGTGGCCGACCTCTCCGGCTCGCTGCCGCTGGCCGACGACTCGGTGGACGTGATCTTCGCGGTGCACATCCTGGAGCACCTGATCGACTTTCTGCCGCTGGTGGACGAGTGCCACCGGGTGCTCCGGCCGGGCGGCGTGCTACACGTGATGAGCCCCTGGTGGGGTCACGTGAACGCGGTGGCCGACCCGACCCATGTCCGGCTGCTGGACGTGCAGACGTTCAAGGGCATCTGCCTCCAGCGCCCGCCGGGCACCCCGCACTGGTACCCCCTGCACGCCGGCTGCGACGGCGCCAGCATCTTCGCCGATCTAACCCCCCAACCCCCCAACCCCACCCCAATCCCCAACTCCCACCTCGCCCGCTTCTTCACCTGACCCACCCCCACCCCCACCCCCACCCACCCACACCCACACCCACCCACCGCGTTGATCATGGAGTTATTGCCAACGACGCGCCGTGCAGCGGGCAATAACTCCATGATCAACGCGGAGAGGGTGGGGGGTGGGGGTGGGTCAGGTGGGTGTTGGGGGTGGGGTGGTGCTTTCGCGGGGGGTTAGGTAGTGCGGGGCGGTTAGTTCTTTGGGAGGGGCCTGGCGGTCGCCGGCTATGCGGTTGGCCAGGAGTTCGACCGCCAGCTTGGCGATGCGCGCCTTGTCCGGGGCGATGGTGGTGAGGGTGGGGATCGAGAAGCGGCCGTCCTCGATGTCGTCGAAACCGGCCACCGCCACGTCCGCGGGGACCCGCAGGCCCGCCTCGTGCAGCGCCCGTAGGGCGCCCAGTGCGAGCGTGTCGTTGAAGCAGAAGACGGCGTCGGGGCGTACCCCGGTGTCGAGCAGGTGGCGCATGGCGGCCGCGCCGTCCGCGCGATGCCAGGCCGGCGCGGGCGCGACGAGCCGTTCGTCGTACGTGATGCCGGCGTCTGCGAGAGCGGCGGCGTAGCCGGCCAGCCGGAGCCGGGCGCTGGCCCCCTCGGCGGTGCCCTGCGCGCCGATCGCGGCGATCCGGCGGTGGCCGAGACCGATCAGGTGGGCGGTGACCTCGCGGGCGGCGGTCACGTTGTCGATCCCCACGTGGTCGGCCGGGCCGTGGTCGACGCGCTCGCCGAGCAGCACCATCGGGGTGCCGTCCAGGCCGGTCAGGTCCTCCGCTGTGAGGGCCAGCGGACTGAAGATCAGCCCGTCGATGAGGTGGTCGCCGATGCCGGCGGCGGCCGCCCGCTCCCGTTCCGGGCCGCCTCCGGTCTGATCGATCAGCACCGTCCAGCCCAGCTCGGCGGCGGTGGTGACCACGTGGCGGGCCAGTTCGGCGAAGTATGGGATGTCCAGCTCCGGCACGGCCAGGGCAATCACCCCGGTACGCCCCTTGCGCAGGTTGCGGGCGGAGAGGTTGGGCCGGTAGTTCAGCTCGGCGATGGCCTGCTCGACCCGGGTCCGGGTCGTCGGCCGGACGTGCTGGTAACCGTTGACGACGTTGGAGACGGTCTTCACCGACACCCCGGCGCGTTCCGCCACGTCCTTCAGCCTGTGTCGCACCTGACGCCTCCCCGTTGGCACTGCCGGCACGGCACCCTACCGTGCCACGACCGCATTACAGACCCTTTACAACGTTGCCTACAACGTTGTAGAAACCAGGAAGGCGGGTGACCCAGATCACCCGATCGGCATCGTCGCCGTCGCGTCGGCGTGGATTCCGGCGGCGGTACGACACCGACGCGACGACGAAAGGTGGCCTCCTTGCGGACCGCGCAGCTCACCATCGATCCGGCCTTCGTGATCGGACGGGTCGACCGCCGGCTGTTCGGCTCCTTCGTCGAGCACATGGGACGCTGCGTGTACGGCGGGGTCCACGAGCCGGGCCACCCCACCGCCGACCCCATCGGCCTGCGCGGGGACGTGCTGGAGCTGACCCGCGAGCTGGGCGTCTCGGTGGTCCGCTACCCCGGCGGCAACTTCGTCTCCGGCTACCGCTGGGAGGACGGCGTCGGCCCGGCGGGCGACCGGCCCCGCCGCCTCGACCTGGCCTGGAAGAGCATCGAGACCAACGCGTTCGGCCTTGACGAGTTCATGACCTGGGCCTCCGCGGCCGGCGTCGAGCCGATGATGGCGGTCAACCTCGGCACCCGGGGGGTCCAGGAGGCCTGCGACCTGCTGGAGTACGCCAACCACCCCGGCGGCACCCGGCTGTCCGACCTGCGCCGCGAACACGGCGCGAAGGAGCCGTACGGGGTGCGGCTCTGGTGCCTCGGCAACGAGCTGGACGGCCCGTGGCAGGTCGGCCACAAGACCGCCGACGAGTACGGCCGGCTCGCCGCCGAGACCGCCCGCGCGATGAAGATGATCGACCCCTCGGTCAGCCTGGTCGCCTGCGGCAGCTCCAACCGGGGGATGCCCACCTTCGCCTCCTGGGAGGCGACCGTGCTGGAGCACACCTACGAGCACGTCGACTACATCTCCGCGCACACCTACTACGACCCGTCCGACGGCGACCGGGCCAGCATCCTCGCCTCGGCGGTGGACATGGACAACTTCATCACCGAAGTGGTGGCCACCGCCGACCACGTGGCGGCCAAGCAGCGGCACCGGCGCAAGCTCCGGGTCTCCTTCGACGAGTGGAACGTCTGGTACCAGTCCCGCCTCCAGGCCGACCTGGACCGGCGCGGCTGGGTCGAAGCGCCCGCCCTGATCGAGGACGACTTCACCGCCGTTGACGCGGTGGTGGTCGGCGACCTGCTGATCACCCTGCTCCGGCACGCCGACCGGGTCGGGGTCGCCTGCCAGGCGCAGCTCGCCAACGTGATCGCCCCGATCCGCACCCGCACCGGCGGGCCGGCCTGGCGGCAGAGCATCTTCCACCCGTTCGCCCTCACCGCCCGGCACGCCCGGGGCACGGTGCTGCGCACCGAGCCGGCCTGCCCGACGTACGTCACGAAGCGTTACGGCGACGTCCCCGTGCTGGACACCGTGGCGGTGCGCGACGACGAGACCGGCGGGCTGACCGTCTTCGCGGTCAACCGGGGCTCCGACGACCTCCCCCTCGACCTGGACCTGCGCGGCCTGCCGGGTCTGTCCGGGGTCTCCCACCTCACCCTCGCCGCCGGAGACGATCCGGCGGCGACGAACACCGAGGCCGAGCCCGACCGGGTGACGCCCCGGAAACTGTCCACCCCCGCCCCCGACGGCGGTCGGTGCGCGGTGCTCCTGCCGGCGGCCTCCTGGAACATGCTGCGCTTCGGCCCCGTCGGCGGGTAGCGGCGGTCACCGGGCGGCGCACCCACGCCGGCGCACGGGCGGCGGACCAGCTCTCGCACCGGCACACTCATCCCGTCCGTCCCCAAAGGAGAGACACCCAGATGATGCACAGCGAAATGAGTCGGCGTCGCCTGCTCGGCCTCGGCATCGGGCTCGGCACCGCGGCGACGTTGACCCTCGCCGGCTGTGGCGGCGGCAGCAGCAGCGACCGGGGCGCGACCGCCGGCAACGGCGGCAAGGACTACACCGGCCCCAAGGTCGATCTGAAGCTGTGGAACGGCTTCACCGGCGGCGACGGCGACATCTTCAAGAAGCTGGTCGAGCAGTTCAACAGCGAGCACCAGAACATCGCCGTGGGGGTCACCACCTACCGGTGGGAGGACTACTACGTCAAGCTGCCCGGCGCGGTCTCCAGCGGCAACGGCCCGGACATCGCAGTCATGCACATGGATCAGCTCGCCACCTTCGCCGCCCGGGGCGTGATCGCCGAACTGGACGACGTGGCCAAGGCGCTGGCGTTCAGCGAGGGCGATTTCGCCCCCACCGTCTGGAAGGGCGGCCTCTACAAGAACAAGCGGTACGGCATCCCGCTGGACATGCACCCGCTGGGCTTCTACTACAACAGGTCGGTCATGCAGAAGGCGGGCCTTGACCCGAACAAGCCGCCGACGACGCGCGACGAGTACACCGCCGCGCTGACCGAGCTGAAGAAGTCCGGCGTGCAGGGCTTCTGGGTCAGTCCGTTCCAGTTCACCGGCGGGATGACCTTCTACTCGCTGCTGCACCAGTGGGGCGGCACCCTCTTCGACGCCGAGGTCACCAAGGCCACCTTCAACTCCGACCCGGCGGTCGAGGCCTGCACCTGGCTGGTCGACATGATCAAGCGGGGGCACTCCCCCGCCAACGTCGGTCAGGACGCCGACTACCTGGCGTTCAAGAGCGGGAAGAACGCGTTCCACTGGAACGGCATCTGGCAGATCAACGACCTGAAGAAAAACACCGACGTGCAGTGGGGGGTTTCGCCACTGCCGCAGATCGGCAGCCAGCGGGCCGCCTGGGCGAATTCGCACAACTTCACCATCGTCAAGCAGCGCGGCGCCGACAACAACAAGATCTCCGGCGCGAAGGTCTTCATCAACTGGCTCAGCCAGCACTCAGCGGACTGGGCGGCCGGCGGCCAGGTGCCGGCCCGCAAGACGGTCCGCGACAGCGCCGAGTTCACGGCGCTCGCCGAGGTCAACGCGCTGGCCCCCGAGCTGGAGTACGCGGCGTTCCCCCCGGCCGCGCCGGGCCTCGGCGAGGTGATGACCACCTTCTACAGCTCCTTCAACGAGGCTGCGCTGGGCAAGAAGCCCCCGAAGCAGGCGCTCGACGACGGGGTGGCCAAGGCCAACAAGCAACTCGAGGACAACCGCAAGAAGTACGGGAGCTGATCGCCCGTGGCGGACGTGACGAAGGTCGGGGCGGCGCGGGTGGACGCGCCGCCCCCGACGGCCGGGAGGACACGCCGGGGGGCGGTCCGCCGCGGCCGGGCCAGCACCCCGTACCTCTTCCTCACGCCGTACCTGCTCCTCTTCGTGCTCTTCGGGCTGGCCCCGATCCTGCTCGGGCTCTGGCTGAGCGTGCACCAGTGGGACCTGCAACTGCCCCACCGGCCCTTCGTCGGGCTGGACAACTACCGGGACCTCTTCTCCAGCGAGTCGGCGATCTACGGGGACTGGTGGGAAAGCGTCCGGGCGACCGCGACCTTCACCGTCCTCTCGGTGCCGCTGCTGGTGGTCGTACCGCTGGGGCTGGCGCTGCTGCTGAACCGGTCGTTTCCGGGGCGGACGTTCTTCCGGGCGGTCTACTTCGCGCCGTACGTGCTCGGGGTGGCGGTGATCGGCCTGCTCTGGCGCTTCCTGCTGGACGCCAACCTGGGCCTGGCCAACCGGCTGCTGGGCGCCCTCGGCCTGCCGTCGGACACTCCCTGGGTCACCGACGTGCCCTGGGCCTGGGTCTCCCTGGTGGGCGTGACGGTGTGGTGGACCTCCGGCTTCAACGCGGTGATCTACCTGGCCGGCCTCCAGGATGTCCCGGCCGAGCTGTACGAGGCGGCGCGGATGGACGGCGCGGGCGGGTGGGACCGGTTCCGCCACGTCACGATCCCCGGGCTGCGCCCGGTCATGCTCTTCGTGCTCACCACCACGGTCCTCGCCTCGGCGAACGTCTTCGGCCAGTCGTTCCTGATCACCCAGGGTGCCCCGGGCGAGCAGACCCGCACGGTGGTCTGGCGGATCGTGGAGGAGGGGCTGCGGGACAACGACGCCGGCCGGGCAGCCGCGATGAGCATCGTCTTCGCGCTGGCGCTCGCCGTGGTCAGCGTCGTCAACTTCCGGTTCTTCCGGTACCGGGAAGACTGAGGGGAAGACCATGACGACTCTGCGCCGCACCGGCCGCTACGCGGTCCTGGTGATCCTGGCCCTGGTGTTCCTCACCCCGCTGATCTGGATGTTCCTCACCTCGGTGAAGACCAACGGCGACGCACAGCGGATCCCGACGGGCTGGCTGCCGGACCCGTTCTCCACGTACGGCTACGAGCAGGTCCTCGGCAACACCGCCAACCCGGTGCTGCGCTGGTTCCTCAACAGCATGCTGGCCGCCACCCTGCACGCGCTGCTGGTGCTGGTCACGGCGTCGATGGCCGGGTACGCGCTGGCCCGGCTGCGGTTCCGCGGCCGAGGGGTGGGCTTCGCGCTGATCGTGGGCACCCTGTTCATCCCGCCCACCTCGCTGATCATCCCGAACTTCGTGATCGCCGACCGGCTTGGTTGGCTGGACACCCTCCCCGTGCTGGTGGTGCCGGGCGCAGCCAGCGCCTTCGGGGTCTTCTTCCTCCGCCAGTTCTTCCTCTCCATCCCGGCGGAGCTGGAGGAGGCGGCCGTCCTCGACGGGGCCAACCACTGGCAGATCTTCACGAGGGTGCTGCTGCCGTTGTCGAAGCCGGCCCTGGCCACCCTCGCGGTGCTGTCGTTCCTGACCAACTGGAACGACTTTCTCTGGCCGATCTACGTGCTGTTCAGCCCGGATCGGCTCACCCTGCCTGCGGGCCTGGGCCTGCTCCAGGGCACGTACGCCACCGACTATCCGGTGATCATGGCGGGCGCGGTGCTGGCCAGCGTGCCGGTGCTGATCCTCTTCGTCCTCGCTCAGCGGCACATCATCCAGGGTGTCTCCCGCAGTGGCCTGAAGGGATGACCGGCGGAGCGGCTGGGCCACTGCCGTGGCGGTCAGTGAGCGGCCAGCTACCCGGACCGCCCGGGGGGTGAACCACACCTGCGGTGTCGATGAGGTCACGGTACGGCGTGCGCGCTGGTCGCGGACGACAGATCTGCGGCGGGGCGGCACGGATCCGGTCGGGGGTCTTGCGCCACCCCCGCCCGGTGTGAAAATTTCCTACCAGCGACAGATAGCCTTCGGCGAATCTTGCCGTCGGGTGTGTGCCGCGTTTCCCGGCCCGGGCCGGTGCAGCGACGTCCGTCGCACACCGCCCCTGCCACGCCGAGCCCCAACGAAGGGACGCACCGGATGAAGGCAACTCGGCTCAGAGCCGCCGGGCTGGCCGTAGCACTGCTCGGCGCCCTCGTCGCCGTTTCCCCCACCGCCGCGAGCGCGGCCGAGCCCGACGCGGCCGGCACCACCCCCACCACCTCCTGCACCACCGACCCGGCCACCCCGAAGCGTCAGTTCCGGGCCATGTGGATCTCGTCGGTGGTCAACATCGACTGGCCGACCAAGGCGTCCCAGACCGCCCCGGACCGGATCGCCGCCCAGAAGGCGGAGTACCTGGGCTGGCTCGACCTGGCACGGAAGCTGAACCACAACGCGGTGGTGGTGCAGATCCGGCCCACCGCGGACGCGCTCTGGCCGTCGCCACACGAGCCCTGGTCGGAGTACCTGACCGGAGTGCGCGGGCAGGACCCGGGCTGGGACCCGCTGGCGTTCATCGTCGACGAGGCGCACAAGCGGAACCTGGAGTTCCACGCCTGGTTCAACCCGTACCGGATCTCCATGCCCGCCCCGGGCGGCGCGGGCGCGGACATCACGCAGCTCGCGCCGAACCACCCGGCCCGGCAGCACCCGGAGTGGACCTTCGCGTACCCGCCGGCCGGGGTCGCCGGCAGCCGGCTGTACTACAACCCCGGCATCCCCGAGGTCCGCGAGTTCGTCCAGACCGCCATGATGGACGCTGTCACCCGGTACGACGTCGACGGCGTGCACTTCGACGACTACTTCTACCCGTACCCGAGCGGCACCCACCAGGTGCCGGACGACGCGGCGTTCGCCGCGGACAACCGGGGCTTCACCAACCGGGCCGACTGGCGGCGGGACAACATCAACCTGCTGATCCAGGAGATGAACGGCAAGATCAAGGCGGCGAAGCCGTGGGTGAAGTTCGGCGTCAGCCCGTTCGGCATCTGGCGGAACAAGTCCGTGGACCCGCTCGGCTCGGACACCACCGGCAGCCAGTCGTACGACATCATCTCCGCCGACACCCGCAAGTGGGTCAAGGAGGAGTGGATCGACTACATCGTGCCGCAGCTCTACTGGTACATCGGCCAGTACCCGGCAGCCGACTACGCCCGGCTGGTGCCGTGGTGGGCCGAGACGGTGCGCGGCACCCGCGTGCAGCTCTACATCGGCCAGGCCGACTACAAGAGCGGTGACCCGGCGTTCGGGCCTTTCTGGCAGAACCCGCGCGAACTGTCGGACCACCTGACGCTCAACCGGGCGCACCCGGAGGTGCTCGGCAACGTGCACTTCTCCGCCGTGCAGGTGAAGGCGAACCGGCTCGGCGCCACCGACATCTACGCCGCCGAGCACTACTCCCGCCCGGCCCTGGTGCCGGCGATGCCCCACCTGCCGGCGAAGCCGCTGCTGCCCCCGGTGGTCACCGGCGCACAACGGCAGGACGACGGGGTGCTGCTGAGCTGGCGGCAACTGGCCGACGGCGTGGGCCCGTTCGGCCGGACCACCTCGTACGCGATCTACCGGTTCGACGCATTCGGCCTGGCCGGGAAGTGCGGCTTCGCCGACGCGTCCCACCTGGTCGCCACCGTCCGGGCCACCCCCGGCGCGGTGCAGTCCTGGGTGGACACCACCGCTGAGGCCGACAAGCGGTACACCTACCATGTGACCGCGCTGGACCGGCTGTCCAACGAGAGCCTCGTCAGCCCACCGCGCTTCGTGCGCTGACGACAGGACGAACGCCCCGGGACGCCCCAGCGCCCCGGGGTATTCGTCTGTTCCAACTCATGTCGACAGATGTTCGTTCATGACCACGGCCAACGCCGAGGCCCGCGCCGCCGCCTGACGGGGAGGGGGTAGGTGGCCGGCGTCAGGCCCGTTCCGGGTGGCCCGCCGAGCGGCGGTCCGGCTCCGGGCCGAGCTGACGCGGGGCGAGCGCACCGGTGGTCGTGAAGCGGACCGAGCCCTCGCCCAGGTCCGGGTGCTCGACCCGCAACGCCACCGCAGCCGCCTCCTCCAGCCCCAGCTCGCTCCCCTCGCCGTACGCGTCGTCGAACGCCTCGTCGCCCAACGCCCGGCGCAGCGCGGCCTGCTGCTCCAGCCAGTAGGGGCCGTAGATGCCGGGCGTCGAGCGCATGCTCGCCCGGGTCGCCTGGGCCGCGCCGAAGAGCCGGGCTGCGGTCAGCGGGTCCTCCCCGACGGCGCAGCGCACCGCGATCGCGTTAAGGGTGTCGCAGGCCCTGCGGTGGAAGCCGTGGCTCATTCGGGACCGCAGCGCCGCCAGCAGGTGCTCGTGCGCCGCCACCAGGTCCCGGCGGCCCAACGCCACCATGCCGAGCAGCATGTCGACCGACCGTCGCCCCCGATCCGCCGGGCGGGCCGCCTCGACCGGGCGCGCCTCGCCGAGCAATTCCGCCGCCTCCACCAGCGCACCCCGCCGCCAGAGCAACTCGGCGAGGCTGAACACGGCGGGCAACGCGTCGGGAACCACGTCCCACTCGCGTGCCCACTCGATGGCCTTCCGGCAGACCAGCTCGGCCTCGACGAACTGCCCCGTGTCGACCAGCGGGCCCGCCCGCCCGGCCAGCACCCGGGCCAGCAGGCCCGCGTCGCCGGCCTTCCGGGCCACCGCCTCGGCCCGCTGGGAGTAGCGCAGTTCCTCGCCGAACTCGCCGTCCGCGCCGGAGTGCAGCGAGTGCATGTGGTACGCCGCCGCCAGCTCGTCCTCCGGGACGGACTCCCCGGTCTCGGCCATCCGGCCGTACAGCCGGAACAGCCAGAGCCGACCCTCGCGGACCAATCCGCGCTCCCGCCACCACTGGTCCAGTCCACCGGCCAGGCGCAGGCCCGCCCGGGCGCTGCCACCGGTGGCGCACCAGCGCAGGGCGGCCCGCAGCTCACCGGCGAGCGGATCGAGGGCGTACAGGGAGAGGGTGACCGGCCGGCCGTCCGGGCCCAGGTGTGCCCGCCGCAACGCGTGCGTCGACCAGGCGAGGTGCCGGTCCCGGGCGGCCCGTTCCTCGCCGGCCTGCACCAGCCGCCGCGCCGCGTACGCCCGGATCGGGTCGAGCATCCGGTACGTGCTGCCCGCGGCGTGCGGATCGGCCAGGATCATCGACTTGTCCACCAGCACCGACAGCGGGTCGAGCGGGTCGTCGTCGAGCACCCACTCCACGGTGGGCAGGTCGACCGGTCCGACGAAGACCGAGAGCCAGCGCAGCAGCCGCGCGGCCCGGGGGCCGAGCGTCCGGTACGACCAGGTGACGGTGGCCTGCATGGTGAGGTGCCGCTCGTTGGCCGAGCGCTGCACCGCCCGGGTCGCCGGGGTGGCCGAGACCATGCCGCGGGGGGCCGCCACCAGCTCGACGGTGTCCTGCTGGCGGCCCGTCCAGCCGAGCCCGGCCCGGGGCAGGCCAGGGTCATCCCGGCCGGCGTCCAGGGTGCCCAGCACATCGTCGAGGCGCTCGGCGAGCTGGCCGACGGAGAGCACCCGCAGCCGGGCTGCGGCCAGCTCGATGGCCAGCGGCAGGCCGTCCAACCGCCGTACCACCCGCCGCAGGTCCGCCGACTCGGCCGGGGCCGGCTGCCGCCCACCCCTGGCCGCCGCCGTGCGGTCCAGCAGCAACGCCACCGCATCGCTCTCCGCACCGTCCTGCCCGGGCTCCACCGACAGCGACGGAATCCGCCACACCACCTCGCCGGGCAGGCCGAACGACTCGCGGCTGGTGGCGAGTACCCGGATCCCACCCCCGCCGGCGAGCAGCCGGGAGATCAGCTCCGCGGAGGCGGACGGCTGGGCGTCGCAGGTGTCGAGCAGGACCAGCATCCGGCGGGCCGACGCGTACTCGACGAGGGTGTCCACCATCGGACGACCGGGCTCCGGACGCAGCCCCAGCACGGCGGCGACCGCGAACGCCACCAGCCCCGGGTCGGTCACCGTGGCGATGTCGACGAACCAGACTCCGTCCGGGTGCTCCTCCACCATCGCGGCGGTCAGCTCGACGGCGAGCCGGGTCTTGCCGGCCCCGCCCGCACCGAGCACCGTGACCAGCCGGTGCCCCTCGACCAGCCGGCGCAGCTCGGCCCGCTCGGTTTCCCGGCCCACGAACGAGGTGGCCTGGGTCGGCAGGTTGTGCGCCACCGCGTCGGCGGTGCGTGGCCGCGGAAACTGCCGCTCCAGGCCGGGCGCCACGAGCTGGAACAACCGTTCCCGGTCGTCGAAGCCGCGCAGCCGGTGCAGGCCGAGGTCGAGCAGGGACGCGCCGGCCGGCAGCGGGTCGGCGTGCCGAGCGGTGGACCCCGAGCAGAGCACCTGCCCGCCGTGGGCGGCGGCGGACACCCGGGCCGCCCGGTGTACCTCAGTGCTGGCGTACTCGCCGTCGCGGGGCTCCGCCCAGCCCGTGTGCAGGCCCATCCGGACCCGGGGGGCGGCCTCGGGGGCCGGCCAGTCGTGGCAGGTCAGCGCGCGCTGCGCGGTGAGGCAGGCGGTGAGCGCAGCTCCGGCGTCCGGGAACGCGATGAAGAACGAGTCCCCCTCGGTCAACAGCTCCGCGCCGTCGGTGGCGGCCAGGGTGCGACGCAGCAGACGGCGGTGTTCCCGCAGCACCGGGCGGTACCCGGGACCGAGTAGTTGGGCCAGTCGCGTCGAACCCTCGATGTCGGTGAACACGAAGGTCACCAATCCGCTCGGGAGGTGGATCTCTGGCGACATACGTCGAACCTCCGCCCCGTCACGACGGGTTCATGCTGCCCCATGTCCGTGCGGTCACACATCGTGAGAACGGTCGGGCGGAATCAGACCCAAGGTGCCGTCGAGGGCCGCAATCGGCAGTTCGGGTCGGTACGTCCCGAGCGGCCGGCGGGGAGCAGGCGAGCCGGCCGGCGGGGAACCGGTTCAGCAGCCACAACCCCCACCGCAGCAGCCACCGCCGGACGGGGCCTGCACGGCCGGGCCGGCACCGCCCCGGCCGGTCACGGCCACCGTGGACAGCAGTTTGACGGTGTCGGCGTGCCCCTGCGGGCAGGACGCGGGCTCGCCGGCCTGCGCCATCGGACGGTTGACCTCGAAGGTGTCGCCGCAGGCGCGGCAGCGGAACTCGTACCTGGGCATGGCACAAGGGTACGACCGGTCCTGACGGGACGCGCGACATGGGTGATACTCGACGGGTGGTGGACGGCGAGGACACATCGACGGTGCGGCCCCTACGACCGGCCACGCCGCCCGAGGACCCCGGCGGCCTCCCTGCGCGCGCCGGGCTGCCCCGCCCCCGCCGGCCCTGGCTGCGATCGACGAAGCCCGCCGACACTCCCGCCCGGCCCGCCGACGCCTCCGACGTCCCCGCCGATGTCGACGGGCCGTCAACCAGCGCGCGGGCCGACGTCGGCCCGACGAACGGGCCCACGCACGGGCCGACAGCGGCGGCCGACAGCACAGCGGTAAGGACCGACTCCACCGCCCCGGTCGAAACCGCCCCGATCGAAACCGCCCCGGTCGAAAAGGCCGACCTGACCGACACGATCGAAAAGGTCGCCACCGCCGGGACGGCCGAGAAGAGCGACGCGGTCGAGAAGATTGACGCGGCGGCGCCGGCCGACAGTGCCGAGAAGGCCGACGGCGTGGTCGCTGGCGGAATCGGGCGGGCGGGAGCCACCCGGCGACGGCGGGTGCCGTTCGCCCACGCCGTACGCATGCCTCCGCCGCGACAGGCGGCGGTTGCCGTCGCCCGGGCCACCCGGGCCTGGTCCCGCCGCCCGAGCGGCCGGCTCACCCTGCCCGGGCTGCTCCTGCTCGGCCTGGTCGGGGCGACCGCCGCCGCCGGCGCGCTGCTGGTGCCGGCGACCGCGCAGAAATCCCGCCCCACCGCGGTCGACGCCACCGCCGCCACACCGCAGGACAGCACGGGAGCGACGCAGGGCGGGATGATCCCCGGCGTCCCCGGCACCCCGCTGCCGCCCGGAGCGACGGTGCCGCCCGGAGCGACGACGGTGCCGGGCGGCCCGGTGATGGCCGGCCGGCCCGCCGACGCGCTCGCCGCCTGGGCGCAGCAGACCGGCGTGAAGGCCCACATCGCGCCGGTGGCCATGCAGGCGTACGGCTACGCCGAGCTGGTGCTCTCGCAGACCATGCCCGGCTGCCGGCTGAGCTGGACCACGCTCGCCGCCATCGGGCACGTCGAGTCGGGGCACGGCCAGGCCAACGGCGCCACCCTCGGCCCGGACGGCCGGGCGCTCCCGGAGATCATCGGCGATCCGCTCGACGGCAACGGCGGCCGGTCGAAGATCATGGACACCGACCGGGGGCTCTACGACCGGGACACCGTCTACGACCGGGCGATCGGGCCCATGCAGTTCATCCCCACCACCTGGCAGGAGATCGGCGCGGACGCGGACAGCGACGGCCGGCGGGACCCGCACGACCTCGACGACGCCGCCCTGGCCGCCGGCAACTACCTGTGCAAGGGCGGCCGGAACCTGACTGTCCCCGGCGACTGGTGGGGCGCGATCCTGTCGTACAACGACGTTCGCCGGTACGCTCAGAACGTCTTCGACAAGGCCAACGAGTACGGGTTGGCCAGTCGCACGTGAAGTGATCGTCCGCGTACATTTTGACGAACTGGACACTTCCGTCACGCTGCTGTTAGCGGCAAGCTAGACGGGTGATGGTGCGCGAGTGGGATTCCAGGACCGCGTCGTCCGCCGAGATCGCGTCGCTGCTGGACACGCTCAACGCGGTTCTGGCGGCCGACCTTCCGCAGGACCCGCCCTGGAGAGAGGACTCCCTGCGGGAATACCTCTCCGAGGTGATGCCCGGCGAACGGCGGCTCTCCTGGGCGGCTCAGGCCGGGTCGCCCGCCGAGGGTGAACTCGGCGTGATGCTCGGCCACGTCCACGTGCTGCTGCTCGGCGACATCGGCGTGCTGGAGGTGTTGGTGCACCCGACGGCCCGCCGCACCGGCCTGGGTCGGGATCTGGTCCGGCTGGCCGCCCGGCGGGTCTACCAGGAGGGTTTCCGGTCGATCGGGGTCGAGGTGGTCGGCGACACCCCGGCCGTGGAGTTCTACGAAGCGCTGGGTTTCTCCCGGGAGTACGTGGAGACGCGCAGCGTGCTGGACCTGTCCGCGGTGGACTGGGCAGCGCTGACGGAGATGGCCACCGGCGTCGACGCGGGGTACCGGGTGGAGTTCTGCCCCGGCGGCCCTCCCGACGACCTGATCGACGCGTACGCGCGGGCCAAGGCCGCGGTGCGTGACGTGGACGACGGCGAGCTGCGCCCCAGCTCGTACGACCCGCAGCGGCTGCGGGACAGCCTGGACACCCTGCACCGGCGGGGCATGAAGCCGTACATCGTGCTCGCCATCCACGACGACACCGGCGAGGTGGCCGGGCTGACCGAGGTGGTGGTGCCGGCGCAACACCCGACCCGCGCCGACCAGTACGACACGATCGTGGCGCAGCAGCATCGGGGCCACGGCATCGACCGGGCGATCAAGGCGCGGATGCTGCTGGAGCTGCGCTCGGCCGAGCCGGAGCTGACCGAGGTGCAGACCTGGAACGCGCAGGCCAACGAGTCGATGCTCAAGGTCAACGCCGAGCTGGGTTACCGCCCGGACCGGGAATGGTGCGAGTACAGCGTGGACGTGGCCGAGCTGGTGCACCAGCTCGACGCGCCCCGGTGACTTGGCCACACCGGTACACCGGCGCGGCCGGATTCACCAAAGCGCCCTGCGGGGGATGGACGGCGGACAGCACCGCGCCTTAACGTGCGTTTGTTCCCGTCCACCCATTGTGGAGGCCTTATGCGCCCGCGCCGCAGATACGTCGCGCTCGCGACCGTCGCTGCCGTCACCATTCCGGTCATCGGCATCGCACCCCCCGCGGCCAGCGCCGCGCCCACCGACCTGTTCATCTCCGAGTACGTCGAAGGCTCGTCGAACAACAAGGCGATCGAGCTGTACAACGGCACCGGCGCCCCCGTCGACCTCGCCGCCGGCGGCTACCAGCTCCAGCTCCACTTCAACGGCAGCACCACGGCGACCACCCTGGCGCTGACCGGCACCGTGGCCCCGGGCGACACGTTCGTGTTCGCCGCCGCCTCCGCCGCCCCGGCGATCCTCGCCCAGGCCGACCAGACCACCGCCGCGAGCCTGTTCAACGGCGACGACGCGATCGTGCTGCGCAGGGGCAACACCGTGGTCGACTCGATCGGCCAGGTGGGCGTCGACCCGGGCACCGAGTGGGGCAGCGGCCTCACCAGCACCGCCGACAACACGCTGCGCCGGCTGCCCACGGTGACCTCCGGCGACACCGACCCGTCGGACGCGTTCGCCCCGGCCACCCAGTGGGCCGGCTTCGCCACCGACACCTTCGACGGTCTCGGCTCGCACACCGTCGACGGGGGCGGCCCCGTCGACCAGCCCGCCACCGTCACCTGCGGCGGCGCGCTGACCACAGCGGCCGGCACCACCGCCAGTCGCGAGGTCACCGCCACCGACCCCGACGACAGGATCGTCGACCTGGCGGTCACCTCGGTCAGCCCGGCCCCGGCCACCGGCTCGATCACCCGGACCGGGTTCACCCCGGCTGACGCCGTCGGCGGCACCGCCCGCGCCACCGTCGCCACCAGCACCGACCTGGCCGCCGGGGCGTACACGGTGACCCTGACCGCCACCGACGCCGACGGCGGCACCGCCACCTGCGAGCTGGCCGTGACGGTGACCCGGGAGCTGACCGTCGGCGAGGTGCAGGGCCCGACCACCGACGCCGAGGCCGGCCCGGCCGACCGGTCGCCGCTCGCGCCGGCCTCCGGCAACGGCACCAGCAGCAGCCTGTACGACGTCCAGGGCGTGATCACCCAGCTCACCCTGGCCCGCACCTCCGCCGGCGCCGAGCAGCGCGGCTTCTTCCTGCAGAGCCGTGCCGACGCCACCGACGCCGACCCGACGTCCTCGGACGGAATCTTCGTCTTCATGGGCTCGTTCACCTCGCTGCCCGGCGGCTACGTGCCGACCGTCGGCGACGAGGTCGTGCTCCGGGCCCGGGTGTCGGAGTACTTCAACTCCACCCAGCTCTCCGGCGCCTCCCTGGTCCGCAGGGTCGCCTCGGGGCTGGACGTGAACGCCGTCGTCACGGTCGACAACGCGGTGCCCCCGGCCGACCTGGCCGCCGCGCAGCGGTTCTTTGAGCGGCACGAGGGTGCCCGGCTGCGGGTCCGCGCCGGCAGCGGCGCGGTGAGCGGGCGGGGCGTCTTCCCGTCCACGGCCGACGCCGAGACCTGGGTGGTCGACCGGGACGACCCGCTGCTGGACCGCGCCGACCAGTACGCCCGCCGGGTGTTCCGGGACGCGCACCCGCTGGACAACGACCCGACCCGGCGCTTCGACGACGGCAACGGCCAGCGGATCATGCTGGGCAGCATGGGCGTCAAGGGCGCCGCCGGGGACAGCACCGCGATCCTGCCGCCGTCGAGGACCTTCGACACCCTCGGCGAGGACGCGTACGGCGCGATCTACTACTCGTTCGAAAAGTACGGCGTCCAGGTCGAGAAGGCCGTCTTCGCCGCCGGGGCCGACCCGTCGAAGAACAACCCGCCGCAGCCGGCCGACCGGTCGCAGGAGATCGCGATCGCGACGTACAACGTGGAGAACCTGTACGACCACCGGGACGACCCGTTCGACGGCTGCGACTTCACCGGGAACCCCGGCTGCACCGGGGTCCGCCCGCCGTTCGACTACGTGCCGGCCAGCGAGGCCGACTACCGGGAGCACCTGGCCTCGCTCGCCGACCAGATCCGCACCGACCTGCACGCGCCGGACCTGATCCTGGTGCAGGAGGCCGAGGACCAGGACATCTGTTCCGTCTCCGGTACGGAGTTGGTCTGCGGGGACACCGACAATGCCGACGGTGCCCCGGACACCCTCCAGGACCTGGCGCTGACCATCGCCGCTACCGGCGGCCCGGCGTACGCCGCCGCCTACGACCGGACCGGCGCGGACGCCCGGGGCATCACCGCCGGCTTCCTGTACCGCACCGACCGGTTGTCGCTGGCGGCGGCGACCGCCGCAGACCCGCTGCTCGGCTCCGCGCCGATGGTGCCGTACCGGTCGGCGGGTCTGCCGTCCAACGCGGACGTGCAGAACCCGAAGGCGCTCAACGCGGTGCTGCCGGCCGACACCGACACCTCGACCGGCAAGGACGGCAACAACGTCTACACCCGGGCCCCGCAGCTCGGCAAGTTCCTGGTCAAGGCGGCGCCGGGCTCGTCCGAGTCGTACGTGCTGTGGGCGCTGAGCAACCACTTCTCGTCCGGGCCGGACAGCCGGGTCGGGCAGCGCGCCGAGCAGGCCGCGTACGGTGCGGCGTTGGTCACCGCGATCCACAATTCGGACCGGAACTCCCGGGTGGTCTACGGCGGCGACCTGAACGTCTTCCCCCGCCCGGACGACCCGATCGCCACCGGGGCGGACCCGACCCCGTCGGACCAGCTCGCCTCGCTGTACGACGCGGGCCTGCACAGCCTCTGGGACGACCTGGTCGCCGACGTGCCGTCGTCCGCGTACTCGTACAGCTTCGAGGGGCAGGCGCAAACGCTGGACCACCTGTTCGTCAACGACGCGCTCCGCGACGACCTGGTGCAGGTGCGGACGGCGCACATCAACGCCGACTGGCCGGCAGAGTTCAACGGGGACGGGTCGCGCGGCTCCAGCGACCACGACCCGCAGGTGGCCCGGTTCCGCTCCCGGGCGTCGCTGACCGTCGGCGATGCGACGGTGGTCGAGGGCAATCAGGGCACCCGCCCGCTGACCTTCACCGTCAGCGTGTCCCGGCCGTTGTCCCAGCCCGTCCTGATCTGCGCCGTCACCTACGGCTCCACCGCGCAGGCCGGATCGGACTACGACCCGTACGTCGGCTGTAGGACACTCGCGGCAGGACAGACCTCACTGACCTTCGCGGTGACCGTGCGCGGTGACCGCAAGCGGGAGGCCGACGAGAAGGTGAAACTGTTGGTGGCCGGGGTGCCCGGGCTACTCCTGGCCGACCCGCTCGCAGTGGGCACCATCGTCAACGACGACTGACCCTGCTCCGGCCGACGACGGCCCCCCGCCCGAGGGTCCGCCCGGGCGGGGGGCCGTCTCGGTCCTGCCGCCCGGGCGGGGGGCCGTCTCAGTACCGATCCCGCATGTCCTTCGGCGGCGGCACGTTGCGGTACTGCGCCGCCCGCACCTCCCACTGGCTGCGCCGTCGACGCGCCTCGCGGTCCACCGGACAGCGGTGGAACGTCTCTGGCGGTCGGGCCAGGCCATAGATGTCGGCCCACCAGTCGCCCGGCTCGGGGTCGAGAATGGTGTCCAGGTGGGACGGGTAGCGTCGTCCCGCGCCGTCGCGAGTGTCGTCCCAGTCCGCCATCGGCTGGATCACCCGGCCGTCCTGGTCGACGACGGCGAGGTAGAGGCCGGCCGCGCCGAAGAGTCGTTCCAGCACCGCGAGGCTGGGCGTCATGGCACCGGTCTCCACCCGGCCCACGGTCGACGGTGCCACCTTCGCGACACGCGCCATCTGGCGCTGTCCCAGGCCGGCGATGCGCCGGGCCTTGCGCACCAGCCCGGCAATGGGGAACGGCCCGACCGTCGGACCGGTCGGTGGTGGATCAAGTGCGGAAGCCATACCGGGAGCCTGCCGACCATGGTGGGTGGTCGACAAGACCTGTGGAAAACCCTGTGGACAACCCATGGACAACTTGCCCACATCTGACGCGCCACCTCCACGCGACCTCCACGCGACCTCCACGCGACCTCCACGTCGCCGAAGCCAACTACC
This sequence comes from Micromonospora sp. RTGN7, assembly GCF_033804645.1. NCBI lineage: Bacteria > Bacillati > Actinomycetota > Actinomycetes > Micromonosporales > Micromonosporaceae > Micromonospora > Micromonospora sp. RTGN7. The sequence continues at coordinate 17,214 of NZ_JAPZLF010000024.1, read as the reverse complement.
AGCACGCTGGGTAACGAAGGTCAGCCAAATCACGAAATTACTCCGCGCTACAGCAGCCCCATCCTCCAACACCTCCCACGCCCGCTTTGCTCTGCTGCTCCCCAGGCAACACCAGGAGAGAGCAGGATCGATGCAGAATCTGCCGCGAGGGTCTCGATGTGTGAGCACGGACGCTTAGTGACTGTTGCCTGCGCTGCAGCAGAGCAAAGGAAGCGAGGAGAGGGTGGGGGTGGAGATGAGTTAGGTAACGCTGAGTGGCGGATTGGGGAATTAGGGCTCGCTTGGCGTCCGCGGTGGCGATCAGGCGAGGGCCGCGCAACCGCGCGCCACCGACATCTGCGACACGCCGCGCTCATCATGTTCGAGCACCCGTCGGTCGGGGCGCGTCATCCTCTGCCCGACTCCAGCACCCGGACCGACTCGCCGCGCCGCTGGGCCGGCGCCGCCAACCGCCAACCCGCAGATGATCGCTGTGCTCACCGGAACACACCACACCGCCATGCCGCCAACCTGTGGCCGCCGCCGCGCTGTCCTCGCCGGTCGGTCGCTGCCCGGCGGCGGCTGCCCGTTGACCGCTGCCCGGTCGGCGGCTGCCCGTCGGCGGCCACGGGTTGGCGGCGCCGTCACGGGGACGCTGTGGCTGCGGTGGGAGGGCGGTCGGCGGCGCGGCTCAGTAGCGCGAGCGGAGCAGGTTGGCGGCCTCGACCGCCCAGTAGGTGAGGATGATCTGTGCGCCGGCCCGGCGGATCGAGGTGAGCGTCTCCAGCATCACCCGCTCCCGGTCGATCCAACCGTTCGCGGCGGCGGCCTCGACCATCGCGTACTCGCCGGAGACCTGGTAGGCGGCGACCGGGACGTCCACGGCGGCCCGAACCGCCGCCACCACGTCGAGGTAGGGCAGGGCCGGCTTCACCATCACCAGGTCGGCGCCCTCGGCGACGTCCAGCGCGACCTCGCGCAGGGACTCCCGCAGGTTCGCCGGGTCCTGCTGATAGGTGCGCCGGTCCCCCTCCAGGGCCGACTCCACCGCGTCGCGGAACGGGCCGTAGAACGCGGAGGCGTACTTCGCCGCGTACGCGAGCACAGCGACATCGGTGTGGCCGGCGGCGTCCAGGGCCCGGCGGACCACGCCCACCTGGCCGTCCATCATCCCGGACGGCCCGACCATGCCGACGCCGGCGGCGGCCTGGGCCACCGCCATCTCGGCGTACGCCTCCAGGGTGGCGTCGTTGTCCACGCCACCGTCCGAGTTGAGTAGCCCGCAGTGTCCGTGCGAGGTGAACTCGTCCAGGCACAGGTCGCTCATCACCACGGTCGCGTCGCCGACCTCGGCCACCACGTCCCGGATGGCGACGTTGAGGATGCCGTTCGGGTCGATCCCACCGGAGCCTCGCTCGTCGCGCGACGCCGGCACCCCGAACAACATGATCCCGCCGACCCCGGCCTGGACCGCCTCGGCCGCCGCCTTGCGCAGCGAGTTCCGGGAATGCTGGAGCACCCCCGGCAGTGACGCGATCCGCCTCGGCTCGGTCAGCCCCTCCTTGACGAACATCGGCACGACCAGATCGGCCGGGTCGACGTGGGTCTCGGAGACCAGCCGCCGCACGGCCGCGTTACGGCGCAGCCGGCGGGGCCGGATCTCGGGGTACGACATGAGGGACCTCCCAGCGACTAGCGGAACCTCAGGGCGGTCGGCCCCTGCACCTTCGAACCCCGGCGCTGCTTCGCCGGCATGGCTGCGAGCTTCTCTCGAAGTTCGACGGCATAGGCGGCCAGCGCCTCCACCAGATCGGGCACCGAGGCGTGCTGAGGCTGCACGTCGACCCGCAGGCCGAACTCCGTCGCGGTCTCCGCCGTCTTGGGCCCGATGACCGCGACAACGGTGCGCGCGTGCGGCTTCCCGGCGATGCCCACCAGGTTCCGGACGGTGGAGGACGAGGTGAAGAGCACCGCGTCGAACCCGCCCGACTTGATCGCGTCGCGGATCTCGGCGGGCGGCGGGGCAGCCCGGACCGTCCGGTACGCGGTCACGTCGTCGACCTCCCAGCCGCGCTCGGTGAGCCCGGCAGCGAGGGTCTCGGTGGCGATGTCGGCGCGCGGCAGCAGCACCCGGCCCACCGGGTCGAGGATCTCGTCGTGCGGCGAGAACTCGGCCAGCAGCCCCTCGGAGGACTGCTCCTCCGCCGGGATCAGCTCCGGCTGGATACCGAACGCCCGGACCGCCTGCGCGGTGGCCTCACCGATACAGGCGATCTTGACGCCGCCAAAGTGCCGGGCGTCCAGGCCGTGCTCGGCGAACTTCTCCCAGACCGCGCGGACGGCGTTGACCGAGGTGAAGATCACCCAGGCGTACCGGCCGTCGACCAGGCCCTTGACCGCCCGCTCCATCTGGGCGGGGGTGCGCGGCGGCTCGACCGCGATGGTCGGCACCTCGCACGGGATCGCCCCGTACGCGCGCAACCGGGCGCTCATCGCGCCGGCCTGCTCCTTGGTGCGGGGAACGAGCACCTTCCAGCCGTACAGCGGCCGGTTCTCCCACCAGCTCAGCTTGTCCCGCTGGCCGACGCCCTCGCCGACGGTCAGCACCACTCGGCCGGTGAAGCCGAGCGCCGCCGCGACGAACGAGTCCACGGTCGACGTGGTCGTGTACTGGGTCTCCCCCGTGCCGTCGCCGGTCACTCCGACGCCGGTGGTGCCGTCCACCCCGGCGGCGAGCAGTCCGTCGCGGATCGCGGCCAGGTCCCCGGCGTCCACGGCGAGCGCGAGCGAGCCCCGACCGACGGCGGCGGCCAGCGCGTCGAAGTCCAGCGTGGTGACATCCTCGACGTCAGCGGCAGTGCGGACGCCCGGCAACGGCACGCCCGCGTACGTGGCGACGCCCTCGGCCTGGCCGACACCCGGGACCACCTCGAAGTGCGCCGCGGTCCGGGCGACCGCCTGCACCTCCTTGACCACCGAGTCGTGACCGAACGGGTCACCAGCGACCAGGTGCACCGCGTTCTGGCCAGACCTCGCGGCCGAGATCAGCACCTTCGCCACGTCCCCCGGCACGCCCTCCGCCGGAGTGAACTGGGCATCGGGCCTGGCCTGGGCGCGGACGGCGTCGAGCAGCGACTCGGGGACTCCCCGGTCGTACACCACCTGGTCGGCGTCGACCAGGGCGTCGTGCGCCCGGCGGGTCAGCAGGCCCGGGTCGCCGGGGCCGGCCCCGACGAACGCGATGCGGCCTACGGGCTTACGGGTGCGGGTCATTCTGTGCTCCCAAATTCCTGGGTCCCCGGGCCGGCGTGTCCGTTTCGGCCGAGGATCGAGTGGGCGCCGAGGTCGAGGAGTTCGGCGGCGAGTGCCTTGCCGATCTCCGCCGCGTCGGCGGGCGTTCCGGTGCGGGACAGCCGGAGGTCTCGGGAACCGTCCGGGCTGGTCACCGCCCCGCGCAGGTAGATCTCATCGCCGGCGTCACCTTCGGCGAGTTCCGCATAGGCGGCCACGGGTGCGCTGCACCCGGCCTCCAGGGTGGCCAGAAACGCCCGTTCCGCGATGACCGCGGCCCGGGACGGTGCGTGGTCGAGCACCGCGAGCAACTCGACCAGGTCGGGGGCATCGACCCGGCACTCCACAGCCAGCGCGCCCTGGGCGGGCGCGGGCAGCATGAGCATCGGGTCGAGCGTCTCGGTGATCACGTCGGCCCGGTCGAGCCGGGCCAGCCCCGCCCGGGCCAGGACGACCGCGTCGAGGTCGGCGTCCGGGCCGAGCACCCGCGCCAGGCGGGTGTCCACGTTGCCGCGGATCGGGACGACCTCCAGCTGCAGGCCGAGCGCGTGTAACTGGGCGATACGACGCAGCGCGCCGGTGCCGATCGTGGCTCCGGGCGGCAGCTCGGCGAGGGTGCGCCCACCGGTGGCGACCAATGCGTCGCGCGGGTCCTGCCGGGCCGGCACCGCCGCGACAAACAGCCCTGGGGCCGCCGCGGTGGGCAGGTCCTTGTAAGAGTGCACCGCGACGTCGATGGTCCGGGCGACCAGGGCGTCGCGCAGCGCGGAGACGAACACGCCGACGCCGAGCCGGTGCACGGGGGCAGCCGAGCGGTCGCCGGCGGTGACCACCTCGACGAGTTCGACCTCGCGTCCGGTCGCAGCGGTGAGCGCCGCCGCGACCTGGCCGGATTGGGCCATCGCCAGCGCGCTGCCCCGGGTGCCGAGGCGCAGGGGGGCGGTCATCTCTCGCCTCCGGTGTACGGGGTGGTGTCGGTGTCGACCACGTCGGGGACGGTGTCGACCGGGGAGGTCTGCGGGACCTGCAGGTCGAACAGCTCGCGCAGCAGCGCGGCGTACTGGTCGCCGCCGGGCTCGGCGGCGAGCTGGCGGACCCGCACGGTGGGCTGGTGCAGCAGCCGCTGCACCACCCGGTGCACCGTCCGGGCCACCTCGGCGCGCTGCTCGTCGCTGAGGTCGGAGCGGCGCTGGGCCAGCCGGCGCAGCTCGGCAGTGACCACGGCCTCGGCCCGGCCGCGCAGCGCGGCCACGGTCGGGGCCACGTCGTTGCCGCGTAGCCAGGTGATGAAGGACTCGACCTCGTCCGCCACGATCCGCTCGACGGCCGCCACGTCAACGGCGGCGGGACCGCCTGCCAGGATCGTCGCCATCCGGTCGATGTCGATCACCTCGACGCCGGGCAGCCCCGCCACGCCGGTCTCGACGTCCCGGGGGACGGCGAGGTCGAGCAGCACGAGCGGCCCCCGGCCGGGGTCGCGGTCGGCGAGCGCCCGGGTGACCACCTCGCGGGTGAGGACCGGTTCGGTCGCCGCCGTGGCGGCCACTACGATGTCCACTGTGGAAAGCACGTCGGTCAGCTCGGCCATGGGCACCGCGCCGGCCCCGTACGACTCGGCCAGCCGGGCGGCCCGGTCGGCCCCCCGGTTGGTCACGGTGAGCGGCCCGGCGCCGAGCCGGGAGAGGGTTGCCACGCCCAGCGCTCCCATTGCGCCGGCACCGACCACCAGGGCCGGGCGGCCCGCGAGGTCGCCGTCGAGCTGCGCGGCGGCCAGGCTGAGCGCAGCGGTGACCACGCTCTGGCCGGCCCGGTCGATCCCGGTCTCGGCGTGTGCCCGCTTCCCGACCCGCAGTGCCTGCTGCATCAGCTCGTGCAGCAGCTGGCCGGCCGAATCGGCTCCGCTGGCCCAGTGGTACGCGTCACGGAGCTGGCCGAGAATCTGGGCCTCGCCGACCACCATCGAGTCCAGCCCGGCGGCGACCTTGAAGACGTGTTCGACGGCGGCGGTGTCGTAGTGGACGTACAGGTGGTTGGCCAGGCCTGCGGGCGGGGCGTCGGCCTGCTCGGCGAGGACGGCGCAGATGTCGCCGAGCCCGCCGTGGAAGCCGGACACGGCGGCGTAGACCTCCACCCGGTTACAGGTGGAGACCAGCACCGCCTCGCTCACGTACGGCTGGGCGAGCAGGCGGTCCAGGATGCGGGTGAGGTCGGCGGGAGCGACCGCCAACCGCTCCAGGGTGGCAACGGGAGCGGCGCGGTAGGACGCGCCTACGACGAGCAGTTTCACGTGCCGATCGCCTCCTGGGGGTCGGTGGCCGCGCGCCCGCTGGGCAGCGCGGTCAGGGACGCCTTGCGGTGTTCGTGGAAGGACAGGATCTGGAGCTCGATGGCGAGGTCGACCTTGCGCACGTCGACCCCCTCCGGAACCGAGAGTACGCACGGCGCGAAGTTGAGGATGCTCGTCACGCCGACGGAGACGAGCTGGTCGGCGACCGCCTGGGCGGCGGCGGCCGGGGTGGCGATCACGCCGATCGCAATGGGCTCCTCGTCGGCGATCCGGGGCAGCTCGTCGACGTGGCGCACAACCAGGCCGTTGATCTCCTCGCCGACCCGGGACGGGTCCGCGTCGAGCAGCGCGGCGATCCGGAAGCCGCGGCTGGCGAAGCCGGCATAGCCGGCCAGGGCGTGACCGAGATTACCCACCCCGACCAGGGCGACGGCCCGCCGCTGGGTGAGCCCGAGCACGAACTCGATCTGTTCGACCAGCAGCGCGACGTCGTAGCCGACACCCCGGGTGCCGTACGAACCGAGGTGGGACAGGTCCTTGCGGAGCTTGGCGGAGTTGACCCCGGCGACCGTGGCAAGGCCCTCGCTGGAGACAGTCTCGTAGCCGGTTTCGGCGAGATCATGCAGGGCGCGAAGGTACTCGGGGAGCCGCGCGACGGTTGCCTCGGGCAGGTCCGGAAGCGCCGGTACGGCACCGGGGCGGCCGGACGCGCCAGGGTGACGGTGCTGCTGACTCATGAGACTCCGTGCGGTGCGATCCTCGGCCAGCTCCAGGGTCCGGCCGCATCGGGACTCCCGCCGACGACCGAGATTGCCGGCTGTGCTAGCAGGACGCGTCGGAACTACAGAGTAGGCGCTTGTGAAGACACGCACAAATCGCGATCTTGAAGGCACGCGACCCGTCCCCACCTGCCCCTCCCGTCCGCCAAGATCGATCCGACGCCTCCGCGCTGCCACCCTGATTATTACGCAATCCCGACTTCCCTCACCAATCGCGCGCCGGCCGGCCGTCTTCGCCGGGACCCGCCCACGGGCCAGGACACCCGTCCCTGGCTCGATTCGGCCACTGAATCCGCAAGCCGGCGGTGGCCAGGGTCACCATGACGACGGCCACCCGACCTGCCGGCGCGATCCTCGGCCCGCCGGCCGGCACCGCCCGGCGTCGGCCGAATCCCGGCTGCCTGACCTGACCGCGCGCCTGACCGGCCCCCTCGTCAGAGGGTGGCCGCGAGGGTGACCGCCTCGGCGAGCGTGTGCGCCACCGGGTGGCCGGACGCGCGCAGCCGGGCCGAGTCGGTGAACCCGCCCGTATAGAGCACGGCCCGGCCGCCGACCGACCCGGCGGCGTCCGCGTCGTCGATCGAGTCACCGATCAGCACCACCTCTCGGCCGTCCACCCCCAGCTCGGCCAGGTGCTTGACCAGCGACTCCGCCTTGCGGTCCCCGCCGACCGTGGCGCGCAGCCCGTCCACCCGGGCGAACCGGCCGGCCAGCCCGTAGGTGTGCACGGCGGGCACCAGCTCGTCGTGGAACCACATCGACAGCAACGACTGACTGCCCGGCCACGCCGCCATCGCGGCCGCCGCGTCGTCGGCCAGCGCGCAGGTGGTCAACCCGCTGCGGTACGCGTCGTGGAAGATCCGGTCCAGCTCGCCGAACGCCTCGTCGTCGACGGCCCGGCCGAGCACCTCCGCGTAGTAGTCGGCGATCGGGCGGCGGAACCGCACCCGATGCTCGTCCGCGCTGACCGTCGGCCCGCCGAGGCTGGTGAAGACGGCGTTGGTGGCCGCCACCACCAGGTCGAGGTCGTTGAGCAGGGTGCCGTTCCAGTCCCACACCAGATGGGGGCGCGTAGGCGTCATCCCAGCACGATAAGGCCCACCGCCGGCCGGCGGGAGGTACGGGCGGGCACGCTCAGAGTTGCGGGGTGGTCAGGTCCCGCAGCAGCCGCTCCTCCTCCACCCGCCAGTAGCCGTGCTCCTTGCCGTCGAGCAGCACCACCGGCAGCCGGTCGCCGTACTCGCGCTCCAGCTCCACGTCGCCGGTCACGTCCTTCTCGATCCACCGGTCCCCGGTGACCGCCACCACCCGGTCGAGCGCCGCCTTGGCGTCCTCGCAGAGATGACAGCCGGAGCGGGTGATCAGGGCGAGCCGGGCGTCACTGGACATCGGGCACCTCCGTGCGGGTGTCGGCCGGCACCGCCGGGGACGGCGTCGACCTGAGCTGGGTCTTGCGTACCTTGCCGATCGCCGAGTGCGGCAGCGCGCCGACGAACTCGACGGTGGTCGGCCAGTTCAACCGGGCCAGGTTACGGGCGCAGTGGGCGAGCAGCTCCTCCCCGGTCACCGGACGACCCGCCGCCGGCACCACGTACGCCCGGACAGTCTCCCCGGTCCGCGGGTGCGGCACACCCGGTACCGCGGACTCCGCCACCTGTGGATGCGAACATCGACGGTATGCCGACGAGCCCGCTCACCCGGTGCCGGGCGAGCTCGGTGAGCTCGCCGGTCGAGGCGACGTCGTCGACCGGCACCCCGGTCGCGCCATGGTGGACGACGGCGCCCCGCCCTCAGTTGAGCCACCGGCGCCCAGATCCCGCGCCCGCTCGGCGCGGGTCGGCGCAACACGGAGGGTGACCGGGGAGCGGGCGCGGCGGCGGACAACGCATGCGCCACCCCGGTCACCGAGGCGTCCAGTTCGGACCAGTCGAGAGTAGTGTCCCGCCGGTGCAACGCGGGGCGGTCGCCGTGGTCGATCACGGCCCGGCGGAGCCGGTCGGCGAGGTTCGGCACGGAGTTCTCGGCTGCTTCCTGGACGGTGGCGGAGCCTGGCGCAGTCCCCCGATCGTCGGCCATGCCCGAGCCGCGCCGTCGCCGCGTCCGGCCCCCGGCGACGCAGCGGCGGCCACCGACCGGACGGCCCGCGCCGGCACCGCGCCGGACGACCTGCCGGACGGCCGGCTCAGGCCCCGTGGCCTGGCCTTCCATTGGGGAACAGCCCTCCGGTCGAAAGTCAACCGCACACGACGGACAACCGGTCCGCCATCGGTTCGGCGGGCCCGGAATACTCCTGCTCTGTGTAACGGACTTGCCACGCGCGGGTGACGTTGGCCCTATCATCACTCGGGTCGACTCACCCCATTTTCCGTGAGTCGACACCCCTCAGCCCGAGGAGGCCCCCGTGCCTGTGAGCGCATTGGACCAGCACCTCAAGGGGATCTGCCGCCCGTCGGCAGGTCCCAGAAGAGCTCTGCCCCCACCATGGGACCCCGTCCGCGCGGCGGCGTCCCGGCAGCCGGTGTGGGACCGGACCGGGGAGGTACGGTGACCAGTTTTGGCTACGCGGAGCGACCGGGCGGGCTGGCGGCCGCCCACGCCGCCCTCAACGAACGACTGAGCGCCGCCCAGGGTTCGGCCGCCGGACTGTGGGACCTCCCCGCGCGTACCGACGGGGCGTCCAGACGCCTGCACAACCGCTCGCACCACAACGAGGCGCCGCCCCGCCCGTCCGTGCCCGGGGGCAATGGTGGCCGGTTGGTCTCACCGGCCCGGCCGACGATGCCGGCTCAGGGCCGGCGCAGCGGCGACACGCCACCGGCGGCCGATCCGTCGACGTCCGAGACGGCGGTGCTGCCGGCGGTGTCCGCGCCCCCGCCGGTCGGGCCGAACGGTGGCACCTCGACCGGCTTTCCGAGCCGGCCCGACCCGTCCGACCCGGCCACCGAGGTCTGGGCGTTGATCGAGCGCGCCCAGGCCGGCGAGTCTGCGGCGTTCGGGCTGATCTACGACCGGTACGTGGACACCGTCTTCCGCTTCGTCTACTTCCGGGTCGGCAACCGGCAGCTCGCCGAGGACCTCACCTCCGACACGTTCCTGCGCGCCCTCAAGCGGATCGGCAGCTTCACCTGGCAGGGCCGCGACCTCGGCGCCTGGCTGGTCACTATCGCCCGGAACCTGGTCGCCGACCACTTCAAATCCGGCCGCTACCGGCTGGAGGTCACCACCGGAGACGTCCTGGACGCCGACCGGGAGGACCGCGGGCCGGAGGGCAGCCCGGAGGCCGCCGTCGTCGAGCACATCACCAACGTCGCCCTGCTCACCGCCGTGAAACAGCTCAACCCCGAGCAGCAGGAGTGCATCGTGCTGCGGTTCCTCCAGGGGTTCTCGGTCGCGGAGACGGCCCGCACGATGGGCAAGAACGAGGGCGCGATCAAGGCGTTGCAGTACCGGGCGGTCCGGGCGCTGGCCCGCCTGCTGCCGGACGGCTTCCAGCCCTGATCCCGCCGTCTCGGCGGGAAGCCACCCCTCACGATGCCCCCGGTGGAGGAGGATTTCCTTCCCGCCGCCGGTGGTGATCGACGCTCACCACGCATGACAGTCGTCACCCTTCGCAGTTTCGCTCCCGCCGGCCCCGTAACCCGTGCCCGGCGCGGAGCGTTTCTCCGGGTGCGACCGGTGGTTGCCCCGGCATACCCCGGGCCCCACGGTCCGGACAGCACCGCCGGCCACGACGGACTCGTGTGTCGACGCGTGTTGCCACCGGTCGCTGGTGACGACAGCGGCCGACCGGCCGTGACCAGCGAGAGGAGGTGCCAGCGGTGGACAGCGACCCCTTCTCCCGCCGGCGCGCCAAGCGCTTCGCGCAGCTTCTCGACGAAGCCAACGGCGGCCGACGTCACCACGTCCGGTCCCGGGCCGACAACCAGCTCACCGCGCTCGTCGCGGTCAGTCGGAAGCTCAGCGCCGATCCCCCGCCCGTCGAGATCGACACCGGCTTCCGCACGGGGCTGCGGGCGATGCTCGTCGCCACGGCCGAGCGGGAGGGTGTCGGCGCGACTGCCACCGGGTCGGCCGAACCCGCACCGATCGGCCACCGCAGCCCCGCCGGCGCCGGCCAACGTGGCCCGTTCCTGCCGGCCGTGACCGCCCGACGGGCCCGTGCCCGGGGCGCCATCCTGGTCGGGGTGGCCGCCGGCGCCATCGCCGTCTCCGGCATCTCCGCCGCCAGCGAGAACGCGGTGCCCGGTGACGCCCTGTACGGCATGAAGCGCTCCACGGAACGGGCCCAGCTCGTCCTGGCCAGCTCGGATCTCAGCCGAGGCCAGCTCTTCCTCGACTTCGCCCGCACCCGGCTCGGCGAGGCCGGCACGCTGCGCGGGGACCGACTCGGCTTCGAGGCCGTCTTCGACGACATGGACTCCGACACCCACCAGGGGGTGCGTCTGCTGACCACCACCTCCGCGCAGCACACCGACCCGGCCGGCCTGGACGCGGTGAACACCTTCGTCGCCGGGCAGCGCAGGGCGGTCAGCGAGCTGCTCGACGGGGCCAGCCGGGCGGAGCGGGACCGGATCCGTCGCTCGATCGCCCTGCTCGACGCGATCCGCAAACGCTCCGATGCGCTGCGCACGGCCGTCGGCTGCGGGCAGTCCGCCCCCGCCCGTAGTGATGCGCTCGGCCCGATCCCGACGGCCTGCCCCGGCGCCCGCTGAGGCCCCCGGCGTCCCGAGCCCCGCTCGGCGTTCCACGCCGTGTACGACGCCCGGCACGGCGCGGAAAGGCCGGTTCACCAAGGGACGAGCAGCGCGCCACACTTCCCCGTTTTGCCTGACAGGCGGCGGTCCCGCGCGGCTACTCTCGCGGGGAAGGCACGCGTCGGGGTCGTCGAGCGAGGGAGGTCACGTGGCCCGCACTCGCAGGATGACGGTCAGCACCGACCGCCACGGTCACACGGCCGGCTGGGCGGAGACCGGCTCCACCACCCCGGTCGTCCCCGACCCGGCCGCCGCAGCCTTCTTCGACGTGGACAACACGATGATGCAGGGCGCGTCGATCTACTGGTTCGCCCGCGGGCTCGCCGCCCGCAACTACTTCACCACGGGCGACCTGGCCCGGTTCGGCTGGCAGCAGCTGCGCTTCCGGGTGCTCGCCACCGAACACGCCGGGGACATGTCGCAGGCCAAGAAAGCCGCGCTGGCCTTCGTCGAGGGTTGGCGGGTGGACGACGTCGAACGGCTCGCCGAGGAGATCTTCGACGAGCTGATGGCCCCCCGGATCTGGGCCGGTACCCGCCGCCTCGCGCAGCGCCACCTCGACGCCGGTGAGCGGGTCTGGCTGGTCAGCGCCGCGCCGGTGGAGATCGGCCGGGTCATCGCGGCCCGGCTGGGTCTCACCGGGGCGATCGGCACGGTGGCTGAGGTGGTCGACGGGGCGTACACCGGCCGGTTGGTCGGTGACCTGATGCACGGGCCCGCCAAGGCCGATGCGGTGGCCCAGCTCGCCGTCGTCGAGGGCCTGGAGCTGTCCCGCTGCTCCGCCTACAGCGACTCCGCCAACGACCTGCCGATGCTCTCCACCGTCGGACGGGCGGTGGCGATCAATCCGGACGGCGCGCTGCTGCGGCAGGCCCGGCAGCGGGGCTGGGAGGTGCGGGACTTCCGCACCGGCCGGCGGGCGGCCAGGATCGCCGTGCCGTCGACGGCGGCGGCCGGGCTGCTGGCCGGAGCGGTCAGCGCCGGGCTGGCGCTGCACCGGCGCCGCCGCGCCAGCTGACGACGTAAAGGCTGAGCTGGGCTCGGCGGATCAAGGGCCGAACGGGTCGGGACGACGTTCCAGCAGGCCGTGCAGGGTGTGCTGGATGGTTTCCCGCACCTGGTCGGCGAGGTTGAACACCACCATCGGGTCGTCGGCCGAGTCGGTGAGATGCGCGGTCGGGATCGGCGGGCAGAACTCGATCAGCCACTTGCTCGGCAGCGGCACCATCCCCAGCGGGCCGAGCCACGGGAAGGTCGGCGTGACCGGGAAGTACGGCAGCTTGAGCAGTCTCGCCAGGGGCTTGATGTCGGCGAGCATCGGATAGATCTCCTCGCCGCCCACGATGGCCACCGGCACGATCGGGGTGCCGGTGCGCAGCGCCGCCGAGACGAAGCCGCCCCGGCCGAACCGTTGCAGCTTGTACCGGTCGGCGTAGAGCTTGCCGACGCCCTTGAACCCCTCGGGGAAGACGCCGACCAGCTCACCGTTGCCGAGCAGCCGCTCGGCGTCCGGGTTGCAGGCGACGGTGCCCCCGGTCTTGCGGGCGATCTCGGAGACCACCGGCATCCGGAACACCAGGTCCGCGCCGAGCAGCCGCAGGTAGCGGCGGGCCGGGTGCTCGTCGTGCAGGGCTGCGGAGAGGATCAACGCGTCGAGGGCCACGGTGCCGGAGTGGTTGCCGACGACCAGGCCGGCCCCGTCCGCCGGCACGTGCTCCAGGCCGGTGACCTCGGTGCGGAACCAGTCGCGGTAGAGCAGCCGCAGCAGCGGGTGGAAGACGGAATCGGTCAACTCCGGGTCGAAGCCGAACTCGTCCACCCGGTAGTCGCCGGAGAACCGGCGGCGCAGGAACGCCAGCCCCGACGCGACTCTGCGGTCCCACACGTCGTCGAGCCCGTTCGGGGCCACCGGCCCGTGCCCGGCCGGCCCAGCCGCCGCGGCCTCCGCGGGGGGGTGCTGGCCGTTGCGCCGCGCCGGCTCCGCGTCCGGGCCGGCCACCACCAGCGGTACGCCGTACGGGCCGTCGGCCCCGGCGCGCTCGTGCTCCTCCTCCGGCCGCGTCACGACTGCTCCCGTACGGCCGCACGCACCTGCCGGATGCCGTCGAGGACGGCCCGCTCGGCGGCGGCGAGGTGCTCCCGGGTGACCACCACCCCACCCTGGTGGGCGCGGATGAAGTCGTCGAAGGCGGCGACGGTGGAGCGGGGAGTGAAGGCGTACTCCCGCTCCAGGGCGGAGGTGTCGACCACCCGCCCGTGCACGAAGAGGTCCACCTGGTCCAGGCCGTACCGGCCGAAGCCGAGGCTGCGCGCCAGCGCGGCGGCCCCGGACAGGCTCGGTTCGAGCACCGGGACGCCCACCCGGCCGGCGCGACGGATCGCCTGGGACAGGGCGAGCACGCCCGGCCCGGCCACGTTGTACGTCCCCGGGTGTTCCTCTGCGACGGACCGGTGCAGCACCTCCAGCGCGTCGTCGAAGTGCACGAACTGCAACCGGGGGTCGCGCCCGAACACGGTGGGCACGAAGGGCTGGGAGAAGTACCGGGTGAGCGTGGTGTCGGCGGTGGAGCCGATGAACGGCGCGAAGCGCAGCACCGTGGCGGTGACGTCGGGACGGCGGCGGCGGAAGCCGCGGACGTACCCCTCGATGTCGAGGATGTCGCGGCCGAAACCACCGCGCGGCACCTCGCGTGGCTCGGTCTCCTCGGTGAAGACGGCCGGGTCACGGAACGACGCCCCGTAGGCGGCGGTCGACGAGCGGACGACGAGCTTGCGCAGCCGGGGGGCCCGCTGGCAGGCGGCGAGGAGCTGCATGGTGCCAATGACGTTCTGTTCCTTCATCCCCGACCGCCCGCCCTGCTGGGGATCGGCGGCGGTGGCGAGGGCGAGATGCACGACGGCGTCGACGTCGAGGTCGGCGAGGAGACCGCCGAGCGAGTCGAGGTCGATCCGGATCCGCTCGACCCCGTCGAGCAGGCCAGCGAGCTCGGGGTTGGGGGCGGCCGGGTCGACGGCGATCACCCGCTCGATCCGCGGGTCGGCGGCGAGGCGGGCCGCGACGTTGGCCCCGAGGTAGCGACCGGCGCCGGTGACGACAACCACCCCCGGGGCACCTGGGGTGCCACCGGGGGTCATGTCGTGCACCTACCCCGGCAGGTGGGATCGAGCCGGGATAACCGCGGCCTGATCACCTGAGCCTCCGGAGATCGACAGTTGGCAAGCGACGGGGATGCCGGGCCGAGGCCCGGCACCGGTCACTTGCCGAGACGGCGACGCTGGACGCGGGTCTTGCGCAGCAGCTTGCGGTGCTTCTTCTTAGCCATGCGCTTGCGGCGCTTCTTGACCACCGAGCCCATACGACGACAGCCTTTCGATGCAACGTTCGGGGCGGACGAGTCGACACCACGCGCTGGTGTCGTCGACCGCTTGCGGACAACGGACCGGACCAGCTGGCGGGCGGCGGGGCGCACCGGCGTCGGATCACGGTCCGGTCCAGGGTAGCCGGAGAGCCTCAGCAGGACCAACGCGCCCCCGTCGATGCCCGTTACGTCGCACTCGGCGGGCTGAGGCGGGGGCGGATCAGGCGGTCTCCTGAAACGCTCCCCGGAGGTACTCGTGCACCGCGTGCTCGGGCACCCGGAACGACCGGCCGACCCGCACGGCGGTCAACTCACCGCTGTGCACGAGCCGATAGACCGTCATCTTGGACACCCGCATGACCGCCGCCACCTCGGCGACGGTGAGGAACTTGACCTCCGACAGCCGACCGTCGGACTGCGACCCGGCCATGGCTCACCGACCCATTCCCATGCCCGGCGCGTGCCGCCGGACGGGAGGCTCCGCCAGGACGGGCTACGCGCGTGTTACCAGTACGGTAGCGGGACGGCTGTGACCGGCGCGATCCCTTCCCACAACTGATCATGTTCGGAGGGGTGTTTCCTCGGGCACGGCCTGCGGCTTCCCGCGCGACTGAGCCCGCACCGTGCATGATCGATTGGCGCTGCCGACGCCCACCGAGCCTCCCCTCCCCACGGGCGAGCCACGCCGTCGCACCGGAAAGAATTTCCTCTCAAGTTCGGATAGTCGCCGACAAGCTCCCCTTGATCACATCTTCGTCAGATCCGGGAGCCGAGCTTCCGACACAATGGCGTTTCCAAATTTCTCAAGTGCAAGAACCACCCAACTCATAGGCGGCAAGTCCGCCTATGCATAGGGCCCCTTGGCCCCACCCTCATGCTACGAATCCCATTCGTAGACGAGCCTCTTATCTTCCCAACGTGGGCGCATTCCACCACCACCCCTGAACCGGGGCTCGGCGCTTTACACGCTTCGGATTGGGGAACCCAGGGCCCACCAGGACAGGAGGCGCGGAAGGCGTCCGGTGGCCCCGGCGGCGCCACCGGGGCCACCGGACGGGTGCCCTGGCCCGCTTCCGGACGCGGACCAGGGCTCCGCGCTGGGAGCGCGCCTAGTGTCTCAGGCCCACCCGGCAGCCCCGACAGCGGTCGATCATGAGGGCTGGAGCGCCTCGGCACCGCCGGCCGGTCCCTCGGCCGAGGGACCGGCCGAAGCTCCCCCGATCCCGCCATGCTCGCAGTCAGTCCAGGCAGAACTCGTTTCCCTCGGGGTCGGTCATCACGATGAAACCGGCGACCATCGGGGGATCGGGCTCGTAGCGACGTACCCGCGTCGCTCCCCGCGCGACGAGCCGGTCGCACTCGCCCTCCAGCGCCGCCATCCGTTCCTCTCCGCGCAGGTCGGGAGCCACCCGGACGTCGAGGTGGACACGGTTCTTGGCCACCTTGTCCGCCGGCATCTGCTGGAAGAACAACCGTGGGCCGGGCCCGTCCGGATCCTCGATCGCCGAACTCGTGTTGCGCTGCTCCTGCGGCACGCCGATCCGCGCGAGGAAGTCGTCCCACGCGGCCAGCGGGTCGGCGCCCTCGGGCAGGTCGATTCCGGGCGGGCCGGGATAGACGTAGCCCAGTGCCTCACGCCAGAAGAACGACAGCGCCCGCGGGTCGTGGGCGTCGAAGGTGACCTGGAATTGGCGGCTCATCGGGTTGATCCACTCGTGACGGGGTCCGCCTGCGGATAGAGGTCGCGCAGCAGGCAGACCTCGGACAGGTGGTGGATCAGCTCGCGGTGGATGTGCAGCACCAGATCGGCCATGGGCGCCTCGGGGAAGGGCTCCTTCGCGCCGACCGGCACCCGCAGCCCACTCTCGCCGAGGTCGCGCACCCCGGCCAGCCAGACTCCGAGCTGGGTCTCGAGCTGGTCGAGCGCGGTGGCCGCGCTGCCGGCGTACTCCCAGGTCTGGTACGACGCCGCAGGCGCGCCGAAGTGCGCGGCGTTGCGCGCGGCGAGCACACCGACGATGACGTGGCCGAGCCGCCAGGCGATCGTGGTGAAGGCCGCGGGGACCGGCTCGGGGAAGGCGTAGTCCATCGTGAAGTCCCCGGCACCGACCTGCACGGGCGCCGTCGAGCTGCCGCGCGGTCGCACGCTCCAGGCGTCCGGCACCGGGGACCAGAAGTACTCGTCGTCGGTGAGGCCGTCGAGCCGGGCTCGGAGCTGATGGTTCCAGTGGAACTCCCACTGCTCGCGCAGCGTGTGGTTCCAGTCGAGTGCGTCTGTGTCCATGTTGCCCACCCTGACACCCAAGGCGGACAGGATCGGTCCGCTTTCCCTGGCAGGGTGGGCAACATGGGCGTGGCGCGCGGTGACGAACGGGGTACGACGGAGCGGGTGCTCACCCTGCTCGGGCTCCTGCAGCAGCGCCGAGTCTGGACCGGCCCCGAGCTCGCCGACCGGCTCAGGGTCACCGCCCGGACGGTACGGCGTGATGTCGAGCGGCTGCGGACGCTCGGCTATCCGGTGCATGCCAGCCAGGGTGTCGGCGGCGGCTACCAGCTCGGCTCGGGACAGGACCTGCCGCCGCTGCTCCTCGACGACGAGGAGGCGATCGCCACCGCGGTCTCGCTGCTCGCCGGCGCGGGTGGCGGGGGGGGGGGGGGCGGGGCCCCCCCCCCCCCGCCGCCCGGCCACCCACCCCGCCGGGGGGCCCGCCCCCCGCGGCCCCGCGGCCGGGGGCGCGCCACAACGCGCGGGGGCGGGGGCGCGC
>NZ_JAPZLF010000023.1:0-92751 GCF_033804645.1 Micromonospora sp. RTGN7 | reverse complement strand
ACCCCCCCCCGCCCTCCCCCCCCCCCCCCCCCTGCGAGCACACCCCCCCGGGGGCGGGCAGCATGGCCCCGCGCTAACCGCCCCTCAACTTCCCGCACCCCCCCCCCCCCCCCCCCCCCGGGGGGGCCCCGGCCCCGGCCCCGGTCTGGTGATCATGGAGTTATTGCCAGCACACCCCCGGTTGAGTGGCAATAACTTCATGATCACCGAGGCTCAGGCTCGGGGTGGGGGTGGGGGTGGGGGTGGGGGTGGGGGTGGGGGTGGGGGTCGTCAGCTCCGGGATTCGGCGAGCGGCCCGGCCGAACTTCCTTCGTCCGCCTCACGCCTGGACAGCCGGGCGGGGCGCAAAAACCCGGTGCTCGGCGACGAACCTCCCGCCGATCGGCCGCCGTACCGAATCGCTGGTACAGCGCGGCGACGAACGCACCCGCGAGGATGTCAAAATCACCCCCGGCAGCCGGCAGCTCGGCCATCAGCCGCTCCGCCTCGACGTGGTCACCCAGGATCTCCGCCCGGACCATCCGTCCCTGGACTGTCCGGGCCACCTCGACGGGCGGAGGCTGCATGGAGGGCTCGGTCGCTTCACCCACGCTAGAACCCGCCGTCCCGACCGTCACCGCCCAGCCCCGAATTCTGCTCGCCATCCGAATGATCGTCCAGAGAGCACGACCAACAACGGCGCGGCCCAGACAGCATCGGCTTCCACCGCTCCGCCCGCCCGAAACGCCGGCCCGGAGGCGCCGGCGCTCGCGGAACCGAGGAGCCGCGGCCGAACCCGGTGCCGCGCACGTCCTGGCCCGCGCGCTGACCCGATCATTGGCGTTCCTGCCGCAGGTGCAGGTCGGCGAGACCACCGTCTCCGCCGAAGGCGACCTCAGCGGGCAGCATCAGGTGTTCTGCGACCGGCGGCTGCCACACCGGCAGCGCTGCCTGCTACGGCCCGGTCACCCGGACGGCTGCACCCACAACCTCAGGTGTTGAGAAGGCCCCCGGCTGCGCACGAAGCGACAGCAGGGGGCCTCCCTACACACACGCTCAGGCGACCGTGACGGCGACCTCGTTGATCCCGCGCGCGGCGGTGACGGCGGTGTCGCCGTTGCCGTGCCGGGAGAGGGCGCGCAGCGTCCAACTACCCGGTGCGGCGAAGAACCGGAACTGGCCGGCCGGCGAGGTGACCACCTCGGCGGTGAACTCACCGGTGGAGTCGAGCAACCGGACGTACGCGCCCGGGACGACCTCGCCGGCCTCAGCGCGGACCACGCCGGTGATGACGGTTTCCTTCTCCAGGTCCAGGCTGGCCGGCAGCGGCGCGGCCTGGTCGGGGGCGGCGCATCCGGCGGCAGTGGGAGCGGTCATGGCTCAGGCCTCCCCGGGCTCGTCGCCGAGCGCGACCGGCACGCCGACCAGCGAGCCGTACTCGGTCCAGGAGCCGTCGTAGTTCTTCACGTTGGGGTGGCCGAGCAGCTCCTGGAGGACGAACCAGCTGTGCGAGGAGCGCTCGCCGATCCGGCAGTACGCGATGGTCTCCTTGCCGTCGTCCAGCCCGGCCGCGGCGTAGATCTTGCGCAGCTCGTCGTCGGACTTGAAGGTGCCGTCCTCGTTGGCCGCCTTGGACCACGGGACGCTGATCGCGGTCGGGATGTGCCCGGCGCGCTGCGCCTGCTCCTGCGTCAGGTGGGCGGGGGCGAGCAGCCGGCCGGAGTACTCGTCGGGGCTGCGCACGTCGACCAGGTTCTTGACGCCGATCGCGCCGACGATCTCGTCGCGGAAGGCGCGGATCGTGTTGTCCGGCTCCTGCGCGACGTACTCGGTCCTCGGGCGGGTCACCGCGTCGGCGTCCAGCGGGCGGGCTTCCAGCTCCCACTTCTTGCGGCCGCCGTCGAGCAGCTTCACCTCGCGGTGGCCGTAGAGCTTGAAGTACCAGTACGCGTACGCGGCGAACCAGTTGTTGTTGCCGCCGTAGAGGACGACGACGTCGTCGTTGCTGACGCCCCGCTCGGAGAGCAGCGCCTCGAACTGGCTCTTGTTGACGAAGTCCCGGCGGACCTGGTCCTGGAGGTCGGTGCGCCAGTCCAGCTTGATCGCGCCGGCGATGTGGCCGGTGTCGTAGGCCGAGGTGTCCTCGTCAACCTCAACGAAGACGACGCCCGGGGCGTCGATGTTCTTCTCGGCCCATTCGGCCGAGACGAGTGCGGTGTCGCGACTCATCAGATCACTCCCTGGTGAGGGTGGATGGTGAGCCTGCGCGATGGATCGCAGTCATTAACTGTCGCACCACGCGCGGGCCCCGGAGGGAAGGACGGGATCACGGGTTCGTGCGACGGCGCCGCTGCCGGGCGATCGGGGTAAAACACCGGAGGGTACGCAGACCCTGTGGCCGGTGGCCGCCGTCAGGCGGCCGAGGACAGCCCCGCCGTCAGATGACGGGGCGACACAGGCAGGTGGTCACGCGGCACAGGTCGACCGCGCGCCGTTTGGTGAGGTGCATCCCCATGAGCAGGGAGCCTACCAGCCGTCGCACTGAGTGCCACCGGTCCGACCAGCATCCGGGACGGCCGTGCCAGGCCCCGGCAGCTCCCCTCCGACCGAACCCGGTCGACGCCCCGTCGGCCGTCGGGGGCCGTCGGGGCGTCGAGGTGTCGAGGTGTCGGGGGCCGTCGGAGCGTCGGGGGGCGTCGGGGGATCGGGGCGTCGGGGTCAGCCGGCCGAGTTGATCGGGACGTTCTTCGCGGCGGCGGTCACGGCGAGCCCCTGGGGCAACGGCCGGACCTCGCGCAGGGCGAGCTGGAACGGCAACTCCGGCAGGGGTACGTCGATCGAGATGCCCTTGGCGTAGTTGTTCAGCAGGGTCCGGGCCAGCGGGATGTTCGGCAGCCCTTCGGCGTCGAGATCGTTGAAACGCAGCGACACCTTGC
This sequence comes from Micromonospora sp. RTGN7, assembly GCF_033804645.1. Classification (NCBI taxonomy): domain Bacteria; kingdom Bacillati; phylum Actinomycetota; class Actinomycetes; order Micromonosporales; family Micromonosporaceae; genus Micromonospora; species Micromonospora sp. RTGN7. The sequence continues at coordinate 89,836 of NZ_JAPZLF010000023.1, read as the reverse complement.
CCTCCTTGCTGACGGTCACCACAGCAGCGCCGGTGACAGTCAGCTTCTGCCCGAGGATGTCGACCGGGGCAGTGACGGCGAGCGTGCCGTCCCGCTCGCTGAGGGTCAGGCCGGGCCGGTCGAGGAGCTTGGCCAGGCTCTCGTACGTGATGGTGCCGGTGCCGTCGACGGTCTCGGCGGTCACGTCGCCCTGCTGGGTACGCAGGGTCTCCAGGGAGGCCCGCACGTTTCGGGCGTCGACGTCCAGCGTCGGCAGGGTGACCGCGTCGCCGCGTACCGAGCCCCGCACGTCGGTCAGCTTGATCGAGATCCGCTCGTACTTCCCGTCGAGCACCTGGGTGAGGAAGGGGAAGCCGCTGACCTTCACCTCGGGCTCCGAGGACTGGGCGTCCTGCTTGGCGACCTCCTGGCGGACCTGGTCGGTGATGGCCCGCTCGGCCACCCCGGCGGCGATCCGGTCGGCGGCCACCAACAGCCCGGCCAGGATCACCAGCAGGACAAGAAGCGTGACGAGCACCTTGCGCCCACGTCGCCGGGGGCGCTCCTCGTTCGCCGGGTAGGCCTCTGCCACGCCGCCTCCTTCTGTCCTGGCCGGTGCTCCGGGCACGGGCGACGTTTGGGTGGTGCCGGTGCCGCCCTGCGGCGCACCGCACAGTACCCGGGTGGGGAAAGTCTCAACCGTCTACGGACGGTCCCCTGGTGGGCGAGCGGGCCGGCCGCTCAGAGAAAGATCACGCACATCGCGTACGCCGCCGGGGCGGCCAGGGCGAAGCCGCCGAGCGGGCCCTGCATGTGCCGGGCAACCCACATCGTCGGCAGTTCGCCGGCCATCAGCCGGCCCGCCTCGGCGTAGCCGACGGCGAGATCGGCCAGCACGGCGGTGGCCGCGGTGACCAGGCCGATCACCGCGCCGCTCGTCGGGGTGAAGCTCACCAGGTAGCTGCCCAGGACGGCGCCGGCCAGGGTGCCGGCCATCGCGCCGACCACCACGCCCGCCGCGCCCCGGGGCACCTGCGGCGCGAGCCGGGGCCAGGGCAGCACCGCGTCGGTGAGCCGGGCGACGGTCAGCGCGACGCCGGTGGCGGTGAGGCAGACGGTGATCGCCTGGGTGCCGGCCGGGATCCGGCTGAGCACGATGAGCGTGGCGAACGCGACCACGCCGACCACGATCAGCAGGGTGGTGCCGAGCGAGTCGGTGACCCGGACCCGGTCGACCCGGCGGACGAGTTGCCCGAGCACGCCGAGCAGGAACCCACCGGCGGCCAGGTAGCCGAGCGGGGCGAGGCCGGCGACGTCGGACCGCACGGCGGCGGTGTCGGCCCCGGCGGCCACCACCGAGCTGACCAGGACGACCAGCAGCAGCGCGGGCGGGCGGGTGGCCATCGTCCAGGCCAGGACGAAGAGCAGCTGCACACCGAAGATGATGATCGCGAACGGCAGCCGGTGGCCCGGCCCGGCGGTCTGCGCGCCGAGCACCAGGCCGATGCCGAGCAGCGCGGCGAACCCGGCGGCGGTAAGGGCTAGCGACCGGCGCACCTCGACCGGCTCGAACTCCCCCTCCTCGTCGACGTCGTCGTCGACGGCCTCGTCGTCGGGTCGCCGGCCCGGGTCGCCGCTGCGGCGCAGCCGGCGGGGACGGCCCTGCCGGGCCGAGGGCCCGTCGTCGTCGACGTCCGGGCCGGTGCGCGGGGCCGGTGGGTGCGCACGACCGGCCGGCCCGGGTGGGACGGTGTCGTCGGCCCACGGGTCCCGGCCGGTCTCGGAGGAGGTCGGGGGATGCACGTCCCGATCGTGCCAGACCGGGGCGTCGCTGCGCTGGCCACCGTTTCGGCAACGTTAAAAACTGAGGCGCGATCAGGGGCAAGCTGGACAAAAGCGGAGACGACCGGGAGGTACGGGCGGGGCGAACGGTTACCCTCAAGCCGTTACCCGCCCGTCAGCGACGCCGGGACCCACGCAAGTTCTCAGCGCCACTCCTCACCGGGGTGATGCTGGTCTCATGCGGCCGAGGCCGCCGGGACGGAGGTGATCGTGTGGAGATCCTGCTGCTGGTGACCGCACGCGCAGGCGAACCATCGATGGTGCTGCCGGCGCTCGACCTGCTGCCACACTCGGTGCGTACCGCACCGCGCGACGTCCGCACCCTGGTGGCGGGGCCCAGCCCGGACGCCGTGCTGGTGGATGCCCGCTCGGAGCTGAGCGAGGCCCGGGCGACCTGCCGGGTGCTGCACGCCACGGGGCTCGGGGTGCCGCTGGTCGCGGTGGTCACCGAGGCCGGGCTGATCGCGTTGAACGCCGACTGGGGGGTCGACGACGTCATCCTCGCCGGTGCCGGGCCGGCCGAGGTCGAGGCCCGGCTGCGACTGGCGATCGGCCGGCTGAGCAACGCCACCGCCGGGGCGGGCGGTTCGATCCGCGTGGGCGAGCTGACCATCGACCCGGACACCTACGCCGCCAAGCTCAAGGGCCGGCCGCTCGACCTGACGTACAAGGAGTTCGAGCTGCTGAAGTTCCTGGCCCAGCACCCGGGCCGGGTGTTCACCCGGGACCAGTTGCTGCGCGAGGTCTGGGGTTACGACTACTTCGGCGGCACGCGCACGGTGGACGTGCACGTCCGGCGGCTGCGGGCCAAGCTCGGCTCGGAGTACGAGTCCATGATCGGCACGGTCCGTCAGGTCGGCTACAAGCTCGTCGTGCCGCCGTCGCGGTCGCTGCCCGACTCCGAGCACGTCCCGGTTCCCGTCTGACCCGGTCCGGCCCACCGCCGGCCGACCCTTCCTGTCGGCTATTGCCAGTTTGCCCTTTTTGCCCGACTCGTCAGCCTTATTCTGACTGCCGAGTCGACGGAGGAAGGGGCGACGGTGCGTGCGATGACCACGGGGGCAAAGAGGGGCCGGTCCCACGGCCCGAGCGGCGGCGTCCGCTGATGCGCGCCACACCGACCGGGCGCGTCATCGGGCTCGTGACAGTCATCGTGGCCGCGGTGCTCGGCTCCGCGTACACGCTGGGCCAGAGCATGGTCGCCGAGCCGAGCCCACAGGCCACCGGACTCTCGGCGACCCCGAACGAACCGCACTACGCCGACCAGCCGCCGGAGGCCACCCCCGGGCGGCCCGGGGGGCCGACCCCCGGTGCCGGCAGCCACGCCGCCGAGCCCTCCACCAGCGGCCAGGACGGCGGCGTCGGTCAGCCCGCGGAGACGGAGTCGCCGGACGGCCTCTTCGGCGCCCGGGCTACCACCGGATCGGCGGAGGTGGCGCTCACCTTCGACGACGGACCCGACCCGCGGTACACCCCGCAGGTCCTGGAACTGCTCCGGCAGTACGGCGTGAAGGCCACGTTCTGCGTGGTCGGGGAGAACGCCCGGAACCACCCCGACCTGATCCAGGCGATCGTGGCCGACGGGCACACCCTCTGCAACCACTCCTGGCAACACGACGTGCTGCTCGGCAAGCGGTCGCCGGACGTCATCCGGGACGACCTGCTGCGCACCAACGCGGCCATCCGGGACGCCGCGCCCACCGCACCGATCGTCTACTTCCGCCAGCCCGGCGGCGCGTGGACGTACCCGGTGGTGTCGGCGGCCGAAGACCTCGGCATGACCCCGCTGCACTGGACCGTCGACCCGTCGGACTGGAGTGTGCCGGGGGCCGCGAAGATCGCCGACTTCGTCTTGAACGGCGTACAGCCGGGGTCGGTCGTGCTGCTGCACGACGCGGGCGGCAACCGGCAGGGCACCGTGGACGCGCTGTATCTGATCCTGCCCGACCTGACCGCCCGGCTCCGGCTGGAAGCCCTGCCCACCGGCACCACCTGACCTGCTCGCCCGGCCGGAACCCGCTACGGTTACTCGGGTGAGCAGCGCCGAGCCGACAACCGACCGGGTCACCCGCACCGACGTGCTGACGCCGGCCGAGGCGGCCGACGTCCTGGCCCTGGCCCGCACGGCCGGGGACGCCGACGGGGCCGACCCGTTCGACGAGCACACGCTGCTGCGGCTGCGCGATCCGCGGGCCCCGGCCGTTCACCTCACCACCCGCGCGCCGGACGGAACGCTGACCGGCTACGCCCACCTCGACACCACCGACCCGGCCAGCGGAATCGGCGTGGAGCTGGCCGTCCACCCCGCCCACCGCAGGCAGGGCGCCGGCCGGGCGCTGGCCCGAGGCGTGCTCGATTCCGCCGCCGGGCCGGTGCGGGCCTGGGCACACGGCGACCACCCCTCGGCTGCGGCACTGGCCGTGGACCTCGGCCTCACCCGGGCCCGGGTGCTCTGGCAGCTACGTCGACCGCTGACCGCACCGGCGGCGGCACCGCACCTGCCCGACGGGGTCGTCCTGCGCGCGTTCGCCCCCGGGTCGGACGACGACGCCTGGCTCGCGCTCAACGCCCGGGCCTTCGCCAGCCACCCCGAGCAGGGTCGCTGGACCACGGCCGAACTACGGGCACGCCTCGCCGAGCCGTGGTTCGACCCGGCCGGCTTCCTGCTGGCCGTCGAGTCCGCCACCGGGCGGCTGCTCGGCTTCCACTGGACCAAGGTGCACGAGCTGCCCGGGTCTGCCCGGATCGGCGAGGTCTATGTGCTCGGGGTCGACCCGACCGCGCACGGCGGCGGGCTGGGCCGGGCGCTCACCACGGCCGGGCTGGCATATCTACGGGACCGGCGAGGGCTGGACCGGGTGATGCTCTACGTCGACGAGTCGAACACCGGGGCGGTCGCGCTCTACGAGCGAACCGGGTTCGCCCGCTGGTCCGCCCACGTCAACTACCACCTCGGCTGACGCTTTCCACCGCGCGTATCGATGATTTCACCGCATGTCGTCGACGGCCCGGGCGATCTCCTGCCGTAACGGGCAGGCGATGTCGCCCGACGCCTTCAGTGTGCCCGGCGTCCGGTACCCACGCGCCCTGGGCAACTGCCCGCATGAACAGGGCAGCTCGCTAGGCGTCACGAAAAAACCCGTTCTCAGGAGATGGCCACTTTCCCGGCCGCACCTGTTCACCCTTCGTTCACTTCCGACCGGCGATCCGGCCACCTGGCGCTCCTAGCTTTCAGGTCAGCCGGTCACACCGGCGCTCCCCCGGGCCCCCATCCGGATCGGCCCGGTCCAGACGCGAAGGGAAACCCCTCAGGTGAAGCTCCAGCGGCACGGCACCATCGCCTGCCTCGCTCTTACTGCGGTGCTCGGTCTCAGTGCCTGCGGCTCGGACAACAACGAGCCCGCCGTCGGCGCCTCCGCCTCGGGGTCGGCCGCCGCGGCCGACTGCGCCACCGGCACCCTGAACGCACAGGGCTCCTCGGCCCAGAAGAACGCCATGGCCGAGTGGATCAAGGCGTACCAGCAGAAGTGCGCTGGCAGCACGATCAACTACGAGCCGTCCGGCTCGGGCGCCGGCATCCAGGCCTTCATCGCCGGCACCGCCGACTTCGCCGGCACCGACTCGGCCCTCAAGCCGGAGGAGCAGCCGAAGGCCGACGCCAAGTGCGTCGACGGCAAGGCCCTCCACCTGCCGATGGTGATCGGCCCGGTGGCCGTCGCCTACCACCTCAACGGCGTGGACAACCTCCAGCTCAAGCCGACCACCCTCGCGAAGATCTTCGCGGGCAAGGTCACCAAGTGGGACGACCCGGCCGTCAAGGCCGACAACCCGGACGCCAAGCTGCCGTCGACCACCATTCAGACGGTGCACCGCTCGGACGAGTCCGGCACCACCGACAACTTCACCAAGTTCCTGGCCAAGACCGCGGGCACGGACTGGACCTTCGACAACGCCAAGGCGTGGAAGGCCCCGGGCGGCACCGGCGCCAAGGGCTCGGACGGCGTGGCCAGCTCGGTCAAGGGCGCCGACGGCTCGATCGGATACCTGGAGTGGTCGTTCGCCGAGAACGCCGGCCTGAAGATGGCCAGGATCGGCAACGGCGCAGGCGAGTTCGCCGAGCTGACCGCCGACAACGCGGGCAAGGCCATCGCCGGGGCCGCCATCGAGGGCCAGGGTGACGACCTTAAGTTGTCGGTCGACTACAACACCAAGGAGGTCGGCGCGTACCCGATCGTCCTGGTGACCTACGAGATCGTCTGCGGCAAGGGCCTCGCTGCCGACAAGTTGCCGCTGGTCAAGGGCCTGCTGGGCCACGCGGCCAGCAGCCAGGGCCAGGCCGAGCTGACCGAGTTGGGCTACGCCCCGCTGCCGGAGCCGGTCCGGACCAAGGTCGAGGCCGCGGTCGAGAACCTCTCCTGACCGGACCCGACCCCACCACCTCCCTCAACCCGAAGCGAGCGAGCAGATGGCGGACACCCTTCACCGCTCGGCCGGCGCCGGCACCGGCGGAGTCCTCGTGGCCGTGGGCCAGGAGCGACCCGCCGGTGCCGTGGCGCGGGTGGCCGAGTCACCGGTCAGCACCCGTACCCCGGTCAGCACCCGCACACCGATCAGCACCCGCACACCGGCCAGCACCCGTACCCCCGTCGGCCTCGGCGGGGGTGGCGGCCTGCCCCGGGCGCGGGCCTTCGGCGCGGAGCGCGCCTTCCGGGGCTTGACCCTGGCCGCCGGCACCACCGTCCTGGTGATCATCGCCGCCATCGCGATCTTCCTGGTCGCCAAGGCGGTGCCGGCCCTGCGCGCCAACACGGCGAACTTCTGGACGTACGAAGGCTGGTCGCCCAACGACACCGTGCCGAGGTTCGGCATCGGCACGCTCGCCTTCGGCACGGTGCTCAGCTCCGCGCTGGCCCTGCTCATCGCGGTGCCGGTGGCGTTGGGGATCGCGCTCTACCTGTCCCACTACGCGCCCCGCCGGCTCGGCATCGCGCTCGGCTTCCTGATCGACCTGCTCGCCGCCGTGCCGAGCGTGGTCTTCGGGCTCTGGGGTCGCGACATCTTCGTCGACCCGGTCCGGGACTTCTCCGTCTGGCTGAACCGATACTTCGGTTGGCTACCGATCTTCGGCGGTGACGGCCCGTTCGGAAAGTCCGTGATGCTCGGCTCGCTGGTGCTGGCGATCATGGTGCTGCCGATCATCACCGCACTCTCCCGCGAGGTGTTCCTGCAGACCCCGGGGGCCAACAAGGAGGCTGCCCTCGCGCTCGGCGCGACCCGGTGGGAGATGATCCGCACCGCCGTGCTCCCCTACGGCCGCCCCGGCGTCGTCGCCGCGGTGATGCTCGGCCTCGGCCGGGCCCTCGGCGAGACCATCGCGCTGGCGATGACGCTCGGCATCACCTTCGGCATCTCCGTCAACCTGATCGCCAACGGCGGCAACACCATCGCCGCCAACATCGCCAACACGTTCGGCGAGGCGAACGACACCGGGCGGGGCGCGCTGATCGCCTCCGGTCTGGTGCTCTTCACCATCACGCTGATCGTCAACATCACCGCGCGGGCGATCATCCACCGCCGCCGGAAGTTCACGGAGTCGGCCGCATGACCACCACTCTCACCAACCACCGCCCCCGGCCGCCGGCCCAGCCGGCCACCCTCCGGGCGAAACGCCTGCCCCGGTACGCCCCGCCGGTGATCGCCCTGGCGGCCCTGCTCGTCGCCGCCGCGCTCGGGTACGGCGCCGGCATCGGTGGCCCGGTCCTCGTCGTGGTCCTCGCCGCGCTGCTCTACCTGGGCGGCCTCTTCGCGGCGGCGAACGCCGTCGAGGGGCGGCGCTCGGCCCGCAACCGCACCTGGAGCGCGCTGATCCACTCGGCGTTCGTGCTGGCCGTGCTGCCGCTGGCCTCGGTGGTCTGGACGCTGGTCAGCAGGGGCGTCGAGCGGCTCGACGGCAACTTCTTCGGCACCTCGATGAACAACATCGGGGCCCGGGACGCCAACGGCGGCGCGTACCACGCGATCGTCGGGACGTTGGAGCAGGTCGGGATCGCCGCGCTGATCACCGTCCCGCTCGGCGTCCTCTGCGCGATCTACGTGGTCGAGTACGGCCGGGGCCGGTTCGCCCTGGCGATCCGGTTCTTCGTCGACGTGATGACCGGCATCCCGTCCATCGTCGCCGGCCTCTTCGTGCTGGCGTTCTGGGTGCTGGTCGTCTCGCCGGTGTTCAACGACGGGCGGCCGGGCTTCTCCGGTTTCGCCGCCGCGCTCGCGCTGAGCGTGCTGATGCTGCCCACCGTGGTCCGCTCCACCGAGGAGATGCTCCGGCTCGTTCCCGCGCCGCTGCGCGAGGGGGCGTACGCCCTCGGCGTGCCGAAGTGGAAGACCATCCTGCGGGTCGTGCTGCCGACCGCGCTGCCCGGCATCGTCACCGGCGTCATGCTCGCCGTCGCGCGGGCGGCCGGCGAGACCGCGCCGGTGCTGCTCGTCGCCGGCGGCGGTGCGGCGATCAACGTCAACCCGTTCGAGGACAACCAGTCGTCGCTGGCCCTCTTCGTCTACCAACAGGCCGGCGACGCGTCGAAGTACGCCCCGGCGCGGGCCTGGACCGCAGCGCTGACCCTGGTCGCCCTCGTGCTGATCCTGACGATCGCGGCGAAGCTGCTGGCTCGCCGCAACCAGCTCGGCCGATGAACCCCGGAGGAACCACCACCATGGCCAAGCGCATCGACGCCACGAACGTCACCGCCTACTACGGCGCCTTCAAGGCGATCGAGGACATCACGCTGACCGTCGAGCCGAAGACGGTGACCGCCCTGATCGGCCCGTCCGGCTGCGGCAAGTCGACGTTCCTGCGGTCGATCAACCGGATGCACGAGGTGCTGCCGGGGGCGCGGGTCGAGGGCGAGCTGACCATCGACGGGCAGAACATCTACGACCGCGACGTCGACGTCACGGCCGTGCGCCGGATGATCGGCATGGTCTTCCAGCGGCCCAACCCGTTTCCCACGATGAGCATCTTCGAGAACGTGGTGGCCGGTCTGCGGCTCAACGGGCTGCGGAAGAAGTCCGTCCTGGACGAGGCGGCCGAGCGGGCGCTGCGCTCGGCGAACCTCTGGGACGAGGTGAAGGACCGCCTCGGCAAGCCCGGCGCCGCCCTCTCCGGCGGCCAGCAGCAGCGGCTCTGCATCGCCCGCACGATCGCGGTCGAGCCGCAGGTGGTGCTGATGGACGAGCCCTGTTCCGCGCTGGACCCGATCTCCACGGCGGCGATCGAGGACCTGATCTTCCAGCTGAAGGACGAGTTCACCATCATCATCGTCACGCACAACATGCAGCAGGCCGCGCGCGTCTCGGACCGCACGGCCTTCTTCTCGATCGAGAAGACCGGCGACCCGGGTCGCCTCATCGAGTACGACGACACCCGGGTTGTCTTCAGCAACCCCGGCCAGAAGAAGACCGAGGACTACATCACCGGCCGCTTCGGCTGAAGTGCAAGGAAGGGGCCCTTGTCACCGCCCGGACGATGACAAGGGCCCGCTGCCAACCGCGCTGCGGTCAGGGCAGGTTGCCGTTACCGCCGAGGTTGGCGACCACCCGGCGCAGGACGTCGATCGTGGCGGCGTACTCGTCGGGGGCGATGCCGGCATGCATCCGCTCCTTGACCCGGGACGTGCGGTCCCGGGCCCGCAGCCGGCCGGCCTCGCCCGCCTCGGTGAGCGTGAAGGCCCCGGCCTCCTCGGTCAGCCAGCCGCGCCCGATCAGGTCGTCGAAGACGCCGCCGAGTTCCGTGCCGAGGTCGTCGTACGGGATCAACCGCTCGGCGAGCGTCGCCCGGCCCCACCTGCCGGGATCGCCGGCGACGTGGTTGAGCGTCCACCAGTGCGGCTGGATGAGCTGCTCGACGGCCAACGCCGCGCGGATCTCCCCCACCACCCGACGGTAGGCCTCCCCGCTCCACCAGCCGATGGGCTGGGCGGCAAGTTCCTCCCGGCCGTACTCCTTGATGTCCACCGTGGACCCCTTTCCCCGTTGGCGAACTGACCCGTCCACGCTAGGAGTTGAAGCCGACTTCAGATCAAGGGTGCTCAGCCGAGGACGATGCGGGGTTCGCCTGTCTCGGGGAGGTCGAGGCGTGGGGCGATCGGGGTGGCGGCGTCGCGGGTGGCGGACGCGCGGGTCACCCCGGCCAGGTCGCCGGCAGCGGCCATCTGGGCCAACGTGACCAGGGTCGGCGGGAGCATGGTCAGCTCGCCGGCCTCCGCCCGGGCCAGGGCGTCCGCCGGGCGGACCCACATCGTGTGGTCGGCCTCCCCGGAGACGTCCCGGGTCCGCTGCCCCTCCGGCAGCAGGGCGACGAAGAAGTACGTGTCGAAGCGGCGTGGCTCGAACTCGGGGGTGATCCACCGGCTCCACGGCAGCAGCAGATCCGACCGGAGGGTGAGCGCCCGCTCGGCGAGCAGGGCGGCGAAGCCCCTTCGGTGTGCCTCCAGGTCCCGCCGCGCGGCCTCCCAGTCGTCGCTGCTGACGTCGCCCACCACGGTCCCCGCGTCCGGGCCGGCCAGCAGCACCCCGGACTCCTCGAAGACCTCCCGGGCGGCGGCGCAGACCACCGCCTGGGCGGCGTCCGGTGCGACGCCCAGGCGGCCAGCCCACGCCGCCGGCTCCGGGCCGGCCCAGTCGAGGTGGGCCTCGGAGTCCGAGGGGTCCACCCCACCCCCGGGGAAGGCGTACACGCCGCCGAAGGCCATCGCGGCGACGCGGCGGATGACGTACACCTCGAAGTCGGCGCCGGCCGGGCGGAGCAGCAGCACGGTGGCCGCGACCCGGGGCCGCGCCGGCGTGCCGCCCTCGGCGCGGAACCGGCGGGCGTGCTCGACCAGGGCCGGCGGGGCGGCGAAACCGTGACCGTCGATCGTCATGCGTCGAGCCTAGTCCCGCAGGGTGGGTCGGCCGGTCCGGCGGCCGGCGGCTACCCACCGGCCCCGGGCTAGCGTGAGCCCATGACGCGTTGGGGGATTCTGGCCACCGGCCACATTGCCGGCCGGTTCGCCGAGGACCTGCGGCTGGTGCCGGGGGCCGAGTTGGTCGCGGTCGGCTCGCGGGCGGCGGAGAGCGCGGAGCGCTTCGCCGCGAGACACGGTGCGAAGCGGGCGTACGGCTCCTGGGCGGAGCTGGCCGCCGACGACGAGGTGGACGCGATCTACGTGGCCACTCCGCACGCGGCGCACCACGAGGCGGCCATGACCTGCCTGGCCGCCGGCCGGGCGGTGCTGGTGGAGAAGCCGTTCACCCTCGACCTGACCGACAGCACCGAACTGGTCGAGACGGCCCGCGCCCGGGGGGTCTTCCTGATGGAGGCCATGTGGATGCGGACGAACCCGTTGATCCTGCGGGTGGTCGAGCTGATCGCCGACGGCGCGATCGGGCGGGTCACCGGCGTACAGGCCGACTTCGGGTTGGCCGGGCCGTTCGCGCCGGAGAGCCGGATGCGGGCCCGGGCGCTCGGCGGGGGCGCCCTGCTCGATCTGGGCGTCTACCCGGTCAGCCTGGCCCACCTGGTGCTCGGCGTCCCGCAGCACGTCCGGGCCTGGGCGAAGCTCGGCCCGGAGGGGGTGGACGAGAACACCGGCATCATCCTCGGCTACGACTCGGGGGCGGTGGCGACGCTGAGCTGCGGCATGACCGGGGCCACCCCGGTGGTCGCCTCGATCACCGGCACCGACGGCCGGATCGACCTGCCGACGCCGTTCTTCCGGCCGCCGTCGGCGATCCTGCACCGGGCCGGTGCCGACCCGGAGACGATCCCCGCCGACCTGACCGGCGGCGGGTACCAGTACGAGGCCGCCGAGGTGCAGCGCTGCCTGACCGAGGGGCTGACCGAGAGCCCGCTGGTCCCGCACGCCACCACCCTTGAGGTGATGGCCCTGCTGGACGCCGTCCGGGGCGAGATCGGCGTGCGCTACCGGTGAGGCGGAGGGGGCCCTGCCGACGCGGGGCCCCCTCCGGAACACTCGTCAGCCGAAGATCGGGCGGACCAACAGGTACGTGACGCAGGCGATCAGCGCCGCCGCCGGGAACGTGATGACCCAGGCGATCACGATGTTGCCGGCGACGTTCCAGCGCACGGCGGAGAGCCGCTTCGTCGCGCCCACACCCATGATCGCCGAGGTGATCGTGTGAGTGGTGGAGATCGGGGCCTTGAGCACCAGGGCGTTGAAGTAGAGCACCGCGCTGGCCACCGTCTCGGCGGCGAAGCCCTCCGGCGGGCCCAGGTCGATGATCTTGCGGCCCAGGGTCCGGATGATCCGCGCGCCGCCGGTGTACGTGCCGGCCGCCAGCATGGTCGCCGAGGTCCAGAACACCCAGCCCGGGATGTGGCTCGTGTCGTCCTGGAAGCCGCCGGTGTAGAGGGCGAGGACCACGATGCCCATGGTCTTCGCGGCGTCCTGCATGCCGTGGCCGACGGACATGGCCGCCGCCGAGGCGGTCTGCGCCCAGCGGAAGCCCCGGTTGAGCTTGCCCGGATGGCCCTTCCGGAAGGCCCACAGGATCGCCAGCATCAGCAGGTAGCCCAGGGTCAGGCCGATGATCGGCGAGATCACCATCGGCAGGAGGATCTTCTCGCCGATCGTGCCCCACTGCACCACCCCGCCGCTGGCCAGCAGGGTCGCCCCGACCAGGCCGCCGAAGAGTGCGTGTGAGGACGACGACGGCAGGCCGAAGTACCAGGTGATCAGGTTCCAGGCGATCGCGCCGAGCACCCCGGCGAAGACCACCCCCAGGCTCGCGAGGCCGGTGGGCAGGGTGACCAGACCCTCGCCCACGGTCTTGGCGACGCCGGCACCGAAGTGCGCGCCGACGAAGTTGCCGATCGCGGCGAGCCCGAGCGCGATCCTGGGGGTCAGGGCGCGGGTGGAGATGCTGGTCGCGATCGCGTTCGCGGCGTCGTGGAAGCCGTTGGTGTAGTCGAACACCAGGGCCACCCCGATCACCGCCAGCACGGCGATGAGTTCCGGACTCACAGGATCAGGACTCCTTGACCGCGATGGTCTCGACGGTGTTCGCCACGTGCTCGAAGGCGTCGCAGGCCGCCTCCAGCTCGTCGGCGACCTCCTTCAGCTTGAGCACGGTCAAGGCGTCGTACTCGCCGGAGAAGAGGCGGACCAGCAGCATCCGGTACGCCTGGTCGCCGTCGTTCTCCAGCCGGTTGCACTCGATCCAGTAGTCCTCGAGATCCTTCATCGACTTCAGTCGGGGCATCGCCTCGGCAGTCAGCTTCGCCTGCAGGTCCAACACGTTGACCAGCTCGTGCAGCTCGCGCGGGAGCGCCGGCAGCTTGGTCAGGCCGTACAGGTAAAGCAGGTTGCCCACGGCCTCCAGGTGGTCCATCACGTCGTCGAGCAGCGAGCCCAGCCGGTAGATGTCCTCACGGTCGAACGGGGTGATGAAGCTAGAGTTGATCTTTTTGTAGAGGTCATGGGTGATCTGATCGCTGTCGTGCTCGACCTCGGTGAGCCGCTCGCTGACCGACTGCACGTCCACGCCGGGCAGGGCCAGCTCGTTCAGCAGATCGGTGCCCTTCACCAGGTTCTGAGCGGCCCTGGTGAAAAGCTCGTAGAAGGCGCCCTCAGTGGGGCGGAAGGAAAACTTCACAGCCTGGACCTCGTCGTGTCGGTTGAAGGGTGGCGGACGCCCCCGCGGGTGCCTGCAGTGGGAATGCTAGAAAACGGCAGAACCACGGATTCGTCGGCCCACCCTCGGCCAGCCGCCATTTACTGCTCGTTCACCTGCCGTTCACCTGGACCCGGTCAATTGCCGCACAACCGCCCACGTTCCGCCGCCATGTCGAAGTCCGCCGGCGGATACCCGAGATCGCAGGTCGCCGAACGTCTGCCGGAGTAGATGGGCCACGGCCCAGTCGCGGTACCACTTCCGGTCGGCGGCCCGAACGAGCGGATGTGCAGGCCGAGCGGATTCATCGCGCCGCAGCAACTCCCGCACCGTGCCGCCCTCCGGCGCCACGACCCGCACTCCACCCGAGGTGTTCATTCCTGGATCATCGCCCACCCCGCCCACTCCCGCCCGGCGAGCACCCCAGCCGGTGCGGGCATCCGCCCGGCCGCCGCGTCGATGGCGCCACGTCGGAAGGGCCGGCTCAGACCACCAGCGCCAGCCACTTCCGGTACGCCGTGGCGAACGGCTCGCTGCCGTCACCGAGTGCGACCAGCAGCCGGCGGGACGCGGCCTCGGCCTCGGCGACCAGGTCTTCCGGGTAGCCGAAAAGCTCACGGTGCTCGGCGAACTCGTCCTCGTCGCGCAGCTCGACCAGCCCGGTGCCCCGGCGGCGCACCACGTCAAGGTCGAGGTCGACCAGGTGGACGGTGTCGTCGCCCTCCCAGCGGGCCGGGGTGGTGATGTCGCAGTAGACCTCGCTGGTCCGCGGCGGCGGGTTGAACATCCCCGTCCACCAGGCGTGATGCGGCACCAGCAGCACGAAGGGGATCTGCTCCACCGAGGGTCGGCCGTGGTAGACCGACTCGGTGCCGACCGGCACGCCGAGCCAGATGCCGAGGTCGTCCTCGGCCAGCCGGCGGGCCGGGTAATCGCGGTGGGCGCTGCCGTCGTACTTGCGGTAGATCACCCGGACCACATCGCTCGGCATGAGTCGCACCCTAGTCGATAACGCCCATTGCTCGCGCGGCAGAAGTAACGGGACCGGGCCCACGGGATTCCGTAGCGTGACCCCCCGCCACGCGGGGCGGGGGCGCGGTCGGTGTCGGCGCCGACGGGTACCGTCGCACGGTGACTCCGCCGCGCACCGTCCCCGGTTCCGCCCTGCCCCGCAGCGCCCCTCGGCGGCGCGGCAAGCGGGCGAGCGCGGGGGAGTTGCTCGCCGCGGCGGTCGGCGCGGTCCCCGGCGGGGCCGCCCGTCCCGGCCAGCAGCAGATGGTTACCGCGATCGAGGAGTGCGTCGCCGCCCGCGAGCACCTGCTGGTGCAGGCGGGCACGGGCACCGGGAAGTCGTTGGCGTACCTGACCCCGGCGCTGACGGTCGACGGGCCGGTGGTGGTCTCCACCGCCACCCTGGCGTTGCAGTCCCAGCTCGTCGACCACGACCTGCCCCGGCTCGCCGACGCCGTGGAGCCCCTGCTCGGCCGCCGGCCCACCTTCGCGGTGCTCAAGGGCCGGCACCACTACCTCTGCCTGGCCCGGCTGGACAACTCGAACGAGGACGAGCCGACGGACACCCTCTTCGACGCCGTGGAGCCCCGGGCCGGGGGCGGGGGCGGCAGGTGGCTCGGTGAGGCCGGCCGGATCGGCAAGCACATCCAGCGGCTGCGCGACTGGGCGGCGGAGACCGACACCGGCGACCGCGACGAGTTGGACCCGGGCGTCGACGATCAGGCCTGGCGGCTGGTCTCCATGCCGGCCCGCGAGTGCGTCGGGGCGTCCCGCTGCCCGTTCGGCGCGGAGTGCTTCGCCGAGGCGTCCCGGGCGCGGGCCCGCGAGGCCGACATCGTGGTCACCAACCACAGCCTGCTCGCCGTCGACATGCTCGCCGGGCGGCACATCGTGCCGCCGCACAAGCTGCTCATCGTGGACGAGGCGCACGAGCTGGCCGACCGGGTCTCCTCCGCCGCCCAGGCGGAGCTGGTGCCCGAGCTGATCGACCGGTCCACCCGGCGGGCCCGGCCGCTGCTGCGCCCGGAGATCGCCGAACGGCTCACCGCGGCCGGCGAGGCCCTCGCCGCTGGGCTGGGCGAGGTGCCCGCGGGCCGGCTCACCGCCGGGCTGCCGGGGCCGCTGCGCGAGGCGTGCACCCTGCTCGACGCGGCCACCCGGGCCGCCCTGGACGCGGTCGGCGACGTCAAGTCCGACGACCCGGACCCGGTCCGCAAGCAGCAGGCCAAGGCGGTGCTGGACGAGCTCTCCACCACCGCGCAGCGGCTGCTGGAGGAGGCCGACCACGACGTGGCCTGGGTGGAGAAACCGGACAACGGCAGCCGCCGGGCCCTGGTGGTGGCCCCGCTCTCGGTCGCCGGCACCCTCGCCGACCACCTGTACGACGAACGCACCGTCGTCGCCACCTCGGCGACCCTGGCGCTGGGCGGCCGGTTCGACACGGTGGCCCGGGCGCTGGGCCTGGACGCGCCGACGCCCTCCCCGCCGTCCCCGGCCGCCGCCGCGCTGGCCGCCGCCACAGCCCACGGTGACGCACCGGCCGGCGCCGCACCGGTCGCCGCCGCACCGGGCAGCCGGCCCACCACCGGCACCGTCCCGGCAACCGAGGGGCCGGGCTGGCGGTCGATGGACGTCGGCTCGCCGTTCGACTACGCCCGGCAGGGCATCCTGTACGTCGCCGCGCACCTGCCCCGGCCCAGCGTCTCCGGGCTGCCCGAGCCGGCCGGCGAGGAGCTGCTCGCGCTGGTCGGGGCGCTCGGCGGGCGTACCCTCGGGCTCTTCTCCTCGCGACGGGCCGCCCAGCAGGCGGCGGAGCTGCTGCGGGCGCGGACCGACCTGCCGGTGCTGCTCCAGGGCGAGGAATCGTTGCCGCTGCTGGTGCGCAGGTTCCGCGAGGAGCGTTCGAGCTGCCTCTTCGGCGTTATGTCGCTGTGGCAGGGGGTGGACGTGCCGGGCGACGCGTGCCAACTCGTGGTCATCGACCGGCTGCCCTTCCCCCGTCCCGACGAGCCGCTCGCGGCGGCCCGCGCCGCCGCCGTGGACGCGGGCGGCGGCTCCGGTTTCTCCGCCGTCAGCGTGCCGATCGCCGCCGTCCGGCTGGCCCAGGGGGTCGGCCGGCTGATCCGGGCCACCGGCGACCGGGGCGTGGTCGCGGTGCTGGACTCGCGGCTGGAGACGGCGCGCGGCTACGGCCCGTTCCTGCGCCGCTCGCTGCCCCCGTTCTGGTACACGACCCGCCCGGAGGTGGCCCGGGGCGCCCTGGAACGCCTCGGCAGGTCCTGACCGCCGTCAGGGTGCCTTCGAGGCGACCACCACGGCGTCCGGCGGGGTGTCGGGCACCGTGCGCGCGGCGAGCCGGCGGACGGCCGTGTTGAGCACCGCGATCAGCGGCACCGCGACCAGCGCGCCGGTGATCCCGGCGAGCACCACGCCGGCGGCGATACCGATGATCACCCCGAGCGGGTGGATGGCCACCGCTCGGCCCATGATCAGCGGCTGGAGTATGTGCCCCTCGACCTGCTGCACGGCGACCACCACGCCCAGGATGATCAGTGCCGTGACCGGGCCACTGTCGACGAGCGCGACCAGCACCGCGACGACACCGGAGAGCGCCGCCCCGACGATCGGGATGAAGGCGCCGAGGAAGACCAACGCGGCCAGCGGGAACGCGAACGGGATCTCGAAGACGACCAGGAAGATGCCGATGCCGACGGCGTCGATGAACGCGACCAGCACGGTGGCCCGGACGTAGGCGACGAGGGTCTCCCAGGAGGCCCGGCCGGCGTCGTCGACCTTCCACCGGGCGGCCACCGGCAGCAGCCGGACCACGAAGCGCCAGATCCGGCTGCCGTCACGCAGGAAGAAGAACGTGGCGAAGAGCACCAACACGATGCCGGTCAGCAGCTCGGCGAGGGTCGCCGCCGTGGAGACGGCCCCGCTGGTGAACTTCTCGGTGTTGTTGTTGATCCAGGCCTGCGCCTCGTCGATGTACTGGTTGAGCTGGCTGTCCGACAGGTGCAGCGGGCCAGTCTTCAGCCAGTTCTGGATCTGCCGGACTCCCTCGGACGACTTCTTGCTCAGCTCCGGCACGCCCTGGATGAACTCGTTCACCACCAGCGTCAGCGTGCCGATGACACCCGCCAGACCGCCGACCAACACGACCGCGGTCGCCAGCGAGCGGGGAAAGCGCGCGCGCAGCAGCCAGCCGACGGCCGGCGCGAGCAACGCCGAGAGCAGCAACGCGATGGCCAGCGGGATGACCACGATGCTGATGTCGGCGACGATCCTCAGCAACGCCCAGAACACCACCCCGATGACGATCAGCCGCCACGACCAGGCGGCGGCGATCCGCAGGGCGTGCGGGACGTCCGCGTCGTCCCGGCTGGAGGTGGAGTGGTGCGTCTCGGCGGGCGGCGCGGCGCCGACCACTGTCGCCGACGCGGCGGCCACCGGCCCCGGCGAGGTCGGCGAGGCCACGCCCACCTCCCCCGGGGCGTCGATGCCACCGGGCACCGCGGGGTGACCCGCCGTGCCGGCGCCGCCGGTCGGATCGGTGCGGGCCTGCCGCACCGAGTTCCGACCCGACTCGTACGCGTGGCGGAGCCGTCCGCGTACCCGCTCGAAGCGGCTCAAGCGCACCTCCCGCATAGAAACCACCCGCCCTGACGACAGGGGTGACAGGATACGTCCGTCGACCACCCTAGGGCGGTTCCGCCACACATTGCCCCGGCTGGCCTCGGCGTAACCACCGACGGAACTGCCCGGGCCGACGGGGTACCGTTCCGTCGTGACCGCCGACCAGAACCTCGACTCCGGCCTGCCGATCCGCCTGCTGCACGACCGGGTGCTGGTGCGGACGGAGGGCAGCGAGGGTGAGCGCCGCTCCACCGCCGGCATCGTGATCCCGGCGACCGCCGCCGTGGGCAAGCGGCTGGCCTGGGCGACCGCCGTGGGTGTGGGGCCGCACGTCCGCTCGATCGTCTCCGGTGACCGGGTGCTCTTCGACCCCGACGAGCGCTCCGAGGTCGAGTTGCACGGCCGGGGGTACGTCCTGCTGCGCGAGCGGGACGTGCACGCCGTCGCCGCCGAGCGGATCGAAACGGAGACCAACGGCTCCACCGGCCTCTACCTGTAACGCCCCTCCTAGCACCCCTCCCCCGGGTACGTCCCGGCTTCCGCCGTCGTCCGCCCCGGTCGGCGGCGCGTCGTTTGCGGCTGCCCGCCGCGGGAAGCCAGGCACGTCCAGGGCCCTGGGGAGGGATCGTGCCGGTATTCGTGAAGAAGGTGTTCCTCTGGGGAAGCGTCGCGTTCCTGATCTACTTCGTGGCGTTCCGGCCGGAGGGTGCGGCGCGGATGTGCAAGGCGATCGGGGCGGGCCTGATGGCGATGGCCGTGGGCATCGGTGACTTCCTCACCGGGCTGACGACCTGACCCGCCCGCACGGCGGAAGATCCCCGCGGTGCGGCAACCTCTCGCGCCGCACCATCACCGCATGCCGGGCGGGCGGGGGCCGTACCAGCCGGGCGGGCCGTAGCCGGCCGGGTGGGCCGGGGGCGGCGGCGCGAGCACCACCGGGATCGGCACCACCGGCTCGTCCGGGGCGTCGACCGGCCGGTGCGAGCCGTCCGGGAACCGCAGGTGGTAGCGGTGCCCGTCCCAGCTCCCGACCGGGGCCTGCGGATCCCGTCCGACGAAGAACGACCGGTACGCGGTGATCGCGTCCAGCAGCTCCCGTTCCTCCCGGGCGGTCCGCTCCCGGTCGGCCGGCTTGCGGTCCAGCCCTCGACGCATCCCGTCGCGCAGCAGCGCCAGCCGGGTAGCGGAGAACTGGTACCCGCGCATCGCCTTGAGCCCCGGGTCGCCGGCCACCCGCCGGGCCCAGTGCCGGGCGCCGTGCCGCCGGCCCAGGCTGCCCAGCGCCGCCACCTCCGGCGGAGTCAGCCACCCGGCCCGCACATAGTCGGGCAGGGTGCGCTCGGTCAGCCGCCCCTCCCAGCCGCGCAGCCAGACCGCCAGCCCGACCATGCCGAAGAAGATCGGCACCATCACCCCGAGGTAGCCGTACAGGGCGATCACCGCCTCGCCGGTGGCCTGGGCCAGCGACGGCAGCAGGTTCCAGGTGCCGTGCAGCATCATCGCCAGCAGCAGGCCCGCGACCGGGGCGAGGAACCGGACCCGACGGTCGGCGGTCCGCGCGGCGATGCCGAGGCCCACCCCGGTCATCGAGGTGAACAGCGGGTGGGCGAAGCCGAAGAGCAGGATCCGGACGATGAAGATCGCGATGACCTGCCGGGCGCCGGTGGCCGGGCCGTACTCGTCGGCGCCGGAGGCGTAGCCGTAGCCGCCCAGGTAAAGGATGTTCTCCACCATGGCGAAGCCCACCGCCGACAGCCCACAGTAGACCAGGCCGTCGGTGATCCCGGACCACTCCCGACGCCGGAAGATCAGCAGCAGGATCGGGCCGAGCGCCTTGGTCAGCTCCTCGATGAAGGGGGCGACCAGCACCCCGGTCAGCGCGTTGGGCAGCCCCCAGTCGGCGAACCGGGCGGCGAAGAACTCGTTGACGGTCAGCGAGGCGGCCGTGGAGACGAACGCGCCCCAGGCGAAGCAGAAAATCAGGTACTTCAGCGGCTCCGGCTCGTACCGGTCGAGCCAGAGGAAGCAGAAGACCAGCACCGGCACCGGCAGGATCGCGGCGACCACGCCGATCAGCAGCGCCTGGGGGCCGAGGTTGGAGCCGAGCACGAAGAGCATGTAGACCGCGCAGGCGGCGATCAGCAGCACCACCAGGGCGAGCACCAGGAACCGCCGCCAGCCCAGCCGGCGCAGCGGCATCCGGGGGGCCGCCCCGCCGGGCGGCGGCGGGACGTCGGGGGCGTTCCACGGTGGCGCAGCAGCGCCGCCGGGCGGGGTGTCGGCCATCCCCTCAGCGTAGTCACCCTCGGCCAGTCGCTCCGGCCGCATCGGTCCACCGTCACCCTGCCGTCAGGTCATGTCCGGGCGGCCGTCGCCCTCAGTCGAAGGGCGGGGTCCTGGGGCGCTTCGGGGGTTCGGTGCCCTCGGCGGGGCCAGGATTCGGTTTCTTCTGCTCGCCGAAGGCCTGCCGGACGAGCTGGTTCGCCTCCTGCTGCTCGATGCCGGAGGCGACCAGCAGATCGCTGGCGGTGGTGCGCACCTGCGCGATCACCACGCTGCCGGAGAACCCGACCCCCTGCGCGTAGGCCCAACCGGCCGCGCTGACGGCGCGCAGGGACCGCTCCCGAGCCTTCTCCGGCACCGCGCCGACGGCGAACTCGTGACAGAGCAGGCGAACCGACTCGGCGAGGTCGACCAGCGCGTCGGGCATCGGCTCCGGCACCGGCTCCTCGTCCTCGATCATCGTCACCGCTCGGCGGATCAGGGTCCCGGTGTTGCGCATCGCGCGGTCGATGGGGTCGGCGGCCTCGGCGTAGTCGGCCAGCTCGTCGCGCCGGTGCCAGTGGGCCGGAGAGAGGGTGCTGATCTCCTTCGCGCCCTCGATCGCCTCGGCGAGGGCGGCCAGCTCCTCCTTGTTCTCGCGGAGCCGTTCCAGGGCCTGCTGGGCCCGGTTTCGGTCCCGGTGGCGCAGCGCCTCGGCGGTGACGTCGAGCTGTTCGGCGAGCAGGTCCAACGCCGGCCGGGCGGCCCGGTTGATCACCCGCAGCGGGTGGAGCGGCAGCAGGACCGTCGTCACCGCCAACGCGACCCCACCGCCGACGATGACGTCCACGAAACGTGGTATCTCCAGGTCCTGGGTGGACGGGCTGAGCGTGACGATCAGCACGGCGGTCGCCGCGGCCTGGATCACGACCGGCACGCTCCCGCCGAAGAAGGTGGTCAGCACGATGGCCACGGTGACCACCAGCCCGAGCTGCCAACCCCCGGTGCCGAGTAGGTAGATCAACACATCGCCGAGGAACACCCCGACCGCCACCCCGACGATCAGCTCGACGGTACGGCGCAACCGCTGGCCGACCGACGCGGCCAGGGTGCCGACCGCCGAGATGGGGGCGAAGACCGGCTGCGCGATGCCCAGGAGGTGGTGGGAGATGAGCCAGGCCAATGCGGCGGCCAATCCGGCCTGGACGGCCAGGCCCTGCGCCATCCGGACCCGGCGCAGCCGGTCCTCCAGGGTGACCCGGCCCCGGTGCCGGAACTGCTCCAACAACGTCGCGACCCGTGCCGAGTCGAGGTCGGCCATGCCGTTGTGCAGGCCGACACGGCGCAGCAGCGACGCTCGGCGGTCCCGGGCCACGGCCATGGCGGCGACTACCCGTCGCCGGGGCGGTGAATCCTCGCGCGCTGCGGCAGACTCGCTCGGGTGAGTGAGCACGACGACGATCCGGGGCCGGAGTTGCTCGGCCGGTGGCGGGCGGCGGCCCGGGACGCCGGGGCCGACGAGGCCCCGACCCTCACCGAGGCGGGGGCGGGCCTGCTGTCCCGCTGGCGGGAGCCCCACCGGCGCTACCACACCGTCCGGCACCTGGCCGCCGTCCTCGACGTCGTCGACGCGCATGCCGGGCTTGCCGACCGTCCCGACCTGGTCCGGCTCGCCGCCTGGTGCCACGACGCGGTCTACGACCCGCGCGCCGCGGGGGACGCCAACGAGCGGGACAGCGCGGAGCTCGCCGGCACGCTGCTCGCCGGGCTCGGGGTGCCGGCCGGGGCGGTGGCCGAGGTCCGCCGGTTGGTGCTGCTCACCGCCGGGCACACGGTCGAGGCCGGCGACCGCGACGGCGCGCTGCTCTGCGACGCCGACCTGGCCGTGCTGGCCGGCCCACCCGAGGAGTACGACCGGTACGCCGCCGCCATCCGCCGGGAGTACGCGCACGTGCCGGAGCCGGACTTCCGGGCCGGACGGGCCCGGGTGCTCCGCGGACTGCTCGCCCTGCCCACCCTCTACCGGCTACCGACCCTGACCGCCCGCTGGGAACACCCCGCCCGCACCAACCTCCACCGCGAACTCTCCACCCTCCCCACCCTCCCCCAACACTGACCCCCAACCCCAACCCCACCCCCACCCCAACCCCCACACCCCAACCCCACACCCCAACCCCCACACCCAACCCCACCCCGGCGCACCACCCGAACGCCGATCTTGCAGTTGCGGCCCGGACAGAAGGGGCAAAAGCTCACGAAGCGAGGGCCCAAAGTGCAAGATCCCGGGGCGCGGGGGGTGGGGGTTAGGGGGTTTGGGGGTTTGGGGTTGGGGGTTTGGGGGTTGGGGGGTTGGGGGTTTGGGGGTGGGGGTTAGGGGGTGGGGTGGGAGAGGTGTTTGGGGCGGCGGAGGTTGGCGGCGCGTAGGAGGCGGACCAGTTCACGGCTGGGGACGACCTGGGCTCCGAGGTGCACCGCCTGGGCGTACCGCTCGGCGGGGATGTCGTAGTGGTCCCGGTCGAACCCGCGCCGGGGCACCCCGAGCGCCTCGGCGAAGGCGTGCAGCTCGGCGGCGGAGACGTCGCTGATCAGGTGGGACCAGAGCCGCCCGTGCGCCGGCCAGTCGGGCCGGTCCAGGTACACCATGGTCGTCAAACTAGCCGGCGGTTAGCCTCTGCTGCATGGCAGCCTCCCCCCTCCTCGCCGACCTGCGCGCCGCACTCGGTGACTCCGCCGTCCTGACCGACCCGGACCTGCTCCGGATGCACGAGCGGGACGAGGCGGACCTGTGCGCCTCCGGTACGCCGCTGGTGGTGGTCCGCCCACGCAGCACACAGGAGGTGGCCGCCGCCGTCCGGGCGGCGGGTCGGCATGGCGTACCGGTGGTGCCGCAGGGGGCGCGGACCGGGCTGGCCGGCGCGGCGAACGCGATCGACGGCGCGGTGGTGCTGAGCACCGTGGCGATGGACCGGATCCTGGAGATCGACCCGGTGAGCCGGATCGCCGTGGTCCAGCCCGGCGTGGTCAACGCGACCCTGGCGGGGGCGGTGCGACGGGAGGGGCTGTACTACCCGCCGGACCCGGGCTCGTGGGAGTCGTCCACCATCGGCGGCAACGTCTCCACCAACGCCGGGGGGATGTGCTGCGTCAAGTACGGGGTGACCACCGAGTACGTGCTCGGCCTGGAGGTGGTGCTCGCCTCCGGCGAGGTGCTGCGCACCGGGCGGCGCACCGCCAAGGGGGTCGCCGGGTACGACCTGACCCGGCTCTTCGTCGGCTCGGAAGGCACCCTCGGGGTGATCACCGAGGTGACCGTGTCGCTGCGGCCCGCCCCGGAGGAGTCACTCACCCTCGTCGCCGTCTTCGACTCGACGGCGGAGGCGGGCGTGGCGGTGGCGGAGATCGCCGCGAAGGGGCACACCCCGAGCCTGCTGGAACTGCTCGACCGGACCCACCTCCGGGCGATCGAGGCGTACCAGCCGATGGGGCTGCGCACCGACGCGCAGGCACTGCTGCTGGCCGCCGTGGACACCGGGTCGCGGGCCGCCGACGACCTGGCCCGGATCGGCGAGGTGTGCGAGGCCGCCGGGGCCGACGAGGTGTACGTGGCCACCGACGCGGTGGAGGCGGCGGCGCTGCTGCAGGCCCGCCGGCTGGCCCACCCGGCGATGGAGAAGTTCGCCGCCGACGCGTACCCGGGTGGGAACGGCGGGCTGATCATCGACGACGTGGCCGTACCCCGGGGCTCGCTGGCCGCGCTGCTGGACGGGGTGGCCCGAATCGCCGAGGAGTGCGACGTGACGATCGGCGTGGTGGGACATGCCGGCGACGGCAACCTGCACCCGAACATCGTGGTCGACCGCGCCGACCCGGCCAGCCTGGACCGGGGCCGGCGGGCCTTCGACGAGATCATCCGGCTCGGCCTGGAGCTGGGCGGCACCTGCACCGGTGAGCACGGGGTAGGGCTGCTCAAGCGGGACTGGCTGGCCCGGGAGATCGGCCCGGTGGGCGTTCGGGTGCACCAGGCGATCAAGGCGGCGCTGGACCCGGCAGGGTTGTTCAACCCCGGCAAGGTGCTCTGAACCCGCCCCCGGCGTCGGCTAGCGCGAGGACGACGGCAGCCCGACGGGATCGCCGTCGGCGCCCCGGTCCGCCGCGAAGCCCCGCACGTCGGGCGCGCCGAGCCGGGCCGCGTCGGCGGTCGCGTCGTCCGGCATCAGCTGGGACTGCCGCTCCGCCTCCACCCGCGCCCGGTAGTGCTCGACCTCGCGCGCCCGGGTCGCGGCGTCCCAGCCCAGCACCGCGCCCATCAGCTCCGCGGCGTGCTCCGCGGACTCCAGGCCGCGGTGGGCGGTCTCGAAGGAGATCCGGGTACGCCGGGTCAGCACGTCCTCCAGGTGCAGCGCACCCTCGGCGCTGGCCGCGTACGTCACCTCGGCGGCCAGGTATTCCGGGGCCCCGGCCAACGGGGAGGCCAACAGTGGATCGGCACCGACCAGGGCGAGCAGGTCCAGGGCGAGGGTGCCGTACCGCTCCAGAAGGTGCTCGACCACCCCGACCGGCACCCCGTGCCGGCGGGCCAGGTCGGCCCGGTCCCGCCACATCGCGGCGTATCCGTCGGCGCCGAGCAGCGGCAGGTCGGCGGTGCGCGACGGGCGCACCCCACCGAGCCGGCGGGCGGCCCGGTCGACCACGTCGGAGGCCATCACCCGGTACGTCGTGTACTTGCCCCCGGCGACCAGCAGCAGCCCGAGCATCGGCTCGACCACGGCGTGCTCCCGGGACAGCTTCGAGGTGGAGTCGGCCTCACCGGAGAGCAGCGGGCGCAGCCCGGCGTACACGCCTTCGATGTCGGCGGTGGTGAGCGGCCGGTCCAGCACCGTGTTGACCTGCTCCAGCAGGTATGCGATGTCGCGGGCGGAGGCCGCCGGATGGGACCGGTCGAGCCGCCAGTCGGTGTCGGTGGTGCCGATGATCCAGTGCCCGCCCCAGGGGATCACGAAGAGCACGCTGGTGGCGGTGCGCAGGATCAGCCCGGCCTCGCCGGTGATCGCCGAGCGGGGCACCACCAGGTGCACCCCCTTGGACGCCCGGACCCGGACCCCGGGGCGCAGCCCGACGTCGTTGAGCATCCGGGACATGTCGTCGCTCCAGACACCGGTGGCGGCGATGACCGTGCGGGCGCGCACCTCGAACTCGGCGTCGGGTGAGCCGGGCAGGGCTTCCAGGTCCCGGACCCGAACCCCGGTCACCTCGCGCGCCTGGCGGATCAGGCCGACCGCGCGGGCGCTGTTGACCACGGTCGCGCCGAGGCTGGCCGCGGTACGGGCGAGGGTGACCACCAGCCGGGCGTCGTCGACCTGCCCGTCGTAGTAGCGGATCGCTCCGGCCAGGGCGTCGGCGCGCAGGCTGGGGAAGACCCGCCGCGCCCCCTCCCGGGTGAGGTGCCGGTGCAGCGGCATGCCCCGGCCGCCCCCGAGCAGCCCGGCGAAGGCGTCGTACGCGGCCACGCCGAGGCCGTAGTAGGACCGGCGGAGGGAACGGCCGGGCAGGCCCCGGAGTCCCTGCCCCGCGGGGAGCGGGATCAGGATCGGCACCGGCCGGACCAGGTGCGGGGCGAGCCGGGTGGCGAGCAGCCCTCGCTCGGTGAGCGCCTCGTGGACCAGGTGGAACTCCAGTTGCTCCAGGTAGCGCAGGCCGCCGTGGATCAGTTTGCTGGACCGGCTGGAGGTGCCGGCGGCGTAGTCACGCGCCTCCACCAGGGCCACCTTCAGCCCTCGGGAGGCGGCGTCCAGCGCCGCACCGGCGCCGGTGACGCCACCACCGATGACCAGGACGTCGAACTGCTCGTCCCGCAGCCGCCGCAGGTCCGCGACGCGGCGCATCGGGGAGAGCTGACCGGCGACGGTTCGGGAGACATTGGGGTCACGCACCCGTCCACGGTAACCGTCCCGGCGGCCCTACGGCATTTCGTGATCGCGCCGTACTGTCTGGGGATGGAGGTCGGCCGCCCACCGTTGTCTGGTCATCCCGTCCCCCCGCCCGCCGGCCCCGGCCCGTGGCCGGTGGTGGCCGCGGTGCTGGTCGGTTGCTGGACTGTCGCGGTCACCGTGCCGGGCGAACTGGTCGGCTGGCTTGCCGACCAGATCCTGCTGGCCAGCGGGCTGGACCGGCTGGTGTGGCTCTGGCCGGTGGTGGCCGGCGTCACCGTGCTGCTGGCCGGCGTGCCAGTGCTGCTGCTCGCCCGGCTGCCCCGGGCCGGAGCGGTCCGGGGCACCGGCCAGGCCTGGCTCGCCGGCCTGCTGGCCCTCGGCGCGCTCACCCTGCTGCGCGCCCTGCCGCCGGTGCACCACGAGGCGTACCTCGCCGCGCTCGCGGCGACGGCCGCCCTGCTCTCGATCGCGCTGCCCCGCCTGCCCGGGCGGGCCGCCCCGACGCCGCCCGACCGCGACGCGTTCCCGGCGACCGGTTGGGACCCGGCCGTGCCCCCCACCGCCGCCGACGAACACGGGGCCGGGCGGGCCGCCCCGACGACGCTGCTGGCGGTGGCCGCCGGGGTGGCGACCGTGCTGCCCTGGGCGTGGCTCGGGGCGCTCGGTGGGCTGCTGGAGACCGTCCTCGCGGCGGTCGCTGCGACGGCGGTCGGGCTCCTGGCCGGGGTGCTGCTCGACGCCCGGTTCTGGGCGCACTTCGCGGTCGGCCGACCGCCCCGGCCGGCCCGGCTGGTGCTGGTCGGGGGCCTGGTGGCCGGGGTGGTGCTGCTGCTCGTCGCCGCCGGGACCGGACAGTCCGGCGCGCAGCTGCCCGCCCTGCTGACCCTGCCCCCGCTGGGCTTCGTGCTGGCCGCCCTCCAGGCGCCGGCCGCCCGCGCGGGCGCGACCACCCCGTCCGCCCCGACGCGCTGGCTCGTCGGGCTCGCCGTGTTCGGGCCGCTGGCGTTCGCCGACCCGGAGGAGATCACCCTGGTCCTGGCGGCCACCCGCGACGTGCCGTACTGGGTGGCGGTCACCGCCGCCGCCGGGCTCGCGGTCGCCACGGTGCTTTCCGTCGCGTACGGCGTGCTGCTGGCCCGCCCCCGGGGCCGCGCGCTCCGGCGACCGGTGGCGACGGCGGCCGTCGTGGTCCTCCTCGCCGGGGTGGCCGTGGTGCACCTCGGGGCCGGCCGGCCCGGCCTGCACGGCGAACGGCTGCTGGTGGTGCTGCGCGAGCAGGCCGACCTGAGCGGAATTCCCGCCGGGCCGCCCGGCCTGGCGGGGCGGGACGCGCGGGCCCGGGAGGTCTATCGACGGCTCGTCGCCACCGCCGAGCGCACCCAGGCCGACCTGCTCCGCGACCTGGCCCGGCTGCGGCTCGACGCGACGCCGTACTACCTGGTCAACGCGGTCGAGGTGGACGGCGGGCCGACCGTGCGGGCCTGGCTGTCCAGCCGGGCCGAGGTGGATCGGGTGCTGGTCGACCAACGGCTGCGCCCGCTGCCCGCGCCCGCGCCGACCACCCGGGGCGACGCGCCCGCGCCGGCCGGGGCGGCCTGGAACGTGTCCCAGATCGGCGCGAACCGGGTCTGGTCCCAGCTGAAGGTGACCGGCGCCGGCGTGGTGGTGGGCAGCTCCGACTCCGGGGTCGACGGTGGGCATCCGGCGCTGGCCGCCGGCTTCCGGGGCGGCGACGACTCCTGGTACGACCCGTGGGAGCACACGACGGCGCCGACCGACCGGGGCGGGCACGGCACCCACACGGCGGGCAGCGCGGTCGGGCGCGGCGGCATCGGGGTGGCCCCCGGGGCGAGCTGGGTCGGCTGCGTGAACCTGGACCGCAATCTCGGCAACCCGGCCCGCTACCTCGACTGCCTCCAGTTCATGCTGGCCCCGTTCCCGGCCGGCGGCGACCCGTTCGTCGACGGCCGGCCCGAGCGGGCCCCGCAGGTGCTGACGAACTCGTGGGGCTGCCCCTCGATCGAGGGCTGCGATCCGGCGGCGCTACGGCCGGCGACGGCGGCGCTGGACGCGGCCGGCATCTTCGTCGTCGCGGCGGCCGGCAACACCGGGCCGTACTGCGGGTCCATCGGCGACCCGCCGGCGGCGTACCCGGACGTGCTCACGGTCGGGGCGGCGGACCGGGACCGGGAGGTCGCCTCGTTCTCCAGCCGGGGGCCGGTGGTGGACGGGAACAAGCCGGACCTGCTCGCCCCGGGGGTGGGGGTGCTCTCCGCGATGCCGGGTGGCACGTACGCCACGCTGGACGGCACCTCGATGGCGGCCCCGCAGGTCGCCGGGGTGGTGGCGCTGATGTGGTCGGCGAACCCGGCCCTGGTCGGTGACCTGGAACGGACCCGGCGGATCCTGCGCGACACCGCCACCCCGGCGGGGACCGGGCACCTCACCGGCAAGCCGCAGGACCTCTGCGGCGGCGGCGCGAACATCACCGGCGCCGGCCTCGTCGACGCGTACGCCGCCGTGCTCGCCGCCCGGGCCGGGTGAGCGAAACCCGAGAGGCGGGTGCCGCGGGGCCGACCGATGGCCTAGGGTCGGCGATCATGGACGAGGAGATCATCGTCACCGAGCTGGCCCCGGATGCGCTGCCCGACGTGGTGGCCCTGTGCCGGCGCGCCCTCGACCTGCCCGAGGACGCGGCCGAGGCGGGGGCCGTCGTGGATGCCCTGCACACCCGCGCCGCAGCGGACCGGACGGTGCTGGGACTGGGTGCCTACCGGGGGGCGGAGCTGGTCGGGGTGCTGATTGCCTCGCTCTCCGGGACCGATCCCGGGCTCGGTCACGTCGACCTGGTGGCGGTGGACCCGCAGCTACGCCGCCGGGGCATCGGGCGGGCCCTACTCACCCGGGCCGAGCGGGCGCTCGCCGAGGGAGGCGCGACCGAGGTGCTGCTGGCCGGCAACCCGCCGTACTACGCCTGGCCCGGGATCGACGTGCGGTACACCCCGGCCGTCTGTGCCGCGCTGGCGCTGGGCTACGGCCAGGACCGCACGGCCTGGAACATGACCGCAGACCTGTCGTACGACGGATCGCCGGCGCTGCGGACGACGGAGCCGGCGGAGCGGCGGCTGGCCGAACGTGGCATCGCGGTGCGGCGCGCGGAGCTGGCGGACCTGCCGGCCCTGGCCGACTTCGCCCGGTCCAACTTCGGCGGCGTCTGGGACGCCGAGCTGGCCGGCTCGGTGGGGCGGCCGGGCGCCGGGGCGCACCTGGCGGAGCGGGACGGCCGGATCCTCGGCTTCGCCGCCTGGGGGTCGTCGCGACCGAGCTGGTTCGGGCCGATGGGCACCGCCCCGGAGGCGGCGGGCTCGGGAATCGGCGGCGTACTGCTGCGCCGCTGCCTGCGCGACCAGCGGGACGAGGGGGCGGAATCGGCCCAGATCGGCTGGGTGGGCCCGGTGCCGTTCTACTCGGGGAGCGCCGGGGCGCGGATCGAGCGGGTGTTCTTCCTCTACCGCAAGGTCCTCACGGGGGCCTAGACGGGACGTGAAACCGCATTACCCCGTTCGGTCCCGGCTGCCATCGACGTCCCCCTACCGTCTCGGTAGAGGAGGCAGTCATGACCACGGACGACGAACAGATCGACGAGGTCCAGGACATCAGCGGCACGCCGGTCGACGAGATTCCCGGGCAGTTGCCGTTCGACCGGCTCGACTACGGCGACGCCGAACAGCGGGCGGAGATGACGGGGCTCGACGAACCGGTGGCCGAGGAACCGATCGCCCTGGTGGACGAGCCGATCCGGATCGCGCCGCCGTACGACCGCACCCGCACGCGGCGCAACCAGCGCCCGCTGCCGACCTGAGCGGGCCATCCCGGGCGGAGTCGACGCGGAAGGGGCGGACCGCTGACGCGGCCCGCCCCTTAGGCGTTGGTGGAGCTGGACTCAGAAGTCCATGTCCCCGCCACCCGGGCCAGCCGGGGCGGCCGAGGCCTTCTCCGGCTTGTCCGCGACGACGGCCTCGGTGGTGAGGAAGAGCGCCGCGATCGAAGCGGCGTTCTGCAGCGCCGACCGGGTCACCTTGGCCGGGTCGATGATGCCCGCGGCCAGCAGGTCGACGTACTCGCCGTTGGCGGCGTTGAGGCCGTGACCCGGGCTCAGGTTACGGACCTTCTCCACCACGACGCCGCCCTCGAGGCCGGCGTTGACGGCGATCTGCCGCAGCGGGGCGTCCAGCGCGACCTTGACGATGTTGGCACCGGTCGCCTCGTCGCCGACCAGGTCCAGCTTCTCGAAGGCGGTCTTGCCGGCCTGCACCAGCGCGACGCCACCACCCGGGACGATGCCCTCTTCGACGGCGGCCTTCGCGTTGCGAACGGCGTCCTCGATGCGGTGCTTGCGCTCCTTCAGCTCGACCTCGGTGGCCGCGCCGACCTTGATGACCGCAACACCGCCGGCCAGCTTGGCCAGGCGCTCCTGCAGCTTCTCGCGGTCGTAGTCGGAGTCGCTCTTGTCGATCTCGGCCCGGATCTGGTTGACCCGACCCTGGATCTGCTCGGCGTCGCCGGAACCGTCGACGATGGTGGTCTCGTCCTTGGTCACCACGACCTTGCGGGCGCGGCCCAGCATGTCGAGGTTGACGGCGTCGAGCTTGAGGCCGACCTCCTCGCTGATGACCTGGCCACCGGTGAGGATGGCGATGTCGGCCAGCATGGCCTTGCGGCGGTCACCGAAGCCCGGCGCCTTGACGGCGACCGACTTGAAGGTGCCGCGGACCTTGTTGACCACGAGGGTGGCCAGGGCCTCACCATCGATGTCCTCGGCGATGATCAGCAGCGACTTGCCCGACTGCATGACCTTCTCCAGGATCGGGAGCAGGTCCTTCACCGACGAGATCTTGCTGTTGACGATGAGGAGGTACGGGTCGTCGAAGACGGCCTCCATACGCTCCGGGTCCGTCATGAAGTAGGCGGAGATGTAACCCTTGTCGAAGCGCATGCCCTCGGTGAGCTCAAGCTCCAGGCCGAAGGTGTTGCTCTCCTCGACAGTGATGACGCCTTCCTTGCCGACCTTGTCCATCGCCTCGGCGATGATCTCGCCGACGGTGCTGTCACCGGCCGAGATGGAGGCGGTGGAGGCGATCTGCTCCTTGGTCTCCACGTCCTTGGCGAGCTTGAGCAGCTCCTCCGAGACGCTGGCCACGGCGGCCTCGATGCCCCGCTTGAGGGCCATCGGGTTGGCACCGGCGGCCACGTTGCGCAGGCCCTCGCGAACCAGGGCCTGGGCCAGGACGGTCGCCGTCGTCGTGCCGTCACCGGCAACGTCGTCGGTCTTCTTGGCGACCTCCTTGACCAGCTCGGCGCCGATCTTCTCGTACGGGTCCTCGAGCTCGATCTCCTTGGCGATGCTCACACCATCGTTGGTGATGGTGGGGGCACCCCACTTCTTCTCGAGCACGACGTTACGGCCCTTGGGGCCGAGGGTCACCTTCACGGCGTCGGCGAGCTGGTTCATGCCCCGCTCGAGGCCACGGCGAGCTTCTTCGTCGAACGCGATCATCTTGGCCATACGGCGTTGTCCTCCTGGACACTCACGGGCCACCCGAGTGTGTGTCCCGGATGGGCCGCCTGGTGTACGCACCTTGAGACATCGCCACCTGGCGACGACGACGTCTCCTCGGCCGGGCCGGATAGCCCGCGACGACCGGCCATGTGCCACCCGGCGGTTTTCCGCCGAGCGGCCGTGACCCAAACCGCCCCGACCATTGGCACTCACAGTCAGCGAGTGCCAATGACTTGTTTAGCACTCTCCCCTGCCGAGTGCAAGCACGATGCCGTCGCCCGGCCGGATCCGCCCGCCCTGACCAGCGCCAACCGGCCCCCTTTTCAGCCAAGTCCACGCGTTAGCCGGGCGGCGGTCACCGGCCCCTGCGCACGTCCGCCGCTCGGCGTACGCGACGACCAGGCCGACCAGGTGCACGAGACGGATCGGGACCGCGTACGGGAGTTCCCGCCACGTCAGCCGGCGGGCCACGTCAGCTGGCGGGCCGCGCCAGCCGGCGAGCCACGTCAGCCCGCGGGCCGCCCGGTTAGGCGAATGGGCGGATCCGGGCCGCGGGGCGGGGCAGGATCGACGGCGAAGAGCTGGGGCGGGGCGGACCGGCGGGGCAGCGTGAAGCCGAGGCCGCCGTCGGGGTGCGGCGCGCCGGGCGACGTGGGGCACCGGCTGGGGTGCCCGGTCGCCGTGGTCGCGGGTCGGTCGGGGCCCGCCCCGGGCCCCGAAACCGTTCGGAGGGTCAGGCGACGACGCGGACCCGCTCGGCCTGCGGGCCCTTCTGCCCCTGGGCGATCTCGAACTCCACCCGTTGTCCGTCGTCGAGCGCCTTGTAGCCGTCCATCTCGATCGCGGAGAAGTGGACGAAGACGTCCTGCCCCCCGTCGACGGCGATGAAGCCGTAGCCCTTCTCGGCGTTGAACCACTTCACGCTGCCCTGTGCCACGGTGCACTTCCTCACGTCGCGCGGCCTGCCGAACCGGCGGGACGCCAGCGCGAACCGGCGGCCCCGGACCACCGGTTTCGGAGTCGACGACGACCCCGAAATCAGTGACCAAAATCGCACGGTACACGAGCCGTCACAGCAGTGCACGACCGTAAATCGGCCAATATCGGACCGACCTCGACCCGGGGCAGAATAGATGATCGTCACTGCGGTAAGCATGCGGGATGACAGCAGGTCCCCGCCCGTCGCTCGCCGGACACCCAGCCTCGGCGGGGACCGTCGCACCGTCCGCGCGGGCGGCCACCGTCCGTCGGGTGACGCCGTGGGACGCGGCCCGGATGCGGGCGCTGCGGCTGGAGATGCTCGCCGACGCCCCGCTGGCCTTCCTGGAGACCCTGGCCGACGCCGCCGCCCGCCCGCACGCCGACTACGCGGCCCGGATCGCCTCGGTCGCCGTCGGCCGGCGCGCCGCGCAGTTCATCGCCGACCCGGGCGCCGACCGCCCCGGCGGACCCGCCGGCCGGCTGGTGGGGCACGCGGGCGACGCGGTCTGGCCGGACGACCCGGGCCTGACCGTCGTGTACGCCGTCTACGTCACGCCGCAGCGCCGGGGCACCGGCCTGCTCGCCGAACTGATCGAGGCGGTGGCCGCCTGGTCCCGCCAATGCGGCCGCCCGGAGCTGATGCTGGAGGTGGTGGTCGGCAACGACCACGCCTACCGTGCGTACCAGCGGCTCGGCTTCGTCGACACGGGCGTCCGGGTCCCCCACCCGAAGTTCCCCACCCTGCGCGAGCTCCAGATGCGCCGCCCGGCCTGAGCGCCGGCGACACCGGTGGTGAGAAGGGGCCCCTTCTCGACGCCAGGCGTTAACAAGGGGCCCCTCCTTACACCTCAGGCGGGGCGGCGGCTCTGCACTATGCGGAACCGGTTCGCCACGTACGCGCCATCGGTCAGGGCCGCGTTGGCAGCCGGGTTGGCGCCGCTGCCATGGAAGTCGGAGAACGCCGCCGACTGGTTCACGAAGACGCCACCGGTCAGGTTGCACGACAGGTGCACCCCGGCGTCGATCGCCGCCGCCTCGGCCGCGTCCAGCACCGCCTCGTCCGTGGAGTAGACGGCGGCGGTCAACGCGCCCTTCTCCCCCACCGTGGAGCGCAGGATCTCCAGGCTGTGCGCGGTGGAGTCGGTGGCGATGGCGAACGAGATCGGCCCGAACCACTCCCGGGAGTAGGTCTCGGTGTCGTCGGCCGACAGCCTGACGATCGTCGGCGTGCGGACCACCGCTCCGGGGAAGGCCGGATGCTCGACCGTACGGGATTCCAGCACTGCCTCGCCGACTCCGGTGACCTCGTCGAGACGCTTCAACACCTCGTCGTTGACGATCGCGCCGGTGAACTCGACCCCTCGGGCCGGGTCGGCGGTGAGCTTGGAGACCGCGGCGGCGATCCCCCCGGCCACCTCCTCGAAGCTCTTGTGCCCCTGGTCGGTGGCGATGCCACCGGAGGGGATGAGAATGTTCTGCGAGGTGGTGCACATCTGGCCGCTGTAGAGGGTCAGCGTGAAGCCGAGGTTGCGGCACAGGCCGGCGAAGTCGTCGGTGGAATCGACCACCACCGTGTTCAGGCCGGCCTTCTCGGTGTAGACCGACGCCTGCCGGGCGTTGGCCTCCAACCAATCGCCGTACTCGGTGGAGCCGGTGAAGTCGACGATCTTCACGCCCGGGTGCAGGGCGAGGGTCGAGGCCAGCTTCTCGCCGGGGGCCTCGGGGGCGAGCAGCACCAGGTTCGGGTCGAAGCCGGCCTCGGCGAGCACCTCCCGGGCGTACCGCACGGTGACGGCCAGGGGCAGCACCGCGCGCGGGTGCGGCTTGACGACCACCGGGTTGCCGGTGACCAGCGAGGCGAACAGCCCGGGGTACGAATTCCAGGTCGGGAAGGTGTTGCAGCCGATCACCAGCGCCACCCCGCGCGGCACCACGTGGAACGTCTTGGTCATCCGCAGCGGGTCGCCCTTGCCGGCGGCCTTCTCCCAGCCGGCCGTCCTCGGGTGCCGGGTCATCTCCGCGTACGCGTAGGCAATTGCCTCCAACGCCCGGTCGAGCGCGTGCGCGCCGCCGGCCTGGAAGGCCATCACGAACGCCTGGCCGCTGGTGAACTGCACCGCGTTGGCCAACTCGAAGATGTTGCGGTGCAGCCGGGCCAGGATCTCCAGGCAGACGCCCACCCGGGCCTGCGGGCCGGCGTCGCGCCAGGCCGGCAGTGCGGCGGAGGCGGCGGCGAGCAACTCGTCGGCGCCCGCGTGCGGGTACCGCACGTTCAGCTCCAGGCCGAACGGGCTGGTCTCGGTGGCGACCCGGTCGCCGGAGCCCGGCTGGTCGAGCGGGAAGTCGCCGTTGCGGTACGCCTCGAAGGCGG
This sequence comes from Micromonospora sp. RTGN7, assembly GCF_033804645.1. NCBI lineage: Bacteria > Bacillati > Actinomycetota > Actinomycetes > Micromonosporales > Micromonosporaceae > Micromonospora > Micromonospora sp. RTGN7. The sequence continues at coordinate 54,594 of NZ_JAPZLF010000023.1, read as the reverse complement.
CCTTGCCGTCGGCGGCGGCGGTCTCGCCGTACAGCCGAGGGCTGGGCGACTCCGGGTAGGCAGACCAGTACCCGCGCTCCGTGATCGCGGTCAGCGCACGGTTGAGGGTGTCGGCGTGCCTGTCGTACAGGGGATGCGGGGTCTCCGTCATGCCCGCCATCATGCCGCAGCCGGGGACCGGACAGTAGGGGCCGACAACCGGCGCTGGCGGCACCGGCGAACCGGCCGCATGCTGGAGTCATGCGGCAACGCGCCTGCACCCGAGCCACCTGGCTGAACGGCTCCACCCCGGTCGGGCTGGCGCTGGCCGCCCTGGCCCGGACCGCCCGGGTGCGCACCCCGGACGGGGTGATCGTGGCCGGCGGATACCGACTGCCGGTGCCACGGCAGGAGTGCTTCACCGTCGGCTCGGTGATCCTGACCCGTCGCCCCGCCGAGTGGCTGCTGCACCCGGACCGGGCCGAACTGCTGGGCCACGAGACCCGGCACACCCGCCAGTACGCGCTGCTCGGGCCGCTGTTCTGGCCGGCGTACTGGCTGGCCTGCGGCTGGTCGTACACGCTCACCGGCAGCTACGGCCGGGGCAATCTCTTCGAACGGCGGGCCGGCCTGGCCGCCGGCGGCTACGCCGAGCCGGTGCTGCGCCCATGGGCTGCCCGCGTCGACCGCGCCCTGCTCGGCCAGCGTGGTCGTGCTGCTCACAGGCCGACGGTGACCGGAAACGACGATCGGGCCGGCGAATTTCTCGCCGGCCCGAATCGGGAAGTTGGTCGGGAGGGACGATCGCACAACGCCTCCGGCGTTGGGTCGTAAGAACTAAAAGTCTCCGGCGAAACGCCCTCCCGCACCGAGCATCTTGCGCCGTCCGGTTATCGCCGTCAAGTCCTTAGCGACGGGTCTTTCTCACCCAAGGCAAAAGGTCGGTTACTCGGTGGATGCGCCGGATCCCCCATCCGGGCGATCCACACCTCCACCGACCGGGTGACCGGGAGTTCTCCCCGGATGCGGTATGTCGTGCCCGCCGCGGCCCGGGGGGCAGGACGTGACATACCGCACATCGTGTCGCTCAGCGGCGGCGAGCCGCAGAGCGCGTCCCGCAGGGTGCGGCGCGCTCGGGCAGCCGTCAGCCGAGGAGGCCTGCCTCGCGGGCGGCGCGCAACGAGGGTTTGATGTGATGCGTCGGGCCGACCTGGCCGGCGACGGCGTCGATGGTCTTCAGCCCCTCACCGGTGTTGAAGACCACGGTCTCCGCCGTCGGGTCGAGCCGGCCGGAGTCGACCAGCTTGCGCAGCACCGCCACGGTCACCCCGCCGGCGGTCTCGGCGAAGATCCCGGTCGTTCGGGCCAGCAGCCGGATGCCCTCGCGGATCTCGTCGTCGTCGACGTACTCCATCCAGCCGCCGGTGCGCCGCACGGCCTCCAGGGCGTAGATGCCGGCGGCCGGGTCGCCGATGTTGAGCGACTTGGCGATGCCGGTCGGCTTGACCGGAGTAATGGTGTCGCGCTCGGCGTGCAGGGCGGTGGCGATCGGGTTACAGCCGGCCGACTGGGCGCCGAAGACCTTCCAGCCGCCGGCCGGGGCCTCCACGAGGCCGATCTCGACCAGTTCACTGAACGCTTTGTCGATCTTGGTGAGCAGCTCGCCGCTGGCCATCGGGATGACCACCTGCGCCGGGATGCGCCAGCCGAGCTGCTCGGCCACCTCGTACCCGAGGGTCTTGGAACCCTCGGCGTAGAACGGGCGGACGTTGACGTTGACGAAGGCGGTGTCCTCGAACTCGTCGGTCTCCACCAGCTCGCCGCAGAGCCGGTTCACGTCGTCGTACGAGCCGTCGATGGCCACCAGCTCGCCGCCGTAGACGGCGGTGGTGACGATCTTGCCCGGCTCCAGGTCGCTGGGGATGAAGACGATCGACGGGGTTCCGGCGCGGGCCGCGTGGGCGGCAACCGAGTTGGCCAGGTTGCCGGTCGAGGCACAGGCGAAGCGGGCGAAGCCGAGCGCCCGGGCTGCGGTGAGGGCCACCGAGACCACCCGGTCCTTGAACGAGTGCGTCGGGTTGGCGCTGTCGTCCTTGACCCAGAGCGGGGCGGTGATGCCCAGCTCGGCGGCGAGGTTGGGCGCGGCGACCAGCGGGGTAAGCCCCGGGTCGAGAGTCACCCGGGTGGCGGGGTCCTGGCCGGCCGGGAGGAGGGCGGCGTACCGCCAGATGTTCTGCGGACCCGCCTCGATCTGCTCCCGGGTGACCCGGGCCAGGGCTGCGGTGTCGTAGTCGACCTCAAGGGGGCCGAAACACTCGTAGCAGGCGTGTTGCGCGGCCAGCGGGTAGCGCGCCGAACAGGCCCGGCAGACCAGGGCTCGGGCGGGGCTGGCGGTGGTGTCGATGCCGGGCGCGGCAAGAGTCGACGTCATGGCGAGGAAGTCCTCTCATCTTTCCCCGCATCGCACCCTGCGGCGGGGACGGAATTGGCACCTGTCCGCGCCGCTCGTCATCGAGCGCGCGGGTGGTTGCCGGGGCTTCGTCGGGCCGTATCCCTCTGCCCCTCTGGATGAGGTATTCAGTTGTGCGCCCGAGTCTACGGTGACGACCGCCCCAACACCCGGGGTTCCCAGCGGGTGGGCCGCTTCGCGGACATGGACCTGGTCACACCGTCACCGCCGGAATCGGTGCCACCACCATCCGACACATAGCCGCCAGCCAATTCCAAGGGGGGCCTACATGGCGGCTGGCCTGGGGTTTCTACGCTCACCGCGTGACATACCCCCCGACGCCCGGTTTCCCCGGGCCACCCCCGAAGTCCCGTGGACTCAGCCGGTCGACCCGCAACGTGATCATCGTGGTCGCCGTGGTGGCACTGCTCTGCTGCACCGGCGCGGTCGGCGGCGGCTTCTGGCTGTTCCGCACCGTGCAGGGCACCATCACCCCGGCCCGGGACGCCGCGACCCAGTACCTGGACGACGCGAAGGCGGGCAACTACCCGGCCGCGTATGCCCGGCTCTGCGACCGAATGCGCGCCCGACTGACCGAGGCGCAGTTCACCCGGGCCTGGCAGGCCGAGCCGCCCCTGGACGGGTACAAGGTCACCGACACCCAGGTGCACACGAGCACCAACGACGACACCAGCGCCAAGGTGACCGTCAAGATCGCGGACCGGGAGAAGGTCATCAGCCTGGTCAAGGAGGGTGACGCCTGGCGGGTCTGCGGCGGGTCGACCGGGTGAGTCCGGCCGGTCGGGCCCCCGCGTCGAAAGGGCCCGGCCGGACCTTGATCACCGGGGTGGCGCGAGGCCGCTACGGTGCGGGCAACTCAACCCCCGAGAGAGGAACTGGCCGATGCGCCGGACCCTGCCCAGCCTCGCGATGATCGCCCTGGCCTGTCTGTTGACCGCAGGCTGCGGCGACACCGGGGGGTCGCCCTCCTCAGCGGGTACGACCACCGCTCCGGCCGCCGACGAACCGGTCGCCCCGGCGGAGGACGACCCGGAGCCGGCCCCGGCAACAACGGGCCCCACCGCCGGGCCGAAGCCGACCGTCGCCGGTACACCCGTCGCGCCGCCGAAGCCAGCGCCGAAGAAGGTGCCCGCGCTGACCTGCAAGCAGCTCGCCGGTGCCCACGTCGGCAGCACCAAGGTCCCCTACCAGGGGTACGCCGACTACCTCCCGCTGTCCGAGGGCGTCTGGTCCGGTGAGGACGGTGACACGGTCACCCTCCAGAAGGCCTGCGGAATCGGTGACCTGGACGACGACGGCGCGGCGGACGCGGTCGGTGCGGTCGCTCTCAAGAGCGGGGGCACCGGCACCTTCTACACGTTGGTGGTGTGGCACAACGCCGATGGTGAGCCGGTCTACCAAAGCGTGGCCGAACTGGACGACCGAACCCCGGTCGTCTCGATCACCGTGTCCGGTGGCAAGGCGAAGGTCGTCTGGCTGACCCGCTCCGCCGAACGCGGCATGGCCGAGCTGGACATCCGGCGCACCTCCATCTACCAGCTCTCCGGCAGCACGTTCAGCGAGGTCAGCCACACCGATGAGGCCTACAAGCCGTAGCGAACGGAGGCCGACGGGGTGGTGTCCCCGCACTCCGGACACCACCCTGCCCTCGGCCCGCGCCGACCAGGTTCAGGCCGGCACCGACCTGATCGATCTACGACGATTCTGAGAGGGCAGCAACGTAGGTCCCCTTGCCCTGATGCCCCTCCACCAAGCCGCGATCTCGCAAGATCCGCAGTGCCGCTTGTGCGGTCGAAACGCTGATCTTGTACTGGTCGGCGAGCTGGGCGTAGGTGGGTAACTTGTCTCCAGCGGCAAGCTCGCCGGCACGGATCTGCGCCGTGATCGTCTCTACGACACGAACATAGTCAGCGGTTCGGTTGGCCATCGGTGGTACTCCTCGCTCGGCACCACCATCTGACCATGGGATCACCCTTACCTACAACACGGTCGTTGACTTAGGTAAGTATCTGAACTAGCCTAACGAATAAGGGATTCCTCGCTCGGCAGCCTGGCGTCTCACCTCCCGGGTCTCACGCCCGGACACCACCACCGGGGCAGCGCGTGCCCCGGCTCGGACTCCCCCTTCGGGCCATCGCGCTGCCCCGGCCCCACCCACAGACAAGGAGGTCCGACGTGAGGAAGACCAGCCGGAGCAGGCGGACACCCGCCGCGAACGCAGGCTATGCACACCCAGCGATCCACCGGGCCCGACGCAGTGCATAGAACACGCTCGACCTACCCGGCAACGCAAACCCCAGCCCCTCGAAGCCCACCCCGCGCACCCGCCCAACCCGCCGACAGATTCACGGAAAGAGTGGCTATCGCTGCGGAAATAGCCACTCTTTCCGTGAATTTGCGCGGGAGTTCGCGGGGTGGCGGGGTGCGCGGGGTGGTGGGCGTCAACGGTGCACGCCTAGGGCGTGAGTGAAGGGTTGAGGCGTCTCTGCTACTTCGGAGCGTCGGGCACAAAGACGCCTAGGCCTTGGTGGCCGTACAGCTCGCCAGTCTCGATCAGGATCGTGATGGCCTGGCGGACGGTGGACTGGCTGCCCACCTCGTACAGCTCCGCCAGCTCCCTGGTGGAGGGCAGCTTGTGGCCGACCGGCCACTCACCTTCCGCGATGCGCCTCCTGATGTCGGCAATGATCCGTCGGTAGTGCGGCTCGAACTTGCGCGGTGTGGACATGCGAAGTACTCCCAGCTAGGCAAGTCCATCTGATCACGAAACCCGGCGGAACCTCAAGCACATCGTTGACTTCACTATCATTACCGGTAAGGTTCGTTACGGACCGCCCAGCTAGGCACTGGTCGATCCCCCTGCCGGGGCAGCGCGTGCCCCGCCCGGACTCCCCCTTCGGGCCATCGCGCTGCCCCGGCCCCCACCCACAGACAAGGAGGTCTGGCGTGACGGAAACACAGACGGACTCGACGGTGCCCGCCGCGAGCGCGATCTGGGCGGTCGAGCAGGTAGCCGGTGAGCTGCGCGAGACGTACCTCTCCGTCGCCGCCGCCACCGTGCTGCTGGAACGAACCAGCGCGGGCTGTGCGCACCCGGCGATCCGGCTGGCCCGGCGCAGCGGTGAGGACGCGCTCGACCTGGCCGGCGACGCGGAGCGGCAGCTCAGCGACGGGGTACGCCGGCTGCGCGCCGACGTCGGCCACGACGAGCCGGCCACCATCGGTGACCTGATCGAGGTGCTGGACACCGCCCGGGGCCAGTTGGGCGCGGCAGCCGCCCGGATCAGGCAGTTCCCGACCCGGATCACCGCTGCCGGGCGACAACTCCTCGACGCCGACCCGGCCGACCTGGCCGACCGAGCCGACCTCGTCACCGAGACGGCAACCGGGCAGTGGGACAGCGCAGCCGAACAGCTCCACCTGATGGCGGCGAGCCTGTCGGCTGCGGTGGCCGCCCTCGGGACGTACACCGGCGGGTTGTCCGGCGCGGAACCCGCCACCACCTGAAGGCCCACTCGCGGCCTTGATAGACGGGCCCGGGGCGGGTGCCGGGCTCCGGCCGGTACGCCACGCGCGGTCGTGCCGGTCGCCCCCGCCCGCCTCGGCGCCGCACACATCCCGACGGGCTCTCCGGCCCGCGACACCGATCTCCCGCGCGGCACCCGAACACACCGGAAAGGCGAGACAGCCGTGATGTATCGAGCCATGCAGCGTCTGCTGCCGCAGGACATCCGCGCCGCCACCTTCGGCAATCGCCGGTGGCGCGGCCTCGACCCCGACCAGGTGTACGCCTACCTCGACCGGATCGCCGACGAGTTGGAGCGGCTCGCCCGGGAGGCAATCACCGCCAAGACCGAGACCGAGCGACTCAGGCAGGCGTTGCGGCAGGGACACTGCCGGCACACCCTGAGGAGTACGAACGGGCGGTGGCCGCGATGAGCGATCCGCACTGGATCATCCACCTGCCGACCACGCTGACCCGGGTCGACGATGTCGCCGCCCTGGCCATGGCGCTGCGCCGTTCCCTCGGCCACGTGCTCGCCATCGACTTCGGCGAGACGACCCTGTCCGAGGAGGACCGGCAGTTCGCCCGTACCCGAGTCTGGTGCGACGCCCGGCTCGACGGGCCCGGCCGCTGCCGACGCCCGGCCGACCACGACGGCCGGTGCGGGCCGGACCCGCAGCCCCAGCCAGGCATGTTGTAGTGTCCGACCCACGCTTGCTGATGGCGTACGTTGTGCGTACAGTTGCGGTGGTGAGTGCGAAGGCGGAGCGGCTGCACCTGCGGGTGGATGAGCAGCAGAAAGCGTTGCTGGAGGCGGCCAGTCAAGCGGCCGGGGCCAGCGTGTCGACGTTCGTGTTGAGGGCGGCGACTGAAGCGGCGGCGGATGTGCTGGCCGACCGGCGGGTATTCCTGCTGGACGAGGGCGCTTGGCGGGTCTTCGACGAGGCACTGCAGGGTCCCGCTGAGGAGATCGCCGGGCTACGGGAGTTGTTGACCGGTCCGACGGTTCTCGACCCGCCGACGAGCGGCGCGGAGGGGTGAGTCCTCGCTTCTCGGCGGTCGAGCCGCTGTCAGCCGCGCATGCGGTGGCCGGGTTCGACTGCGGATCCCGGGCGCAGTCCGGATGGCTGGTCGAGCATGCCCTACAAGCCCACCGGGCGGGCCTGTCTCGGGTCTATGTTGTGCGTGATGCCGACTCCCCGGATCAGCGGGTGGCTGGCTACTACACCCTTGCTGCCGGCAGCGTCGCCCCGACCGATGCCTCTCCGCGGCTGAGACAGGGCGCCGGCCGTTACCACCAGCCGGTGGTGATCCTGACCCGGCTTGGCGTCGACCGAGCCGCCCAGGGTGCCGGTCTGGGGCGTGCCTTGGTGGTCGACGCACTGCGGCGAATCGCCGCCGCCTCCGAAGTCATCGGCGTGCGGGCAGTGCTCATCCATTGTGAGGCCGAAGCCGCCCGCGACTTCTACCTGGGGCTGGCCAAGTTCGAGGCCGGCCCTACCGATCCGATGCACCTGCTGCTGTTGATGAAGGACCTACGCCGCGCGATCGGCGGCTGACCACCCTGGCCGGCCCCGCTCGGCGGTAGGCAGGCCACCCGTCAGCTGGTGATGTCCTTGCGGGTGAAGCGCCAGAAGGCCAGCGACCAGAACAGGGTGGCGTAGCCGATCGCCGAGATGCAGCCGCGCACCACGTCGTCGGTCTGCACCGGCGTCGACAGCAGCCCCAGCCAGGCGTTGGCGTAGTGGGTGGGCAGGAACGCCCGGATCCCGCCGAGCGCGGTGATCTGGTCCAGGATGCTGGAGAGGATCCAGAGCAGGACCGCACCACCGACCGCACCGAGAGCGGCGTCGGTGACGACCGAGAGCAGGAACGCCAGCCCGGCCACCGCCAGCAGGACGACCGCCAGGTAGCCGAGCACGGCCAGCAGCCGCAGCAGCCCCTCCCCCGGGTCCAGCTGGGCCGCGACCTGGCTGCTCAGCGGCTCCCAGCCGTACCGGAGGGTGCCGGCGAGCAGGGCGGTGCCGGCGAGCAACAGCAGGGCCAGCGCCGAGTACGCGAGCGCGACCAGCAGCTTCACCGCGAGCAGCCGGGCCCGGGGCACCGGGATGGCCAGCAGGTAGCGCAGGCTGCCCCAGCTCGCCTCGCTGGCCACCGTGTCGCCGCAGAACAGCGCCACCACCACGACCAGCAGGAACGACGCGGAGACCAGCAGCGCGAAGAGGGTGAAGTTCAGCCCGCCCGAGGTGGCCAGGTCGGAGAGGCTGCCGAACTCGCCCCCGCCTTCGCGGTCGTCGGAGCCGGAGTCGAACTGGAACGCGATCAGGATGATCAACGGCAGCAGCACCATGAACCCGAGCGCGAGCTGGGTACGCCGCCGGGACGCCTGCCGGCGGAACTCCGCCGCGAACGGCATGGTGGCCGTGGGGCGGTAGCCCGCCGCCGCGCCCACCGTGGAGGACGACTGCGTCATCACCGGTCCCCGCTTCCCCGAGAGTTCTCGCCCACCAGGGCGAGGAACGCGTCCTCCAGGCGGCGACGTGGCACCACCCGGTCCACCCCGATCCCGGCCCGGACCAACTCGGCCACCACCTCGCTGCGGGCGGTGCCGTTGGTGTCCACCACCAGGTTCCCATCGGAGTCCGGCAGCACCGTGACCCCGTCCAGCCGGCCCAGCACCTCGCGCGCGGCGGCCGGGTCGGTGACGTCGAGCAGCACGCTCGGCGACTCGCCGACGATCTCGGAGACCGGGCCGGAGGCCACGATCCGCCCCTTGTTGACCACCACGGCGTGGGTGCAGGTCTGCTCCACCTCGGCGAGCAGGTGGCTGGAGACCAGCACGGCTCGCCCGTCGGTGGCGTAGCGCTGGAGCACCCGGCGCATCTCGGCGATCTGCGGCGGATCCAGGCCGTCCGTCGGCTCGTCGAGCACCAGCAGCTCGGGCAGGCCGAGCATGGCCTGGGCGATGGCCAGCCGCTGCCGCATGCCGTGGCTGTACTTGCGGGTCTTGCGGTGCACCGAGTCGCCGAGCCCGGCGATCTCCAGCGCCTCGTCGAAGTGCGCGTCGGCCCACGGCCGGCCGGTGGCCCGCCAGTACGCCTTCAGGTTCTCCAGACCCGACAGGTGCGGCAGGAAGCCGGGGCCCTCGACCAGCGACCCGATCCGGGACAGCACCGGCGAGCCGGGCACCAGCCTGCGGCCGAAGACGTAGATCTCCCCGGCGGTCGGCTGGGTCAGCCCCATCAGCACCCGCAGGGTGGTGGTCTTGCCGGCGCCGTTGGGCCCGAGCAGGCCGACCACCTGGCCGGGGTGGACTTCGAAGTCGACGTTCGACACGGCGACGAAGCCGTCGGCGTACTCCTTGCGGAGCTGCCGCACGGCCAGCGGGACGCCCGCGTACTCGGGGTGCACCGAGCTGTCCTGGCGGCGGTGCCGGCGGCGGGCCAGCAGGACGACCGCGACGAGCCCGACGGCGATCGCGGCCAGCAGCCCGGCGAGCACCCAGCGCCAGACGACGGCCGTGGTGGGGATCGGCTCGCCGGCCACGGTGGGCAGCACGACCGGGCCGTCGCCGGCCGCCACGGTGTAGACGGTCGGCTCGACCGGCGTGGTGTACGCCTGGTCGGTGGTGGCCACCGTGATCCGCAGCCGGTGTCCGGCCTCGATCCGCCGGACGATCGCCGGCAGGGTGACGGTGACCGGCGTCGCGGCCCCGATCTGCGCCGGCAGGCCGGTCAGCCGGACCGGGGCGACCAACCCGTTCGGCAGGGTCGCCGCGCCGGCGGGGTCGACGTCGTAGAGCTTGACGAAGAGCACCGCCTCGCCGGTGGGCGACGCGGCTCGGATGGAGACCGTCGGCGAACCGGCCACATCGATCGCGTCGGCCAGCGGCGGCGACTCGAACCGGGCGTGCTGGCCGGGGACGTCGCCGGCCACCCCGTCGAGCAGCGAGCCGAGCGCGCCCGCGAAGGGCACCGAGGAGATGGCTGCCGGGTTGCCGTTCGGTGGGTTCGCCACCGGCTGGGCCGGCCCGGTCACCGCGACCTCGCGGCGCGCGTCGCCGGTGAGGCCCGGGTAGTCGGTGGTGCGGAAGCCGGTGGCGACCAGGCCGCGGTCGAGAGCGTCGAAGCCGGCAATCCGGGAGTACGTGAAGTCGTCGCCCGGTGCCGGCCCGTCGCCCGCGACGTAGTGGTCGAGCCACTGGACGGTCAGGAACTTCACCCGGTCGGAGTCGTTGCGGGGCCCCGCGCCGCCGTCGTGGCCGCCGGTGTACCAGGCGACCCGGACCGGGGTGCCGTTCGCCGCGATGCCGCGCGCGTTGGCGTCCGCCTCGGCGATCGGGAAGAGGCTGTCCGCCTCACCCTGCACCAGCAGCGTCGGCGCCTTGATCTTGTCCAGCACCGGGGCGGGACTGGACCGCCGCAGCAGGTCCACGTCGGACTGTTCGGCCCGGCCGGTGGTGGCGATCCGCAGGTACGCGGCGCAGACGTCGGCGGCGAACCGGCCGCACGCCGGGTCTGCCGCGCCCGCCGGGGTGCGCCCGGAGCCGGTGCCCGGCCCGGCGCCCGGTGCCGGGCTGGCCGGCCCGGCCGAGGCCGGGGCGCCCTCCGGTTGGGCGGCCGAGGTGCCGGAGAGACCGGCCGGGCCGGAGCCGGCGTTGCCACCGCCGCCGAAGAAGATCCCCGCCCAGCCCTTCTTGAACACGCCGGAGGTGGCGTCCTTGCCGGTGCTCTCCGGCAGGAACGCGCGGGACAGGTCGTTCCAGGTGATCATGGGGACGATCGCGTCGACCCGCTGGTCCTGGGCGGCCAGAAGCAGGGCCAGGCCGCCGCCGTACGAGCCGCCGACCACGCCGACCCGGGGATCGCCGGGGGCGTCGGTGCGCACCTGCGGCCGGGCGGCCAGCCAGTCCAACAGCCGCTCGGCGTCGCGCACCTCGTGGTCGGGGCTGTCCAGGTGGATCTGGCCGCCGCTGCGGCCGAAGCCGCGGGCGGTCCAGGCGAGCACCGCGTACCCCTGGGCGGCCAACTCCTCGGCGTCGGCCCGGACCGACTCCTTGGTGCCGCCGAAGCCGTGCGCGAGCAGCACGGCCGGCACCTTGCGGTCGGGCGACGCGTCCTTCGGCAGGTAGAACGTGGTGTCCAGGTCCACCGGCTCGTCGCCGGCCGGCCCTGAGCGGACGGTGACCAGCGCGGACTCGGTGCGGAAGTCGGTCGGTTCGGACCGGGTCGCCCACACCAGGGCGGCGGCCACGAGCACGGCCACCACCGATCCGGCGACGATCCGGCGGCGGCGGGTGGCCAGGGCCCGTCGTACCGGCGCGGCCGACAACGGCGATCTCATGCGGCCACGGTACGGGGCGCTTCCTGAGCGTTGGCTGAGATCCGCCGTACGTCCGTCCGATCAGGCCGATCGGCGACCAAATCGGATCCGACCGCGCAGGATACGGCGCATCTCAGTGAGATGAATTCGGATCATGTGAATTCCGATGTTCAGCCGAAATCCTCTCTGATCCATCCATGTCCGCCAGACCAGGGGTGCGCAGAGTGTCCAACAAGACACGAGCAGCGACATTGCTCGAAGTGCCGCAAACCTGACCGGCCAGTCGCGCTGGAGGCCGGCCGAGGTCGGTTAGTTTCCGGTCCGGTGAGCGGGACTGCATCGGCGACCCCCGACACCAGCACCGTCCCCCGCCGTCGCCGGAGGAGACACCCATGACCGTCCCCGCGGAACGGGTCCGTCGACGGCCCACCCTCACGGGTCGTGTGCTGTCGCTGCTGCTCGTCGTGGCGCTGCTCGCGCCGGTGGCGTTCCTCTTCGCCCAGCAGCGGCTGCTCACCGACGACGACCGGGCGCTGGCGGTCCGCGAGCGGCTGGGAGTCGAATACCTGCGGGCCCTCGGCCCGGTCACCCTGGCGCTGGTCGACGCCCAGTCCGCCGCCGTGGCCGGCCGGACCGACTCCCGGGACGCCCTGAACCGCGCGGTGGAGGACGCCGCCTCGGTGGACACCCGCCTCGGCAAGCAACTGCGCACCCACGACCGGTGGACCGGGCTGCGCGCCAAACTGGAGGCGCTGCCCGACCGGGCGCTGACCGACCCGGCCGCGGCGTTCGTCGCGTACGGCGAGGTCACCGACCTGCTGCTGGCCCTGCACCGCAAGGTCCGGGAGGGCTCCGGGCTGATCCGGGACCCGCGGCCGGACACGTTCTACCTCCAGGATGCGATCAGCGAGGAACTGCCCGAGTCGCTGGTGGCGACCGGCCGGCTCGCCGACCTGGCCGGCATCGCCGCCCGTGCTCCGGCCGCCGAGCGAATCAACATGACGGCCGAGCTGGGTGCCCTCTGGACAGGCGCCATCTCCCCCGCCAACGACCTGGTCACCAACCTCCGCGCGGCCGTGGACAGCACGGAGAGCAACAAGCTCGGTGCGAGCGTGATCACCCCGCTGGACACCTACCAACGCGCCATCGAGCGGCTCGACGTGCTCGGAACCCCGACCGACGCGTCCGAACTGGGGCAGGAGGCGGCGACGAGACGCAATCTCGCCGCGCTCGCCGCAGTCCGGACCGACGTGCAGGTCACCGCCAAACAACTCCAGCCGGTCATCCTCGACGAGTTGGACGCGCTGCTGCGGGACCGGATCGACCAGCTCGACCGGGCGCGGTGGCTGGCCGTGGCGGCGGCCGGAGCGGCCGTCCTGCTGGTCGCCGCGCTCGGAGCGGTGCTGCTCGCCGCGTTCCGCCGGGCCCGTCAGCGGGCCGCCGCCGAGCAGCGGGCCGGTGGGAACACCGGCGCGTCGCCGGGCGACGCCGACTGGGAGCCGCCGGCCGACCCGCGGGGACTCGCGCCGCTCGGCACGCTCCCCCCGGCCGAGCCCCGGACGCTCCAACCGGCCGGACAGGGCCGCGCCGCCGGCGCCGAACGGTGGGGGCACTTCGATGCTCGGTAGGCTCCGCATCCGGGGCAAGCTCGCCCTGCTGGTGATCATTCCGCTGCTCAGCATGGTCGGGCTTGCCGTGCCGGTGGTGTACGACCGGGTCGCCACCGCCCAACGGGCCGCGGACACCGCCGAGGCCGTCCGGGTGGCCAGCCGGGTCGGCACCCTGGTCCAGGACCTCCAACAGGAGCGCACGCTCTCGGTCGGGCTGCTACTCGGTCGGATCGCCGGCACCGAGCTGATCCAGAAGTCGGCCAGCGTCGACGACCGCGTCGCCGATCTGCGCGTCGAGCTGGGCGACCAGCTTCCCGACCGGGTCGCCAGCGCCCTGGACGGGGTGCGCCGGCTGGCCGACCTGCGCACCGCCGTGCTGGGCCGCCGGGCCACCCCGGAGCAGGTCATGCAGACCTTCGACCCGGTCGTAATGGCGCTGATCGCGGCTCTGCGGCTGCCCTGGCTGGTCGACACCACCACCACGATCGGCCAGCAGGTGCTGGCCCTGGACGGGCTGCTGCGCGCGGACGAGGCGATGGCGCGGTGCGCCACGCTGATCGTCCTCGTGCGGACGACGGGCGATCCGAGGGCCGCCGCGAGCTACGTCGCCTGCGTGGCCACGCTCAACGTGGACAACAGGCGGTTCCGCAGCCTGATCACCCCGGAGCAGTTGCGGCTGGCACAGTTGGACGACGCGGCGGTCGCCGCCCGGACCAGCCCGACGTTCCTCGCCGACAGCTCGCGGGACCCCGCCGCCGCCATCGCCGGGATCCCGCCCGACGTGCTCTTCCCGTCGGCCCTCTCGATGATCACCCTCGGCCAGTTCGTGGAGAAGAAAATCATCGCGGACGTCACCGTGCAGGTGCGCGCCGAGCAACGTCGGGCGCTCATCGCCGCCTGGCTGGTCGGCGACGCGGCGGCCGCCGTCCTACTGGTCATGGTGCTGCTCAGCGTCGCAGTGGCCCGGAGGGTGGCCCGACCGCTGACCCGGCTCACCCGCTCCGCCGACCGGGTCGCCCGGGCCGCCGAGTCCGAGCTGATCCGGGTCGCCGACGACGAAGGCGAAAGCGTCCCGTCGATCCGCCTCGACCCGGTCGATGTCCGGGGCCAGGACGAGATCGGCGACCTGGCCCGCGCGTTCGATCGGGTGCAGGCCACCGCGGCCGGGCTGGTGGAGCGGCAGATCGCCGCCCAGCGCAACGTGGCCCAGATGTTCGGGCACGTCGGGCGGCGTACGCAGAACCTGGTGGGCCGGCAGATCGCGATCATCGACCGGCTGGAGGAGCAGGAGACCGACCCGGTACGGCTGGAGCACCTGTACCGCCTCGACCACGTCTCCAGCCGGCTGCGCCGCAACGCCGGCAGCCTGGTGGTGCTCTCCGGCTCGACCGGCACCGACGGGCACTCCGCCCCGGTGCCGCTGGCCGATGTGGTCCGCCTCGCGCTCGGTGAGATCGAGGACTACACCCGCGTCGACGTGTCGGTTCCGCCCGGGGTGTCCGCGGCACCGGCCATCGTCGGCGACCTGGTGCTGGCGCTGGCGGAGTTGATGGAGAACGCCACCGTCTTCTCCCCGCCGCACACCCGGGTGGTGGTGACCGCCGCGCCCACCGAGGGCGGCATCCGGTTGTCGGTCGTGGACCGGGGCATCGGGATGTCGGAGGAGCGGCTGGCCGGCGAGAACTCCCGGCTCACCCGCCGGGAACGGCTCGACCTCGCCCCGACCGAGGTGCTCGGACTGTTCGTGGTGGGCCGGCTGGCCCGCCGGCACGGCTGGACGGTGGACCTCGTCCCCACCACCGGTGGCGGGGTCACCGCCCGCGTGGAGATCCCGTCCGCGCTGCTGATCGTCCCCCCGGCCGACCGGGCCGGTGTCACGGTGGCCCGGGCGATGGTGCCGACCCGGGACCGGCGGGCCGTTCTTGCCCGGCCGGGGCCGGCCGGCCCCGGCCGGGCCCTGGCCGCCGTCACCGCGTCGCCCCACCCGCCGGCTGCGCCGGCCGGGTCCGACGAGCGGAGCCCGGCAGCGCTCGGGGTCGACCACGAGGTGCTCACCCGGGCCACCCGGTCGATGGAGGGCGGCGAGTCCTGGGACGCCTTCGGGGCCAGTTCGCCCACCGGGTCAGGTAGCTCCCCCGGGACCGCTCCGCCGACCGCCGGCCCGTCGCCGGCCCTGGTCACCCCGCCGACCGCCGGCGTCACGCCGGGCGCGCCCGCCGCCGCTCCCCCGGCGGCCCCCGGCGCTGCCCGGCCGCACCGTGACGCCGCGCCGGTCGGCGGGGCCGTCGGCCTCGACACCACGTCGCCGCTACCCAAGCGGACCCGGGGCGCCGCCTTCCCCGCCCCGCCGTCGGTCGGTGGGCCGGTCGCCCGGCCCACCCCACCAGCAGCGGGGTCGACGCCCCGGACGGGAGCGGGCTCACCGCCGGCCGGCCTCGCACCACCGGCCAGCCTCGCCGGGACGGGCGGATCGGTGGCCGGGGCGCTGCGGGGAGGCTCGGGCATCCGGCAACGTGTTCCCGGGGCGAGCCTGCCCCGCACCGGGCCGACCGTCGGCCCGGTGGACGCCTCCACCGCCGACCCGATCGCCGCCCGCACGCTGGTCGAGGAGTTCGAGGCCGGGGTACGCCGGGCCGAGCTGCGGCCACCGACCGGCAGCCCGGCCGGGGCGACCGAACTGCCGGGCCAGGTCCAACTGAGCCGGCGGGTTCCCGGCGCCAGCCTGACCGTCCCGCCGACCCGACCCGTTCCACCCGTGCACCCCGGCGATCCGGCCAAGGTGCGGGACCTGATCAACGAGTTCGAGGCGGGCGTCGCCCGTGCTCTGAGCGAAGTCTGTCCAGACCGCCGCTACGAAAAGGGATCGACACGGTGACCAGCCCGTTCCTGCACGAAAACATCGAGCATCAGAACCATCCCGGGGACCTGAGCCCGGAGGCCCGAACCTTCAACTGGCTGCTGGACTCGTTCACCTCCAGCACCGCCGGGGTGGTGGAGGCAATCGCGGTCTCCTCCGACGGGCTGCTGATGGCCATGTCGGCGATCAAGGACCGCTCGAACGCCGAACGCCTCGCCGCCGTGGTTTCCGGCATGACGAGCCTCGCCGGTGGCGCGGCGAGTTGGTACGCCCTCGGCGGGCTGAACCGGGTGATCGTCGACATGGCCGACGGCTACCTGCTGATCAGCGCGATCAGCGCCGGCTCCGTGCTCGGGGTGGTCGCCGACCGGTCGGCGAACCTCGGCACCGTGGCGTACGAGATGACCCTCTTCGCGGGGCGGGCCGGCGGCGCCCTCACACCGCGGCTGATCGCCGAGCTGAAGAACGCCGTCCAGCAGTGAGCTCGGGCGTCGCCAGCGCCGGGCCGGATCCGGAACCTGTGGTCCGGATCCGGCCCTACCTGCGGGCGTCGTCCCCCCGGCGCGACGACGGTGCGCCGGGCGGCGTCCCCGGCGCACCGGTCGACCCCGAGCCGGTCCGACCGGCCGGACCGCGCCCGTTCGTGCTGACCGCCGGCCGGGTGGCCGGGGCGGACCCGGCCATCGGGCTGGAGACCCAGGTGACCGCCCGGCCGCAGGCCGGCGGGCGCAACGCCGGGTCCGCGTCCCTGCTCGCCTCGGAACTCCAGGTGATCATCGCGCTGTGCGGTGAGCCGATCTCGGTCGCCGAGATCTCGGCCCGGACCCAGATGCACTTCGGCGTCACCCGGGTCCTGGTCGGCGACCTACGCGCCGCCGGCCACCTCGACGTGCACGTCGGCACGTCCGAGGACGCCCTCGACCCCGACATCATCCTGCGAGTGATTGATGGACTTCGTGCGATCTCCTGAATGGCCGACGGCCCCGCTCGGTGGGCTGGCCGGCAACAGCGCCGCCGGCCGCTACGGCACTGCGGCGGGTGCACCGCCCGTCCCCGGGCACGCCTCCCCGCCGTACCCAGCGCCGCCGTACCCAGCGCCACCGACCCCAGCGCCGCCGTACCGGCCGCCGGCTGGGCCGCGGCACGCCACGCCGGAGCCCGGTACGGGCCGGATCGCGCCGCCGATCCCGGTCAAGATCCTCATCGCCGGCGGCTTCGGCGTCGGCAAGACGACCACCGTCGGGGCCATCTCCGAGATCGCCCCGCTCACCACCGAGGCGGAGATGACCAGCGTCGGGATCGGCGTCGACGACCCGGGCGACCGGTCCGCCAAGACCACCACCACCGTGGCGATGGACTTCGGCTGCGTGACCATCGACCGCAGCCTCAAGCTCTACCTCTTCGGCACCCCCGGGCAGTCCCGCTTCGGGTTCATGTGGGAGGACCTCGCCCTGGGGGCGCTCGGCGCGCTGGTCGTGGTGGACGGCGACCGGCTCGACGACTGCTACCCGGCGATCGACTTCTTCGAGCGGGCCGGGCTGCCGTTCGTCGTCGGCGTGAACGCCTTCGACGGCCGGCTGGCCCTGGACCTCGCCTCGATCCGGTGGGCCCTGGCCATCGGCGATCAGGTGCCCCTGGTGCAGTTCGACGCCCGGGACCGGCTCTCGGTGCGGGACGCCCTGCTGGTCCTCCTGGACCGGGCGCTGGACCGGGCCACCCGGGCGACGCGGGACTGAACCGTCCCCGGGCTCGATCCAGCGGCCCCTGTCCCTCAGGGGGCGGCTACCCTCGGGCGATGGCCGCACCCGACCTGACTCTCACCGCCATTCTGCGACCAGCCGCGCTGGACGCCAGGCGCGGCGTCGTCCGGCTGCACCCGGAGGTGCTGACCGCGCTGGCGCTGCGCCCCGGCGATCCGGTCCGGCTGGCCGGGCGGCGGGTGACGGCCGGCATCGTCGCCCCGGCCGGGGCGGATGCGAGCACCGCCCTGCTCTACGCCGACGACCTGCTCCTGGGCAACCTGGGCATCCGCAACGGCGGACAGGTGACGGTGAGTCCCGCGCCGGTCACCGCCGCCCGCCGGGTGACCCTGGCCGGGCCGGTGGGGGTGATCGCCGCCGTCTCCCCGGAGATGCTCCGGCTGGCCCTGCTCGGCAAGGTGGTCACCGCCGGGGACGACGTCTCCCTGCTGCCCCAGGACGTGCTGCCGGACGCCTCCGTGCGGACCCTCGTCGAGGCCGCCCGGCGCAGCCTCTCGAACACCGTCGGGTACGCCTGGACCAGCACCCTGCTCACCGTGACCGCCGCCGAGCCGGACGTCGGTGCGCTGGTGACCATGGAGACGGTGGTCGGCTGGGAACACGGCCAGACCACCCGCACGGGCGGACTGCCCGGCACGAACCGGGCCGACGGCACGACCCCGGCCGACCGGGGTGCCGGTGCCGACCACCCGGTCGACCGGACCGGCGACGTGGGCGGGGCCGAGGACGCGCCCGGCGTGGACGAGCTGCCCGGGCTGCGGGCCCAGGCCGAGGAGCTGACCGAGCTGCTCGACCTCGGGTTCCACCACCGGGAGGTGCTGGGCCGGCTGGGCACCGCCGTGTCGCTCGGGGTGCTGGTCGCCGGGCCCGCCGGGTCGGGCAAGTCCGCCCTGGTCCGGGCGGTCGCCACCCGGGTAGGGGCAACCGTTCGCCCGATCTGGGCGCCCGAGCTGGCCGCGCTCACCAACGACGCGGCAGCACGGCGGCTGCGCGCCGCCGCCGACGAGGTACGCGGGAACAACCCGGCCGTGCTGCTGGTCACCGACGTGGAGGCGCTCGCCCCGACCGAGAACCCCGGGCCGCTCTCCACCGTCTTCCGGCAGCTTCTCGCCGACACCCTCCGGGCCGGGGTGGCGGTGGTCTGCACGACCAGCCGCCCCGAGGCGGTCGACCCCGCGCTGCGCGCCCCCGACCTGCTCTCCCTCCGGATCACCGTGCCCCTGCCCGACCAGGCGCTACGCCGGGAGCAGCTGACCGTGCTGACCCGGCAGGTACCACTGGCCGGGGACGTCCGGCTCGACGAGGTCGCCGGGCGTACGCCGGGGTTCGTCGCCGCCGACCTGGCCGCGCTGGTCCGGGAGGCCGGGGTGCGGGCGGCGCTGCGACAGAAGTCGGCCGAGACGCCGACGGTGGCCATGGCCGACTTCACCGCCGCCTCCGAGGTGGTCCGGCCGACCACCATGGCCGGGTCCACCCTGGAGTTGGCCGACGTCACCCTCGACGACGTCGGGGACATGGTCGAGGTCAAGGAGACGCTGACCGAGTCGGTGCTCTGGCCGCTGACCTACCCGGACACCTTCGCCCGGCTCGGGGTCCGGCCGCCACGCGGGGTGCTGCTCTACGGGCCGCCCGGCTGTGGCAAGACCTACCTGGTCACCGCGCTGGCCGGGTCGGGCCGGGCCAACGTGCTCTCGGTGAAGGGCGCGGAGCTGCTGTCGAAGTGGGTCGGCGAGAGTGAACGGGCGGTCCGGGAACTGTTCCGCCGGGCCCGGGAGGCCGCCCCGACGCTGGTCTTCCTCGACGAGGTCGACGCCCTCGCCCCGGTACGCGGCCAGGCCAGCGACGGCGGCACCACCGACCGCGTGGTCGCCGCCCTGCTCACCGAGATGGACGGCGTCGAGTCGCTGCGCAACGTGGTGGTGATCGGCGCGACCAACCGCCCCGACCTGGTCGATCCGGCCCTGCTGCGGCCGGGCCGGCTGGAACGGCTGGTGTACGTGCCCCCGCCCGACGGGGCGGCCCGTGCGGAGATCCTGCGCGCCGCCGCCCGGAACGTCCCGCTGGCCGAGGACGTCGACCTCGCCGACCTAGCCGACGGGCTGGACGGCTTCTCGGGGGCGGACTGCGCGGCGCTGGTGCGGGAGGCGGCGCTCGCGGCGATGCGGGAGTCGCTGACCGCCTCGACGGTCACCGCCGGGCACGTCGAGGCGGCACGGAGGCGCGTCCGCCCGTCCCTGGACCCCGGCCAGGTCGCCTGGCTGGCCGCGTACGCGGAGGCCCGCGCGGCGCGTTGAGCGCGCCGGCGCGGAGCGGAAAGGGCGTAAGCCGAGCGGACGATTCCGAGGACGCTCAGCGGGCGGGCGGGATGGCGTCGAGGGAGATCTCGGCGCGTACCGTGTCGCCGTTCTCGGCCAGGACTGCGCCGCACCCGCACAGCACCGACACGGCACCCACGTTTTCCCGGGTGGTGTACGCCACGACCGTACGCATCCCGGCCGCCGCCGCGAGGTTGAGCAGTTCCCGCAGGGCGGCGACGCCCACCCCCTGCCCTCGGGCAGACCGGCCGAGCCAGAGGCCGGTCTCGACGGTGCCGGGTGCCGGGCAGCGGGTCATCCGGATCATTCCCAGCACCTCGCCGCCCACCAGGATCGCGTACATCCTGGTGCGGGCCGGGCCTTCGAAACCGGCGAAACCCGTCCGGTAGTAGACACGGAACGCCTCCCGGCGGGCGTGCGACCAACCGGCGGGCGCGTCGACCGGGGGCATCACGTCGTCCGGCTCGGCCTCGGCGACCGCCACCGAGAGCAACGGCTCCAGGTTCCGCTCGTCCACCGGCTCCAGCTTGACCACACCTGCCACGTGGCGCAGTCTGCCGGCCGAGCCCGCCCGCGTCCACCCTTTCCGCCCGCTGCGGCCGGTCCGCCGGCGGGTACGAGCCGGTCGGACCGCGGCGGGGAAATGCCGCCCGGGGGCGCGCCCGGGGACATCGCCACAACTCTGCGACACGCAACGGTGACCGAAGGTAGCGTCAGGGTGATCGGCCACTACGGCGGCCCGACCGGCGTGCCGGTCGGCGGCCGGGGGCGTTCGACGGCGACAGGGGGATCGCATGTTGGCACGGTTGCACCAGTCAGGCATCAAGGCGGAGCACGCCTATCTGGCCGGGTTCGTCAGTATCGGGCTGTCGTTCACCAGCTGGTTCATGTCCAAGCACCTGGAACGGGCGGGCGTGGACCGGGCAGACCGCTGGGGCATCTTCATCGGCGAGTGGGCGCCGACGTTCTTCGCGATCGGCAACGGCCTGCGCAGCTACGAGGTCCGCTGAGCCGGTCAGCGTCGTCGGTTGCGGGCCCGTGAGGAACGCAACCGACGCAGCCGGCCGACCAGCATCGGCTCGGCGGCCAGCGCGGCCGGATTGTCCAGCAGCCCGTTGAGGAGCTGGTAGTAGCGCGTCGCGGAGAGGCCGAAGGCGTCCCGGATCGCCTGCTCCTTGGCGCCGGCGTGCCGCCACCACTGCTGTTCGAACGCGAGGATGCGCACTTCCCGCTCGGTAAGGCCGGCGTCGACCGCGGCGTCCGCACCGGGGGCGATCACCGCGCCGTCGGACGCCGGGGCGGAGGACTCGGGCGCGGCGCGGGGCTGGAACGCCGGGACGGACGATTCGGGCGCGGCACGGGGCGGGGGGACGGTGACGCCCTCCCGGACGCCCGTGGCCTCCCGGCCGGCCTCGCCCCGCCGGCCAGCGGGGCCCGACGGTTCGGGCCGGTCGGTGGCGGCCGGAGAGGCGTCGGCAGGCGACATGGCGCTCCTCACGCGGGCGGGCGAGGGGACGGCAGCGGCGTGCCGACCGGGGATCCCCAGCCTAACCAGGGCCGGCCCGGGCCGCATCGGACGAGCGGTGCGGCCCGGGCCGGCCGGTGTGGCGGACGTGCCGCGGGTCAGGCGATGTCGCGGCGGCGCATGGTGACCAGCGCCGCGCCGAGGATGGTCACCAGCCCGAAGACGAGCAGGATCGAGGCGTGCCCCCAGGTCACGTCGAGCGTGTCCGGCTTACACTCCCCGTAGTAGGTGGCGTTGCAGGACTCCCAGTCCTCCAGGGTCACCTTCTTCTGCATCCACGCCAGCACGTACGTCGGCAGCAGCCACGCCTCCAGGAACCGGGCGCCGGCCATCTGCATGATGATGCCGAGGCCGAACTGGCCGACCACGACGAGCCCGATCGCCCCGCCGAGAGCCATCGCGGTGTGCCGCCCGAGCGAGGCGAGCGCGAACCCGAGGGTCGCCGCGACCACGATCAGCGCCAACCCGCGCAGCTCGGTCAACGCAAACGACTGCCACGCGCCGGAGGTCATCTTCGCGGTGCTGCCCCGCAGCGTGGCGACGGCCCAGAAGCCGGCGGTCCAGACCACCAGGGCGGCGACGGAGACGGCTACCAGCCCGGTCAGCAGCGCCGCCAGCTTGGTCAGCAGCACGGTGAGCCGCCGGGGCCGCCAGAGCAGGAGGTTCATCATCCCGCCGGAGTTCCATTCGGCGCCGACGAAGGAGGCGCCGACCACGAACCCGATGAGCGCCACGATCGAGGTGAAGGTGATGACCATTTCCTCGAAGCTGAGGCGGAAGTCGAACGTCGAGGGCAGGAACCACTGGGTCTCGACACTCTCCCGAGGCGGTGCCTCGATCATCGCGCAGTCCGTCGGGTACCGACCCTCGGGCTGATCCTGGCCGGACGCCTTGGCCTGCACGCAGGCCGCCCGTTCCCGCTCGGCCTCGCGCACCTGATCCTGGTGCTGCTGCTCGGCCCGGCTCTTTGCAATGGCCTGCTGCTCGGCGTCGATCTTCTGGTTGGTGAAGAAGACCCCGACGAGCACCGCCCCGAGCACCAGCAGGCCGAGCAGCGTCGCCCAGCGGGTAAGGCGCCGCTTGCCGAGCCGGCGCAGCTCCGTGCGATAGAGGCTCATGCGCCCCAACCTCCTCCGGCGGCGCCGGGCTGACCCGGGCCACCGACCTTCGTGGACTGGTCGACCTGGCGGTGCTGCCCGGGCACGGGAGCGGTCGCGGTCAGCTCCAGGAAGACGCTCTCCAGGTCGACCATGACGGGGGCCAGTTCGCTGACGTAGAGGCCCTGCTCGGCCAGCAGCCGGCTCACCATGGCCGGTTTGTCGACCCCGGCGAGCATCAGGTGGTCGGGCTGGGCGTTCACCGCCACGCCCGCCCTGGTCAGCGCGTCGGCCGCCCTCGGCAGGTCGGCGACCGCCTCCAGGCGGACCCGCACCCCGCCGCCGGAGTGCTCGGCGAGCACCTGGTCGACCGGGCCGAACGCGACCCGCCGGCCCAGCGAGATGATGGTGACCGAGTCGCAGATGAGCTGGATCTCGCCGAGGATGTGGCTGGAGAGCAGCACGGTCATCCCGGAGGCGGCGAGGTCGCGGGTCAGGGTGCGCATCTCCCGGATGCCGCCCGGGTCGAGGCCGTTTGCCGGCTCGTCCAGGATGAGCAGCTTCGGCTTCTTTAGCAGGGCCGAGGCGACCGCGAGCCGCTGCTTCATGCCCAGCGAGTACGTCTTGACCCGCTCGCCGGCCCGGTCCCGCAGGCCGACCAGCTCCAGCACCTCGTCGACCCGGTTCTGCGGCACCTCGCCGGCCCCGGCGAGCAGCGACAGGGTGTCGCGGGCGGAGAAGTTCGGGAAGAACTGCGGGCTCTCCACGATCGCGCCGACCTGGCCGGCCACGGCGGGCAGCGCGGCCGGCACCTCCTGACCGAAGATCGCCATCCGGCCGCCGTTGGGCCGGATGAGGCCGAGCAGGGTGCGCAGGGTGGTGGTCTTCCCCGACCCGTTGGGGCCGAGGAAGCCGTGCACCTGGCCCTGTTCGACCACCATGTCGAAGCCGTCCAGGGCGTGCCGCACCCCCCGGCGTCGACTCTTGTACGTCTTGCGTAGACCTTCTATTTCCAGGACAGCAGGCAAAGCTGCGCCTCCCCCGATGAGTACAGGTGACGACGCACACCATACGCGGTATGCAAACGGCCGCAATACTCGGTATGCATCCCGGCGTGTCGGGAGGTGGCGCAGGTGCAGGGAGTACCTCGCTCAGGCGCAGACCACGTGGACCCCCGCAGCGCGGAACGCTTCGACCACCTCGGGGGCGGCGCCGGAGTCGGTCACCAGGGTCTCCACCCGGTCCACCGGGCAGATCCGGGCGAACGCGTGCCCGCCCAGCTTGGACGAGTCCGCGATGATCACCACCCGCTTCGCCCGGGCCACCATCAGGTTGTTCATCGCCGCCTCGCCCTCGTGGTGGGCTGCGGCACCGAGCTGGGGGTCGATCGCGTCCACACCGAGCAGGGCCACGTCCAGGGTGACCTCGCGCAGCAGCGCCCCGCCCAGCGGGCCGACCAGCTCGAACGACTTGGGCCGCACCACCCCGCCGGCCACCACCACCTTCATCCGGGAGCGGACCAGCAGTTCGTTGGCGATGTTCAGGGCGTTGGTGACCACGGTGAGCTGGGCACCCTCCGCGCTGGTGTTCAGGTCCGGCCGAACGGCCAGCGCGCGGGCCACCTCCGTGCTGGTGGTGCCGCCGTTGAGGCCGACCACGGTGCCCGGGGTGACCAGCGCGGCGGCGGCCGCTCCGATCCGCTGCTTCTCGGCCGAGTGCTTGGCGGTCTTGTAGCGCAGCGGCAGGTCATACGAGACACCGTTGGCCACCGCGCCACCCCGGGTCCTGGTGATCATCTGCTGCTGGGCGAGCTGGTCGAAGTCGCGCCGGATGGTGGCCTGGGAGACCTTGAGCCGCGCCGCGGCCTCCTCGACGCTCACCCGGCCGTTGTCAGTGAGCATCTCCAGCAGCGCGTTCCATCGGGCGTACCGGTCCACTGCGTGGCCCTCCACTGACTCTGCACGAATGCTGATCGATTTCGTGCACAGTAGTGCGCGAAACTAGGCTGGCGCAAAGCTCCGCCCTGCGCGATCTTGGGAGGCGGTTGCCAGGGCCACGGTGTTTCACACAGAATGACGCGCGAAAGACGGCCATATCGCGCCGTATTGCGCACGGCCTCCCGGCGAGGAGTTCTCATGGCGTTCGTCCACGCGGAGATCGCGAGTCAACCCGACTGTTGGCGGGAGGCGGCGCTGCTGGCCCCCACGGTCGCCGAGCACCTGCCGCGCCCCCGGGAGCGGGTCGCCGTCGTCGGCTGCGGCACGTCGTGGTTCATGGGGGCGGCGTACGCCGGGCTGCGCGAGGCCGCCGGCCTCGGCGAGACCGACGCCTTCCAGGCGTCCGAGTTCCCGGCCGGCCGCCGCTACGACCGGCTGATCGCCATCACCCGCTCCGGCACCACCACCGAAGTGTTGGAGCTGCTCGCCGCGCTGCGCGGCCAACTCCCCACCACGGTCATCGTCGGCGACCCGGCCTCCCCCGCCGTCGAGCTCGCCTCGGCCGCCGTGCCCATGCCGTTCGCCGACGAGCGGTCCGTGGTGCAGACCCGGTTCGCCACCAGCGCGCTGGCCGTGCTCCGCGCCCACCTCGGCGAAAACCTCTCCGCGCTCGCCGCCGATGCCGAGGTCGCTGTCCGGGCCCCGCTGCCGATCGACCCGGCCCTGATCGAGCAGGTCACCTTCCTCGGCCGGGGCTGGACCGTCGGGCTGGCCCAGGAGGCCGCGTTGAAGTGCCGCGAGGCGGCCACCTTCTGGGCCGAGGCGTACCCGGCCATGGACTACCGGCACGGCCCGATCTCGGTGGCCGCCCCCGGCCGGCTGGTCTGGGCGTTCGGCGCCATTCCCGAGGGGTTGGCCGAGGACGTCGCCGCCACCGGGGCAGCGTTCGCGCACAGCCGCACCCACGGGTGCCACACGGTGCTCACAAGCTGGGCGGCCGGGCGTACCCCGGTCGACCCGATGGCCGACCTGATCCTCGCCCAGCGCTTCGCCGTCGCCCTGGCCACCAGCCGCGGCCTCGACCCGGACGCGCCCCGGCACCTGAGCCGCTCCGTGGTGCTGGCGTGAGCCCAGCCGACGTCGTCGTCGCACTGGACGTGGGCGGCACCGGGATGAAGTGCGCCCTGGTCCGCCCGGACGGCGTCGCCATACACGTCGAGCGCCACTGCACCGACGCGGGCCGCGGCCCGCACGCGGTGGTCGAGACCATCCTGGAGGTCGCCGAAGGGCTGGCCGGCAGGGCACGGGCCGACGGGCTCGCCCCGGTGGCGCTCGGCGTCGCCGTCCCCGGCGTCGTCGACGAGGCCGCCGGGATGGCGGTCTGGTCGGCGAACGTCGGCTTCCGGGACGTACCGCTGCGGGACCTGGCGGTGGCGCGGCTCGGGCTACCCACGGCGCTCGGCCACGACGTGCGCGCCGGTGGCCTGGCCGAGGCCCGGCTCGGCGCGGGCCGGGGCACCGGACACGTGCTCTTCGTCGCGATCGGCACCGGCATCGCCGCCGCGCACGTGGTCGACGGGTCGGCCGCCGTCGGCGCGCACGGCGCCGCCGGGGAGATCGGCCACATCCTGGTACGCCCCGACGGCCCGCGCTGCGGCTGCGGCCGCCCCGGCTGCCTGGAGGCGATCGCCTCGGCCTCGGCGATCGCCCGCCGGTACGCCGAGCTGACCGGCACGCCCGGCACCACCGCCGAGCTGACCGGCACGCCCGCCACGGCGGCCGAGGTGGCCGACCGGGCCGTTGACGGCGAACCGGCGGCCGTCCAGGTCTGGGCGGAGGCCGTCGAGGCGCTGGCCGACGGGCTGGCCACCGGCCAGGCGCTGTTCGACGTGGAGACGATCGTGATCGGCGGCGGCCTGGCCCAGGCCGGCCCCCACCTGCTGGACCCGCTGCGCGCGGCGCTGCACGAGCGGATGACCTTCCACCGGGAGCCGCGTCTCGTCGCGGCGGCCCTCGGCGACGAGGCCGGTTGCCTCGGCGCCGCCCTGCTCGCCCTCGACAGTCTGGAGAAGTGATGGCTCTTCGGGTGAACGGCAAGGTGGTGACCCCCACCGGCGTGGTCCGGCAGGGCTGCGTGGAGATCGACGGCGACCGGATCACCGCCGTCGCCGAGTACCCGTCGGCGCACGACGGGCACTGGATCGTGCCGGGCTTCGTGGACATGCACACCCACGGCGGGGGCGGGCACACCTTCACCACCGGCGACGCCGACTCCGCCCGCGCGGCGGCGGCGTTCCACCTGGCACACGGCACCACCACCCTGCTTGCCAGCCTGGTCAGCTCGCCGTTCGAGCTGATGCGGGCGGCGACCGGGGCGTACCGGCCGCTGGTGGCCGAGGGGGTGCTGGCGGGCGTCCACTTCGAAGGGCCGTACCTCTCCTCGGCCCGCTGCGGCGCGCAGAACCCCGAGTTCCTCCGCGACCCGTCCACCGATGAGCTGGCCGAGCTGATCGAGCTGGGCGAGGGCGCGGTCCGGATGGTCACCCTGGCTCCGGAGCGTGACGGAGCACTGGAGGCGATCAAGCTGCTCACCGCCCACCAGGTGGTCGCCGCGATTGGGCACACCGACGCCACGTACGACCAGACCCGCGCCGCGGTGGCGGCCGGCGCGAGCGTCGGCACCCACCTGTTCAACGGCATGCGTCCGGTGCACCACCGCGAGCCGGGTCCGGTGATCGCCCTGCTGGACGCCCCGAACGTGGTCTGTGAGCTGGTCGCCGACGGGGTGCACCTGCACGACGGGATGCTCACCTTCGCCACCTCGACCGCCGGCCCCGAGCGGACCGCCCTGATCACCGACGCGATGGCCGCCGCCGGCATGCCCGACGGCGAGTACGACCTGGGCGGTCAGGCCGTCACCGTGGCCGACGGGGTGGCCCGGCTGGCCTCCGACGGCGCGATCGCCGGCAGCACCCTCACCATGGACGCCGCCCTCCGGCACGCCGTGCACGCCGGCATCCCGATGGCGGACGCCTGCCGGATGGTGGCCACCACGCCGGCCCGGGCGATCGGCCTCGGCGACCGGGTCGGCGCGCTACAGGTCGGCCTCCGCGCCGACCTGATCGTCCTCGACGACGACCTGAACGTGGCCCGGGTGATGCGCGGCGGCTCCTGGGTGGAGTGACCTCGCCGGGGGCCTGCCGTGAGCGGGCCCCGGGGCCGGCTCACGGCAGGCCCGGACCCGTTTTCGCGACGGTGCACGGCACCCAGCAGCCGGGCGGGAAGGTCCGCGCCAGTGCACGTGGAGCTGCCCCGTTCAAGCGCCCACCCCGCCGCCCGCTTGCGGTGGCTGCGCGCGAACGGGGTCGCCCCGGGTCGATAGGCCGCGCGGCCGGACCGGTGCCCCGGCCCCGCGGGCAACTCCACAGGGGCCGCGACGCCCGGTACTGCGGGCCATCGAGATGGCCGGTCCCGCCACTGCCGGATCGGGCCGGCCGGTCGAGTAACAGGCACTCGGGCCGAGGACGACGAAACCGAGCGTCGCCCGTCAGGGCATGTCGACGGGTGGCTCCCGGAGGTGGCCGAACGCGAGGGTGATGATCTCGCGAGTGAACGCCTCCGGCTCGATCTCGGGGCCGTCCGCCAGAGCTCCGCCGAGCCACAGGCTGACGAAGCCGTGCACCATGGACCAGGTGGCGACGGCGATCTTCCGGTCGAGGGCCGGATCGGGGGAAAGGCTCTGTGCGCCGGTGGCGAGGATGGCTGCGGAGCGCGCTCGCGCCGGGGCGACGGCAGGGTCGTCGGGCCGGTAGAGCTCCGGCCGGAACATGACCCGGAAGTGCGCCGGGTGGGCGACGGCGAAGCGGACGTAGGCCGTGCCGACCTCGTGAAAGTCGTCGCCCGCCGCCGCCAACGTCTCGGCGAACGACTCGAATCCCTCGGCCGCCACAGCGGTCAGCAGGCCGGTCTTGTCGCCGAAGTGATGCGCGGGGGCGGTGTGCGAGACGCCGGCGCTTCGGGCCAGCTCGCGCAGGCTCCAGCCGGTGGGGCCGGTCTCGTCGATGGCCCGCAGGGCGGCGTCGAGCATGACCCGCCGGAGGTTGCCGTGGTGGTAGCCGTGCTGGTCCATCCGTCCCACCTCTGCGGTCCCTGGCATGCGTCAACCATATCTTGCCATTGGAAAAATCCCTGCGCCGGGAGTATCTTTACGATGGAAACTTTCCAGTGGGAAGGCGTAGGCATGGGTCCATTCATCGCTCTGCTCGGTGGGTTCGTCGCGCTGCGGCTGGTCGGCGTGGCCGGCGTTGACGCGCTGGACGGCTGGCAGCCCGCACTGCGCGGCGGTCTGGCGCTGATGCTCGTGGTCACCGGCGTGCCCCACTTCCTGCCCGGCTGGCGGCGGGACCTCGCCGCGATGGTGCCACCGTCGCTGCCCCGACCCGACCTGCTGGTCACCGCCACCGGCGTCCTGGAACTGGCGGGCGCGGTCGGCCTGCTCGTTGCGCCCGTCGCGCCGTACGCCGCTGCCGGGCTCGCGCTGCTCATGCTGGCGATGTTCCCGGCGAACGTCTTCGCGGCCCGCCGAGCCCTGACCCTCGCCGGGCGCCCGGTCACGCCGTTGCCCCAGCGCACCGCGCTGCAACTACTCTTCGTGGCCGCAGCCGTCGCCGCCGGGCTGTGACCTGCGGCCCGCGGGCGGGGCGGGGCCGGGCGGGGTCAGCTCAGGGTGTTCACCTCGACGCCGAGGACGGCCTGCTCGTCGGGGCGGTGCACCAGCACGTCCGACAGGAACGACTGCATCGCCGGGCCCATGCCGACGTCCCGGCCGGCCTGCTCGGAGAGCAGCCATTTGTGCTCGATGATCTGCGCGAAGAGCTCCTGCGGCTCCAGCTTGCGGCGCAGGTGCGCGGGCACCGCCCGGACCACCGGCTCGAAGACCTCGGTCAGCCAGCGGTGGGCCGCCTGCTGCTCGTCGGTGAGGTCGCTCTCCGCCCGGTAGGCGTCCAGGTCGTTGAGCAGCTTGCGGGCCTGGTTCTCCTCGGCGTCGAGGCCGGTCAGCCGAAGCAGTCGGCGGTGGTGGTGTCCAGCATCGACCACCTTCGGCCGGACCAGGTACCGCCCGTCGGCGATCGTGGACATGGCCACCTCAGCCACGTCGAAGCCCAGGTCGTTGAGGCGGCGGATGCGGCCCTCGATGTCGTGCCGGGCCTCCCGCTCGACTTGCTGTTCGTAGCTGATCTCGTGCCAGAGCCGCTCGTAGCGCTGGACGACCTCCTCGCACACCACCTCGGGGTCGATCGAGTCGTGCAGCAGCCCGGCGGCCTGGAGGTCGAGCGCCTCGCCGAAGATGTTGACCCGGGCGATCTCCAGGTCCTCGCCGCGCTGGCCGTTGGAGAGGGCGGTGTGCAGCGCCCCGGTCTCCGCGTCCACCAGGTAGGCGGCAAACGCCCCGGCGTCCCGACGGAACAGGGTGTTCGACAGCGAGCAGTCCCCCCAGAAGAAGCCGGTCAGGTGCATCCGGACGATCAGGGCGGCCAGCGCGTCGAGGAGCCGGCCCATCGTCTCCGGGCGCAGGGTGCGCGAGAAGAGCGCCCGGTACGGCAGGGAGAACTGGAGGTGCCGGGTGATCAGCACCGACTCCAGGGCCTCCCCGTCCTCGGTCTGCCGGTCGGCGACGATCGCCACCGCCTCCACCGAGGGGAAGTCGATCCGCTCCAGCGCCCGGAGCAGGTCGTACTCCCGCTCGGCGATTCGCTCGCGGGTCTCCTTGAAGGCGTAGACGTGGCCGGCGAGCCGAACGAACCGGACGATGTGCCGAGAGATGCCCTGCGGCAGCGCCACCAGGTGTTCGGCAGGCCACTCCGCCAGCGGGGTCGACCATGGAAGGTCGAGCAGCGCCGGGTCCACGAGGGCAGAGGTGATCCGCACGCCGCCAAGCATGACGGCTCAACCGGCCAAACGCTTCTCTTCGTGGTTCGCCCCACAACGGCCGGTCGGCGGGCCGGTAGCGTGTCCGCGTGCGGGAAACCCAGACGGTACGGCGGAAAGTGCAGCTCAGGCCGGTGCGCCCGGCCGGTTGGTGGTGCGACGCGCTGCTGCTCGCGGCCCTGGCCGGGTTGACGGCCGCACTCGCCGCCGACCGACTCTTCGGGGTCGACCGGGCGGTGGCCGACTGGGCCGAGGCGCACCGGCCCACCGCGGCGTACTGGGTTGCGGTGGTCTTCAACTACCTGGGCCAGGGCACGCCGCTGACCCTGATCGCGTTGGGCATGGGGGTGCTGTTGGCCGTCCGGGTGCGCTCGGTGCGCCCGGTGCTGCCGCCGGTGCTGGCCTTCGTGCTGACCTACCTCACCATCGGCCCGCTGAAGCTCTGGACCGCGCGGCCCGCACCGAGCGCCAGCGTCAAGGAGCCGTTCCTGCCCGCCGAGGCGACCCTGCCGCTGTTCCAGCACGACCTGCCCGTGCGGTTCGCCCAGTCCTACCCGTCGGGGCACGTCGCCAACGCGATCATCTGGTACGGAGTCATCGCGCTGCTGCTGGCGCCGCTGCTGGCCAGCTTCGGCCGGGCCGTCCCGCCGCGGCTGGTCACCGCGGTCCGACTGGTCCCGCCGATCGTCGTGTTCAGCACCACCACGTACCTGGGCTGGCACTGGCTGACCGACTCGGTGGCCGGGCTGCTGCTCGGACTGCTCCTCGACCGGCTGCTGCGCCGGGTGCCGTGGGACGACGTGCCGCTGCCTGGCCGACTGGGCGACTGGCGCCGACCCGCGCTGTCCGCCGGGTACGGCGTCCGCCGCCATGGGCGCTGATCGGGCCGTCTCGCGCACCCTCGGGCAGAGGGCCAGCGGTTATGCGTCGGACGGGTGTGCCGGCGGGGGCGGGGTGGTCTCGCGGAGCAGGGCGGTCAGCCCGGACCGACGGGCCACCACGGTCAGCCGGTCACCGGCGCCGATCACCAGGCGGGAGTCGGCGGACCAGTCGGCCTTCTGGCCGGGACGGGCGTGTGCGAGCAGGCGCACCTCGCCGGGGTGGGCCACGGCGGCCAGCGGGCGGCCGTCCAGCGGCGAGCCGGCGACCACCGGGATCTCGGTGACCAGCAGCGCGTGCCGGCCCACCGGGATGGTGGCGATCACCGCCCGGTCCAGCAGCGCGGCGGCGAACGAGGGCGCGGCCAGGTACGACACGCTGCGCGAGATGCCGATGTCGAACGCCTTCTGGATGCGCTCGGCGAAATCGCCGTCGAAGAGCCGCAGCACCACCCGCAGGTCCGCGTTGAGCCCCCGGGCGTTCAGCGCGGCCCGCAGGTTGGCCCCGTCGTCGGTGGAGACCACGACGAGGGCCTGGCAGGTCTCGACCGAGGCGGACCGCAGCGTCTCCTCCAGTGCCGCGTCGCCGACCACCACGGGCACCCCGAGCCGGTGGGCCAACGAGGTGCCCCGCGCATCCGGGGTCTTGTCGATGGCCACCACCTCGACGCCGAAGTCGTGCAGCTGGGCCATCACCCGGGTACCGATGTTGCCCAGCCCGACGACCACGACGTGCCCCGCCCGGTCGGGCTGGATCCGCCCGGCGTGCAGGGCCAGCCGGGCGTTGACGATGCCGTCGACCACCACGGCGGTGATCAGCGGGATCAGCGCCAGCCCGGCCAGGTTGAGCACCACCTGCATGACCTGCGCGGCGACGGGCTTGGTGACGTCCGGGTCCTCGCCGGTGAGCGTGGTGACCAGGGTGAGGTAGAGCGCGTCCGCCCAGTCGACCCCGGCGGCCCGGGCGTTGAGCCAGCCGAGGGCGGCAATGACCGCGAGCAGCACCAGCACCGCGACGCCGATCTTGCGGGTGGCGAAGCTACGGACCGCCCGGAGCAGCACCGCGAGCGGCTGGCGGCGGCGTCGGGCGCGGACCAACCGGCGGGCGGCCAGCTCGGTGCCGGGCGGCTGCCCGGCCGCCTCGGCGAGCACCACGTCGGCGGTCGTCTCGTCGGCCGGCAGGAGCCGGGGACGGGCGGAATCGCGGGTGTCGGCCACCGCGCAGAGCACGGTCTCCGGGCGTACGTCGGCGCGGCGGGCCACGTAGAGGGTGCGCCCGCCGTGCCGGAAGTGGGTCGGCGCGACCTCGCCGAGCGTGGCGGCCACGAAAGCGGGAGCGGCCATCGACGCGTCGGAGAGCACCGCCGAGTCGGGGAAGAGCTGCCGAACCCCGTTGGCCAGGCTGGTGTTGAACATCCGCACCACCAACCGCAGCCGGGGCTCGACCTCCTGGGCGCAGAGCGCGGCGTGCATGTTGCCGACGTCGTCCTGGTGCAGCAGGGCCAGCCCGTCCGCACCGGCCAGGCCCGCCCGTCGGAACGTCGCCTCGTCGAGCCGGTCGGCCCGGACCACCTGGATGCCCTGGACGTCCCTGCCGTCGGGCCCCTCGGAGCGGCGGCGCTCGGGCACCACCAGGGTGATCCGGATCCGGCCGGAGTCCAGCTCGGTGGCGAGCAGCGCCCGCACCACCCAGTACGCCAACGGGTCCGACCCGCAGACGACGTAGTGCGGACGGCCCTCCCCGTTCATCCGCAGCCGCCAGCCGGTCGCGCGGCGGGCACGATCACGCAGGGGATCCGCCATGCGCCGAATCGTAGTCAGCGGGCGCGAGACCACGCAGCCCCGTGATCACGAACGAATGCCGCGCCCCGGGACGGGTAGAGCAGCGGCATGCAGACGTTCCTGCCGTACCCGGACTTCCTGGCCAGCGCCCGGACGCTGGACACCAAGCGGCTCGGTAAGCAGCGGGTGGAGGCGATCCAGGTGCTGCGCGGGCTGACCTGGCCGGGGTACGGCTGGCGCAACCACCCGGCGGTGAAGATGTGGGCCGGGTACGAGGAGGCGCTGGTCCGCTACGGCCTCGACGTCTGTGCGGTGTGGTGCGAGCCGGGGCGGGCGGACACCTGTGCGGCGACGCTCGTCACCGACCTCGCTGCCGCCTGCGGCATCGCCGTCGTGCGCACCCAGGCGGAGCTGGCCGCCGCCGGCGAGCTACCGCCCTGGCTGGGCCTCGACGACCTGCACCGCAGCCACCGCTCCTCGCTGGTGCGCAAGGCGCCGGAGCACTACCGCCCGATCTTCGGCGACGTCGACCTGGCCCTGGAGTACGTCTGGCCGGCCTCCGACCGGGAACGCCACGGCCCGGGGCCGGGGGGAGGACCCCCGGCCGACGCGGGGCGCTGAGCGATGTCCTCCCACCGAGGCTGGGGCAGACTGTGACGCATGACACTGTCGCGGATGATCGGTCGGCTCATCGGCGTACGACAGCACGTGGTGGACCCGGGCGGCGGTGGAGCCCCGCGCGTGCCGCGCCCGACCGAGGCCGTGGTGGTCGGTGGCGGAATCGCCGGCATGTCGGCGGCGGTGGTCCTCGCCGAGCGCGGGGTGCGGGTGACGGTGTTGGAGGCGGCGCCGACCCTCGGCGGCCGGCTGGGCGCGTGGCCGGAGGCGCTGGCCGACGGCGCCCAGGTCAACGAGCACGGTTTCCACGCGTTCTTCCGGCAGTACTACAACTGGCGGTCGATCCTGCGCCGGGTCGATCCGGAGCTGGGCTTCCTCAGGCCGGTCCCGGGCTATCCGATCCTGAGCGGGCAGTGGCCGGCCGAGGAGTTCGGCAGGCTGCCGCCGGCCCCGCCGGCGAACCTGCTCGCCCTGCTGCTGCGCAGCCCCAGCCTGCGCCTGGCCGACCTGCGCCGGATGGACCGCGACGCCGCGCTGCCGCTGCTCGCCTACGACCCGGTGCGCACGTACGCCGAGTTCGATCACGCCACCGCCGACGAGCTGCTCAGCTCGCTGCGGCTGCCGGACCGGGCCCGGGCGATGCTGTTCGAGGTCTTCTCCCACTCGTTCTTCAACCACGAGGCGGAGATGTCGGCGGCCGAGATGATCGCCCAGTTCCACTTCTACCTGCTCGGCAACCCGGAGGGGCTGGCCTTCGACTGCCCGGACGAGGACTACGCCACCGCGATCTGGCAGCCGTTGACCCGGCACGTGGAGAAGCACGGCGGACGGGTGATCACCGGGGCCGCCGCCGCCCGGCTGGACCGGGGCCCGGCCGGGTGGCGGGTGACCGCCGCCGACGGCTCGGCGTACCCGGCGGGGCACGTGGTGCTCGCCGTCGACCCGCCGGCGCTGGCCGCCCTCGTCGCGGCCTCGCCGGTGCTGGCCGGGGCCGCGCCGCAGCTGGTGGCGGCCATGCCCGCGTTCGGCACCCCCGGCCCGCCGTACGCGGTGGCGCGGTACTGGTGCGACGGGGACGTCGACGCGGGACGGGCGGTGTTCAGCGGGGTGTCCCGGCAGCCCACGCTGGACTCGGTGACCCTGTATCACCGGCTGGAGAACGAGTCGCGCCGCTGGGCGGAGCGCACCGGCGGTTCGGTGGTGGAGCTGCACGCGTACGCCTGCGAGGAGGGCGTGCCCGCCGAGGAGCTGGCCGAGCGGATGCGCGCCGAGCTGGTGGCGCTCTGGCCGGAGTCGGCCCGGCTGCGGGTGCGCGAGCTGCGCGCCCGGGTGGAGGCGAAGGCCCCGGCGTTCACCCCGGGCAGCCACGCCGGGCGGCCGGCGGTACGCACCGACGCCGCCGGGCTCTACCTGGCCGGCGACGGCATCCGGACCGACTTCCCGAGCGCGTTGATGGAGCGG
Organism: Micromonospora sp. RTGN7; assembly: GCF_033804645.1. NCBI lineage: Bacteria > Bacillati > Actinomycetota > Actinomycetes > Micromonosporales > Micromonosporaceae > Micromonospora > Micromonospora sp. RTGN7. The sequence continues at coordinate 19,550 of NZ_JAPZLF010000023.1, read as the reverse complement.
TCGGCGGCGACCGGGATCATCGCCGCGAACCACATCCTCCGGGCCTGCGGCGGGGCGGCCGAGCCCGTCCGGTCGATCCGTCCCCACGGCCTCCTCCGGAGGAAAGAAAGGGCACCTTATTAACGCTTCCGGTATAGGAAGGGCCCCCTATTAACGTGTCGAAATAACCGCTAAAGCAACGAATTCACCGCGAAACGGCCAGCCACTGTTCTACGCTCGTCTGACGCCCAGCGACGCCGGCGACGGCCGATACGGGAGGTCAGACAGGGTGTCGACAGCGCACCGGCGCGCACCGGCCGACCGGCCGCCGGTCGACGACGCACCCGGCGGCGGCCGGGACGACGACGCGTACGGCCTGCTGCGGGACGAGCGGGCCTGCATCGTGACCGCCCTGCGGCTGGGCTGGTGGATGGCCGACGCGTACCACTACGCCCGGACCGCCGACCTGACGACGGATGAGCGGCCGAAGGCACCACCGGCGAAGCTCACCAACCTCACCGAGATGTCCGGCCGGCGACGGATGCGGATGTACCTGGACGGCATCGACATGGCGCTCGCCCAGATCGCCGCGCTGACCCGCACCACGGCGGTCGCCGGGCCCACGGGCGATCCCGCCACCGGACCCATGGCCGGGCCGACCGGACCGGAGCCCGGACCCGCCGCCGGGCCAACTCGACCGACCGATTGGCCCGCAGCCGGGCCGGCCCTCGCCGCCTGGGTCACGCCGTCCACCGCCGCCGTCCGGGCGGCCCTGCCGACCGAGGCGGACGAGATCCTGCTCGCCCTCGACGACCTCAACGTCGACGTGCTCCGCTGGGCGACGGCCACGAACTACCGGGTGGGGCTGGCCTACCGGCTCGGCCGGTCGTTGGCCGACACCGTCCGGCGCGGCGACGCTGACCAGGTGCCGTGGCGCTTCGCCGGCCGACAGTTCCAGATCAGCCGCTGGCTGGACGAGCTGGCCAGCGTGCTGCCGCCGTACTCGGCCGCGGTGGTGCGCCGGTCGCTCGCGGCGTGGGCCGGCGCGGTCACCCGGGCCGGGCTGGGCGACCCGGCCGAGGCGGGCCTCGCCGAGCTGGCCCGGGAGCTGCGCAACCAGGGCGAGCTGTGGCGCAACGTGCTGACCGGTGGGTTGAACCCCCGGGACCTGCTCGACGAGGACGACTACGCGATCGTCGCCCGGAACGTGATCGTCCGGGACCGACGGCTGGTGGTGCAGGCGGCCCGGGGGGTCTTCTGGCCGGTCCTCGTACCGCTGCTGGTGGTGCTCCTGGCGGTGGTCGGGGTGAGCGCCGCCGCGGCGTCCGGCTCCCCCACCGCCCGCGCGGCCGTCGCCCTGGTCGGGCTCGCCGCTGGACTGACGGCCATCTGGCGGTCGGTCTCCGGGCCAGCCCTGGCCATCGCCGGTGAGGTGAACCGGCCGCTGCTCGACGGCGAGCTGATCGTGCGGATGGCCGTCCGGGTCGATCGTCCGCTGGCCGACGCCCGGGCCGCCGCCCGCTCCCGCCGGCAGCACCGGCCCGCCGAGGCCGACGCTGGATCGAAATACGTTGCCCGTCTCGCCCCCGCCGACCTACCGTGATCATGCAAGGTCAACCAACCCGCCGGGAACGAGCCGAGTCGTTGCGTCTCAGACGCGTGTCGCTGCGACCCTCTCCGGCCGTCCCGAGTGGGGCGGTGCCCGCCGGGCGGTGACGGACCGGCCGCCCGGATGGGGCGGCGCCCGGGGTGACGGACCGGCCGGCGGGAACGGGGGGCCGCGTCAGGGGTACGCCCCGGCGCGGCACCCGCCGGCCTCCACCGCCGCCGACACGCGGAACGTCACCCGGCGCTGCCGCCGTACCCAGGTCAGTCGGCGGCGGGCGGGGCCCAGCCGAACCGGGGCGGCCGGCGCTCGTTGGCCGCCGCGACCCCCTCGCGCGCCTCGCCGCTGTCCCGGACCTGCCCGTGCCACCAGGCGATCCGCTCCGCGTCGGCCCGCTCGTCGACGATCTCCTTGGCGGCGGCGACGGTGAGCCGCGAGCGGTCGGCGATCGTGGCGGTGACCGCGGCGATCCGGTCGGCGAGTTCGTCCGGCGGCAGCACCTCGTCGACCAGGCCGATCCGCAGGGCCCGCTCGGCGTCGATCAGGTCGGCGGTGAAGAGCAGATGCTTCGCGGCGGACGGCCCGACCAGCCGAGCCAGCCGCCGGGTGGTGGGTGCGGGGTAGACCAGGCCCAGCCGGGCCGGTGGCACGCCGAACCGGGCGTCGGCGGCGGCGAACCGCAGGTCGCAGGCGACCGCGAGCTGGCAGCCGCCCCCGACGCAGGCACCGGAGATCGCGGCGATGGTGGGCCGGCCGAAGGCGGCGAGTCGCTCCTCCGCAGCCACGGCGATGCTGGCGTCCCCGGCCTCCAGCAGTTCATCGAGGTCGCCCAGGTCGGCCCCGGCGCAGAAGGTTCCGGCCGCGCCGGTGAGCACCAACGCCCGGACCCGGGTGTCCGCCTCCAGCCGGTCCAGCAGCACCGGCAGTTGCCGCCACATCGCCGGGGTCATCGCGTTACGTCGCCCCGGATTTGCGATCACAACCGTGGCCACCGGGCCCGTCACCTCGACGGTCAGCTCCGCGTCAGACACCGCCACCACCCCTTCGCCTCGCCGGCCCGGTCGACGGCGCGGACGCGCCGGGGGCGGTACGGCGACCATAACGGCGCGGGCCCGCCGACCACCCGAGTGGGGTGGCCGACGGGCCCGCCGACGGTACGGCTACGTCAGGCGACGTTGAGCGCGGTGTCGTCGATGACGAAGGAGGTCTGCAGCGAGACGTCCTCCGTGCCGTTGAACTTCAGGGTGACGGTCTGACCGGCGTACGAGGCCAGCGAGAACGACTTCTGGCTGTACCCGGCGGCCTTGTTCAGGTTCGAGTAGGTGGCCAGGGTCGCCAGCACGGTCCCGGACGAGTTGAGCACCTGCACCGCGAGCTTGTCGTACTGGGTGCTGGTGGTGGTCTCGGCCGAGTCGATGTGCAGCCAGAAGCTGAAGTTGTACGAGCTGCAGCCCGACGGCACGCTCACCGACTGGGAGAGCGTCTCGGTACGGGTGCTGCCGTAGCCGTTCATCCAGGCGCCCCAGGTGCCGGTGCGGGCGGGCTGGCTGGTGCCGTGCTGGCCGATGACGCCGGAGCTGGCCGTCCACACCGTGTTGCCGGACTCGAAGCCGGGGTTGCCGAGCTTCTGGCCCGCGCCGGTGCAGCCGCCGGTGCCGGTGACGGTCAGCGAGTAGGTCGCCGTCTTGGCCACCACGCCGGTGCCGGTCACCGTGACGGTGTAGGTGCCCGCCGGGGTGCCGGCCGTGGTGGCGATGGTGAGGGTCGACGAGGCGCCCGAGGTCACCGAGGCCGGGTTGAACGACGCGGTCGCGCCGGTCGGCAGGCCGGACGCGGAGAACGTGACGGTCTGCGCGGTGCCGCTGGTGGTGGCGGTGGCCACGGTGGTGGCGACGGAGCCGCCCGGGGCGACCGAGCCGGAGGTCGGCGAGAGCGTGACGGAGAAGTCGTTACCGGTCGACGAGCAGGGCGCGTCGTTGCCGGCCACGTTCACCGCGGTCCACGAAGCCTGGACGGCCTTGTACTCCGTGGAGCAGTTGCCGTACAGGTCGGTGGCGGCCCGGAGGGTGTAGGCGCGGGAGGTGTTCGCCGGGGTGGTGGTGTTGACGTAGGAGGTGTTGGAGGTGAAGTACACGTCCAGTGCCCGGAACCAGATCTTCTCGGCCTTGGTCCGGCCGATGCCGGTCACCGCGGGGGCGGTGCCGCAGACCGGCGAGGTGCCGTACGCGGTGGCGCCGGTGCCCTCGGCGAGGTTGAAGAAGAAGTGGTTGCCCACGCCGGAGGAGTAGTGGACGTCCTTGTTCTTCGTGCTGGTCGACCAGCACGAGTCGGACGAGCCGTCCAGCGTCGGGTTGTACATGTAGCGCAGCGGCGTGTTGTTGCCGTTGATGTTGATCTTCTCGCCGACCTGGTAGTCGCCCGGGTCGCTGGGTGCGTTGGCGTAGAACTCGACCATGTTGCCGAAGATGTCGCTGGTGGACTCGTTGAGGCCACCGGACTCGGCGGAGTACACCAGGCCAGCGACGGCCTCGGTGACGCCGTGGCTCATCTCGTGGCCGGCCACGTCGAGGGAGACCAGCGGCCGGGAGTTGCCGGAACCGTCGCCGTAGGTCATCTGGGCGCCGTCCCAGAAGGCGTTGACGTAGGCGTTGCCGTAGTGCACCCGGCTCGGCACGCCGGTGCCGTTGCCGAAGATGCCGTTGCGGCCGTGCACGTTCTTGAAGTAGTCGAACGTCATCGCGGCACCGAAGTGGGCGTCCACGCCGGCGGACTGCCGGTTGGTGTTGGCGCCGTTGCCCCAGACGTTGTCGGCGTCGGTGAACGTGGTGCAGGTCGACGTGCCGTTGTTCATGTCGCAGGTGCGGCCGTTGCCGCGCACCGGGTCGATCATGTTGTAGGTGCTGCCGGAGAGCGTGGTGTCGACGCTGACCGCACCGGTGTAGATGCCCGTGCCGCTGCCGGTGACCGTCTCGATCTCGTCGTACGAGCCGATCACCTTGCCGCTGACGGCGTCGGTGATCACGTGCAGCTTCGACGGGGTCTGCTTGTCGGCCTTCCAACCGGAAGCGACGGTCTCCCACGCCAACCGGCCCTTACCGGAACTGGCGTCGACGAAAAGCTCCGGGGCGCCCACGCCGGTCAGGGAACCCGAGAACACCTTGCGCGCGGCCTCCTTGGCGCTGGCCGAGGGAACCTTCGCGCTGGTGCTCAGGGTCAACGGAGCCGCGAGACCCACCGAGGCTCCGGCGTACTCGCCGTTGGCCTTGGCGTGGATGACGAAGTCACCGCCGTAGACGCGCAGGCCGTTGTACGTCCGGGAGTAGCGGGTGTGCGACGCACCGCTGGCGTCCACCTTCGTCCGGACGGCCTGGTACGCCTCTCCGCTGGCACCCTGGACGGCGCCGGGGTTGCTACTGAGGACGGACTCGGCGCGTTCCGGAGCGGGGGCGGTGGGGGCTGCCGCTTGCGCCGTGGTGACGACGCAGGTCAGCAGGCCGCCGGTAAGCAGCGCTGCACTGGCGGCGGCGAGGGTTTTCTTCACGTGCCCTCCTGGCAAGGAATGTGTGACAAGAATAGTCACGCATGTAGATATAGTGATTGATCGACAAAAGTGGAAGAGGGCGGCCACTACCGGTCCGCAACACTGACCGAAAGGATGAGGAGGCCAAGGTGACGGAACCGGGCGGAGTCCGGATACGTCCGACGGACATGAGCTCGACTCCCCTGCGCCTCGCCCTGCTCGCCGCCCTGCTGACGACGGCGAGCGGATGCTCGGCCGGCGACCCCGGCGCGCCCGCGCCGTCGACGTCCACCGCCGTCCCGTCCGCCGCCGACACGTCGTCCACCACGACCGCGGCACCCGAGGCGACCGCCGCAACCCCCGGTCCGGCCGAGGCGTCCCCCGCGCCCGCCGCCCGGGTGGTGCTGCGCCGCTCAGGCGGCTTCCCCGGGCGCGACGACACGGTCACCGTCGAACCGGACGGCCGGTGGACGGCGGTCGACCGCGCCGGCACCCGACGTACCGGCCGGCTCGGCGCGACGGCCCTGGACCAGCTGCGGCGACTCACCGCCGAACCCCGGCTCACCGAGGGCGGCACTGCCGACGCCGCCGGCCGCTGTTCCGACGCCTACGAATACCGGCTCACCGTCGGCACCGCCACGATCGACTGGACCGACTGCCCGGTGGCCGGCCAGCCACCGCAGGCGGCGTCGGATCTGGCCACGCTCGTTTTCACCGCCGTCGACTGACCCGAGATCGACCCGGGCCGATGCGTGGAGAGGAAGCCACGGGGCGGTGCCGACGCAACCCGCCGTGGTGAGCCTCCTCGCCGGCTGACTGCCCGCCGATGCGCGGCCGGGCTCAGAACCGACGGGGCTCAGAACCGGTAGCCGGGCTCAGAACCGGTAGTCCGGGGGCAGCCCGGTGCCGCGCAGCTCGGCCGGCAGGTGGGCCACGTCGTTGACGGCGACGAGGGTCGGCGGCCCGGCCGAGCTGTAGCGGATCACACTGAGCCCGGCGTTGTGGTGGTTCAGCCCCAGCCAACGCCCGGGCGGGGCGTCCAGCGCGTGCCGGACCAGCCAGGCGATCAGGAACGTGTGGGTGACCACCAGCACCCGGTCGTCCCCGTCGGCCGGCGGGGCGGCGAACCGCGCGACGGCCGCCGCCGTCAGCCGCGGCCCGTCGACCCGCTCGCTCGCGGAGAACCCGGCCAGGAGCCTCGCGTACGCCGAGGGCAGGCCGGTCGGATCGGTGTCGTGCGGCAGGTGGTCGCCGGCCAGCTCGGTGGCGTACACCGGGATCCCGGGCAGCTGCCGGGCGACCAGGCCGGCGGTCTCCGCGGCCCGGGGCAGCGGCCCGTGGTGGACGGCGGTGAAGGGCACCCCGGCCAGCCGCTCGCCGAGCAGGGCCGCCTGCCGCCGACCCCGGGCGGAGAGCCCCACCTCCGGCGGGTCGTCGGTAGTGCCGGCGGGCCGGTCCTGCTCACCGTGCCGGGCCAGGAACAGCAGGCGGCTCGCCATCGTCACCTCGTACGGGTCGGGAGGCGCGATGCTAACCCGCGACTCCCGCGCCCCACCCGCCCCGCTCAGCCGCGCGGGAACATCTGACCGATACGGATCTTGTTGCCGAACGGGTCCCGAATGCCGAAGTCGATGCCGTACGGGCGCTCGGTCGGCTCGTCGGTGATCTCCACGCCCTTGGCCACCAGACCCTCGTACGTCTTGTGCGCGTCGTCGGTGGTCATGAAGAGGTAGCCGCCCAGCGCCCCCTTGGTGAGCAGCTCGCGGACCTGCTCGGCGGTGGCCGGGTCCAGGGCCGGCGAGCCGGGCGTCTCCAGCAGGATCTCCCGCGTCGGGTCGCCGGGCAGGTTGACCGTCAGCCAGCGCATGAAGCCGAGGTCCTGGTCGGTGTTGACCTCCATGCCGAGCTTGCCGACGTAGAAGTCGAGGGCCTCGTCCTGGTCGAGCACGTAGATCTGGGAGCGGCTGATCGCGTTCATCGTCATGCCGATCACGCTATTCGACCGGCCTGACCTGCTGCTTATCCAAAACTGCTAGGTCGCGTGTCTGAGTTCTTTGACGGTTGACTTTGGTGAGGATCTGGTCGGCGGTCCTGGTCGAGGCCAGCTGCCACCACCGCACCTGCTGACCCTGCTCTGACACCTGTGGCTCGGCGAACGATGCTCACCGAGCCACAGGCGTGTCATCCGGCTACCTCTCGACGAGGTGCACCGGAACACCGAACCCGTCGCGGCGCGCGAGTAGGCCGCTGATCGCCTCACGCTCCGGCTTCGATCCGTAGGTCACCTGGATCAGCGCACGGTCCTGGCCCTTGGGGCACGGGGAGCCCACCTCGACCGAGATTCCCTTGCCCAGCGCCGCGATGTCGGTGGCGAGGGACTCGCTCCTGGTCAACGCTGCGCTGGCCTCGGCGGCGGTCGGCAGTTCCTCGCAGGGTGGGTGGGTGTCGGTCGACGTTGGGAACGCGGCGCCGAGAACCGCGGCCGCACCCGCGCCGATGGCAACCACCGCGACGGCGCCAATCGCGATCTTGGATAGCAGTGACATGGCAGGTCCTTCCACTAGTGGGACTGATCGACGGGTTGCGCGACAGTTCGTCCGCTCCCGATCTCGTGGCGTGAACCGCAGGCCTCGATCATCTCGGAGTCATGCGTGGACACGACGACCGTGCAGCCGTCGGCGGCGAACTCCGCAAGCAGAGCGATGACCTTCCGCCGGTTGGCGGCGTCGAGCGACGCGGTGGGCTCGTCAACGAACACGATCGCGGCTCGCTTGTAGATGGCGCGGGCCAGCGCGAGCCGCTGCTTCTCACCGCCACTGAGGTGACTGGCCGCCTCATCCCGCCGACCCGCCAGCCCGGTCTGATCGAGAACCTGTGCCAGCCGCTTCCCGTCGCCGGTGGCCCGCTTGCCCAGCGGGCTCGACTGCATCGTGACGTTGAAGGCAACCGACTCCTCGTCCATGATCCCGTAGTCCTGCAGGACGAATGCAGCGTGGTCACGCCAGAAGCGGCGCCGTGCCGCCAAGCCGTACCTCGTGACGTTCTTCCCGTCGATCAGGACGCGGCCCCGGTCGACCGGGAGCAGCAGCCCGAGGCAGTGCAGCAGCGTGGTCTTCCCTGATCCGCTCGGGCCCACGAGGGCGGTCATCGTCCCGGGCTCGCAACGTACGGATTCGCCATCGAGCACCAGCCGCCCACCGATCGCCACGGAAACGGCCTCGGCCTCAATCAGCATGGGAGCTCCCATCAGATTCGACGCCTGCTGACGCCGGAGAAACACCAGTTCGCGGCCCACAGATGGCTCAGCGGGACAACGAACATCCCGAACAACGCGGCCACCAGCAGGGCCCCTGTGGAGTCGGGTCTCTGGAACAGCGCCACGAGGGACACGAGCGCCGCGCCGGTTAGCAACTCCTTGGACACCCGGCTCTGCAGGATCCGCGCCCACGGCCGGCCGGACAGCCGCAACGGAAAGTCGCGCTTCGCATGCAGCAGTGCGGTGATCAGAGCGCTGATCACGGCCGCGACCGTGAAGGCGACGACCAAGGCGGTGAGCGCGAGATTCATGAGCCAGACCACGTACGCCATGAACTGCGCCCGAAGGATCCCTTCCTCCGCGACGTAGACCACACTCAGGTCACCGTTGATCCCCCGGCCGCTCAGGGTTTCGGCGGAAGGGTCTCCGCGCTCAAGCAACGCCTGGGTGGCCGCCACGCCGGTGAACAGGATGTTCCTCGTCGAGACCATCGACGTCAGGTTCCGATCATTGAACGTCTGATGCAGGGAGGGCATTACGGCGACGAGGACATCGTCCAGGAAACTCAGATCCCCGCCGCCACCCTGGGCGACAGGCATCCGGAATCCGCCGGCGGGCCGCAGGAATCCGAACCCCGACAGGACCTCTTCCCCGGAACGCCGGTCTCTCGACCACAGCGAGAACGTCTCGCCGAACTCCCGGGAAAGCATGCTGCTCACACGCTCGTACGGCACCGGCGTGAGCGCGTCCGGCGGCGCGTTCGTCGTCATCAGATCGAGCCACCGCTGGTTCACGAAGGTGATCGCCGAGTAGTCGCCGAAATCGCCTCCCCATGTCTCGTCCGAGAAGGTGTACGAGTACGCGATCACCCCGGCCGATTCGCCATCCTTGACCAGGTTTCCGATCCGGGATTCGAGACTGGTCATCTCGTCATCGCTCATTCCGAACTGGACCGCGACCTGATCCGCGAGGTTCTTCCACTGCGCCATCTCTGCGGCCATGGCGGACGAGCTGCGATACGCCGACCATGCCGGCCCGGCCACGCCCAACACCAGCAGAAACGTCAGCGCTTGGACGACCACGGCCGCCGAGCGAAGGCTCTTCACCGCAGGCTGCCGGGTGGCGAGCATCGTGGCGCTCGGCCAGGCGGAGGCCGACATGGTCAGGGCGACGAGCAGTGACACGGCGATGACCGCGACCTCCACGCCGGCCAGTGCCTTGACGAAGACGCCGACGTACAGCCAGCCACGAGAAAGGCCCACATAGGCGGCGGCCGCGAGAGTGACAGCGGCCGCCGGAACGAGCAGTGCGGCCGCGAACCCGCCCAGGTCCTGTGCCTGAATGCGCAACGTGGGGCAGCCGCCGAGCACCCGGAGCGCGCGGCTGCGCGCCTTCATCGACAGCCAGAACAGCGCCAGCGCCGCGATGAGGGCGAAAGCGGCCAGGACGGCCGCGGCGAAGCCGCCCTCCCGCATGGCGAACCAGAGACTGTGGGTCACGGACGCGTCGATGCGGGTCACCCGTACGCCCGTGCTGCTCAGCCGGCTCTCCAACTCGGCGAGCTGGGCGGTGTCCCCGGTGACCAGATAGAAGCCGTCGGGCGACGAGTTTGCCAGCCGGTCCCTGCCGACGACCCTTCCCGCGCCGGCGCCGTTGAACCAGCGGAACGTCGCGGGCAGGCTCCCGTCGTTGAGGGCCACGAAGATCCGCTCGTCGCTGTCGCCAACCAGTTCCGGGGCGATCCTGACCAGCCCCAGGCTCCATTCAACATCCATTTGCGTCAATGTTGTGAAGGCTTCCCGGTCGCTGAACTGCGACTCGCCGAAGTCCAGGCCCAGCCTGCTCTGCGCGCCCATGGCCTGGGGAAAGTCCCGGTCGTGCAGATCGGTGACGACCACCGCCACCAGAGCCAGCAGGGTGAACAACGCTCCCGCGACCGCCATTACCACGCGCCTGTACAACGACCCTCCCGGGCGATCTGGACACCGTGGCGAAGGTGATGCCACTCGCCGTGTCCAAACAACCATGTGGAGCGCGCCGGAGCATCGGGCCGTGGGCGGCATTGGAGGTCGCTCGTCGGCCCTGAGTCCGTCAGACCGTGGTCCGATGCGGGTGCCCGGGAGGCACGAACTCGCGCTTCGTACGCCACGGAGCCTGGTAACGGTAGGCTGCACCGCATGATCGCGAGCCGGCATCGCTCTCGTCGATCATGGTTGCTACTGTCGGCCGGCGCGCTACTCGTCGTGATGACGTCCGTGCTCGCGCTCGGGCTCACCTGGCCATTCGTCACCGTCCTGCTGCTCGGCTTCGCGGCGGTCTCCGTCTGGGCGATCGTCCGACTACGGGTCGAGCGCGCCGAGCACGAGACGGTGATGGCGCGCCGCGACATCGCGGAGGCGGTGCTCGCGGAGCGCCTGCGCCTAGCCCGCGACCTGCACGACATCGTCTCTCACGGCCTGGGCATGATCACCGTGCGGGCGGCCGCCGCGGCGCACCTGCACGCACGCAAGCCGGACGATCAAGCGCTGCTGGCCGCCATCGAGGACGTGGAGGCCATCAGCCGGAAGGCGACGGTCGAGCTGCGCCGCATGCTGGACGCGCTACGGGAGGCCGACGACCGGCCCACCCGCCACCCGACGGAGACCCTGGCGTCCCTGCCGGAGATCATCGAGGGCGCCCGCCGGGCCGGTCTGGACGTGGAGTTGACCCAGGAAGAGCTCGGCGCGGTGTCCCCGGGCGCCCAGGTGGCGATCTGCCGGGTCGTCCGCGAAGGGCTGGCCAACAGCGCGCGTTACGCTGGCTCGACCAGGGTCGACGTCCGTCTGACGCGGACCCCGGCGGCAGTCAGTGTGACCATCGACGACGACGGGCCGAACCGGGGCTGGGCCGTCCGGCCAGGCGCCGGGCACGGCCTCATCGGGCTGCGGGAACGGGTGAACAGCCTGGGTGGTGCCCTGACGGCCGAGCCGCGCGCAAAAGAGCACGGGGATCGTGTGGGGTTCCGTCTCGAGGCCATCATCCCCGAGGGAGCGGTATGAGCGGATCCAACCGGCCCTTGCGGGTCGTTCTCGTCGACGACGAACCCCTACTCCGACGGAGCCTCGCGATGATCATCGACGCCGAGCCCGATCTCGCTGTGGTCGGACAGGCCGGCGACGGGATGGAGGCGATCGCCGCGGCCGAGGCCACCGCGCCCGACGTGGTGCTCATGGACGTCAGGATGCCGCGGCTCGACGGCATCGAGGCGACCCGGGGCATCTGCCGACTGCCGGAGCTCGGGCACACCCGAGTGCTGGTCCTGAGCATGTTCGACCTCGACGAGCACGTCTTCCACGCGCTCCGTGCCGGAGCCAGTGGTTTCCTGCTGAAGGACAGCCGGCCCGACGATCTACTCGACGCCATCAGGCGTACGCACAACGGCGAATCGCTCTTCGCCCCGTCGATCCTGGCGCGCTTGGTCGAGCACTACGTCTGCAGGCAGCACACCGGCCCTGCCGTTCCCGCACAATCCCTGCTCGACCAGTTGACCGCCCGGGAGGCCGAGGTACTCGGCCTCATCGGGCAGGGTCTGTCCAACGACGAAATCGCCGGGCATCTCACCATCGCCGTCAAGACCGTCAAGTCCCACGTCTCGCACCTGCTGAACAAGCTCGGGGCCCGCGACCGGGTGCAACTCGTGATCGCCGCATACAACGGTGGCCTTGTGAATCCCGTGCCCGCCCCCGTACGTGACCGGCGGCCATAACACGTCTCGGCGAGTTCCTGACCTTCATCGACGCCTGCAACGAACGCTGCCAACCGCCCATCTGGACCAGGACCACCTACCAGATCCTCACTTAAGCCAGCCGTCAAAAGACGACACTAGGTCGCATCCATGCCTTGGTGAAGCACGCGGGCACGTCCACCGGGCCCTTGCGCCGGCGGTACTCCGTCGGCGACTCCCCGACGATCCGGCGGAACGTCCGGCTGAAGGTGCCGAGGCTGTTGAACCCCACCGCGAAGCAGACCTCCGTGACATCCCGGTCGGTCTGGGCGAGCAGGTACATGGCCCGCTCGACCCGACGCCGTTGCAGGTACCGGTGCGGGGTCTCGCCGAAGGTGGCGCGGAAGGTGCGGATGAAGTGCGCCTCGGAGACGTGCGCGATCCGGGCCAGGGCAGGGATGTCGAGCAACTCGGCGTACGAGCGGTCCATGGCGTCCCGGGCACGGAGCATGGCCCGGTTGGACTCCTCCACCGCGCGACTCATCCCACCTCCGTCCAGCGCGGACGGACGCCTGCGCGACAGCCGGAATACCGTCCTCCGGGACGCCGGCGAAAATATGGAGCCCCCGGCCGGGATCGAACCGGCGACATCTCGCTTACAAGCAGAGACCGCCGGAGCATCGTACGGTTGGAGGCTCTGAGCGCCATCACAGGCAGCGCGAAGCCGATAAGCGATTGGTCGCTGGCTAGGCTGTTCGGGCCCGATCTGCGGACCGTGCGGGGCTCGCTCGTGACCCTCCTGACCGCAGCTCGCGCAGCGCCCTGATCGCCCTGATCTTGTCCCCGTCCGGGGCTGCGGCATCCAGGAGCGCATCGACCGGGTCGCCGTCGGACCGCAGCGCCTTGACGAGCAGCACCTTGACCGCGTCCGGATAGGGCCCGTCCAAGACGGACTCCACGATGTCCTGGTCCTGCTCGGCTACGTCTGTCTCGCCGCTCGTGGGCGCCGGCGGCTCCTCGCCCGTGTCGACGTAGCGCGCGATCGTCCCGAGGGGCCAACCGAGGGCCCGTTCGACGCCGACGTAGGTCGCGGCGTGGACGCCCTTGCCGTCCTCGACCCGACCCCAGGTGACCGCGCTCATCGGCGCTCTGGCAGCCATGGCGTCCTGGCTCAGCCCACGCGCAGCGCGGTGCCTCTGTACGAGCTTCCCTACCGCAGCCCGCTGATCCGGGCTCATCCGTTTGGTCATCGACCAGCGCTCTCGGGTCAAGGTTTCTTCATGTAGGCACAGGATGACAGGAAACTGCGGGAAACAAAAACCCGCCCTGCTGAGCGCTAGATGATTCGTGAACGTGAATTAAGCGCGGGTTAAGTAACTCACGCCAGGTAGGCGCAGGTTTCGAGCTTCCTGTAGGTTCCTGGTTGACTTTCGCCCTACAGGTTCCTACAGTTTCCGCCATGAAGTCGCCTCGAAGCCGCGCCAGCGCGGCCATCGCGATCGACGGCCCCGTGCTGCGCGAGGCGCGCAAGCAGCGGGGACTGTCCGTCCTCCAACTCGCCACCCGGGTCGGCGTCAGCAAGGCGTACATCAGCAAGCTGGAGCTGGGCTACTCGCCCCGGTGCAGCGTCACCGTCCACGCCTCGCTGGTGCAGATCCTGCGCCCGGAACGCGCCGACGCCTTCCGTACCGACAGGGCCGCCGCCTGATGAGCCGGGGATTCCAGGCTTTGCCGCCGGCTCAGCGGCAGCTCGCCGCATCCATCGGGTCGCTGACCCGCTGGTCCCGCGTGACCAGCCAGGCAGACCGCACCGCAGCCCTGGCGCCCGCCCGGGCCGCTCGGCAGCGGCAGTGGGAGCGCAAGGCCGACCCGGACGGCGTGCTCGCCCCGGCCGAGCTGGCGGCTGCGGTCGACCGGCTCAAGAAGGCGCACTACCGCCGCATGGCGCTGTCCAGCGCGCAGACGCGCCGTCGGGCCTCGGCCTAACGACGCGAGCCCTCAGCCGCGCGAACGGCCAAGGGCTCCAGCACCAGATCCTGACCCGCCACAGACCAGGAGACCCAGATGACCGCGATCGTACCGGACGTCACCGACGTCCGACCCCACCCGCCCCGACCGCTCGGGCCGACACCCAGCACCGGCAGCGGCAGTCACCCCACCGGGCGGATCGCCTACCTGGAAGCCCGGGTCGCCTTCCTGCAGGCGCAGCTTGTGGAGGCTCGGCGCGAGGCCTGCACCGACCCGCTCACGGGTCTCTACAACCGGGCCGGCCTGGCCGGGGCGTGGTGGGCGGTGCAGGGCGACTACCAGCTCGGCCTGCTCGACCTGGACCGCTTCAAGGCCATCAACGACACGTACGGGCACCCCGCCGGCGACGCGGTCCTGACCGCTATCGCCGGCGAGTTGCTCGGCTGGCCGATCGCCGCCCGCCTCGGCGGCGACGAACTGGTCATCGTGGGCCGGATGCAGGGCACCCCCGACCGGGCATGGCGGGTGGCGCTGCCCGACGGCCCCACCGTGACGGTGACCGCCACGGTGGGCCTGGCCCCCGTGGTCCTCGGGGACCTGCACGCCACCCTCCGGCGCGCAGACGCGGCAATGTACCGGGCGAAGCGGGCGGCCCCCGGATCGGTGGCCGCCTACGACCCGGCCCTGGACGACCGGCCGATGCGGTCCCGCCCCCGACTGCGGCTCCGCGACCGGATCGGCGGCACCCGATGAGCCCCGTGTCTGAGTGGTCCCAGCGGTACGACGCCACCCAGCGGGTCCCGTACCTGCCGGCCGACGACTACGACTTCGACCAGGCGCTGACCGAGTTGCGGACCGCCGTCGGCGAGATCGCCCCGGACGCGGCCGGCGCGGTCTCCGCCGTCCTGCGGATCCTGCGCCACCGCCGGGACCTGGCCGCCCAGGTCCTCGACGGGCGCGAGCCGACCTGCCGCATCTGCGGCGGTAGCAAGAAGTGCGTGGGCTGCGACGACATTCGGCCCGTGGCGGAGCAGGTGGCCCAGGGCTGGCAGGTCGTGTCGCCGCTGGGCCGGTGGGAGACCGTTGAGCGCGTCGAGCGGGCTACCGAGTTCTCGGCGGTGCGGGTGTGGACCGACCGGACCGGCCCCGGCTACTCGTGGTCCATCCCGCCCTGGCGCAAGCTCGACGCGGCTGCCCCGCCCCGACGCTGCCACGGCGTCGCGGAGGTCCGCGTCTGGGAGCACGACTACGCGCGCGACGCGCCGATGTACGCGGTCATCACCCTCGACACGATCCACCGCCCCGACACCGAGCACCCCTTGGCGCAGGCCAGCTACAGCCGTGAGGCCGGGTGGGCGGTGACGCACCGGCCCGACGGCGGCGAGGTCGTCGTCATCGACTGCGGCCGGAGCAAGGCGGCGGCCCGCACCGCGCTGCGCGCCGCCGCCCGCCAGCACGCCAAGGCACTCGGCGTGCGGGTCACCACGCAGCCCAGATCGCAGCGACCGCAGCCGCCGCCGGTGCCGACCCCGGGCCGGCCTGCGGCCACCGACTGCAATGCCTGAGGAGGAGCATGTGCCAGCGATCGCTGAGCTTCCGCCGCTAGGCGCGGCCCTGTGGGCCCTGCGGCCCGCCCCACCGCCAGACCCGCCGGCCCCGGCGTCGGCGGACCCAGCCCCGGTCGCGGTGGTCACAGCGGAGGCGCTGACGACGTCCACCCAGGAACTGCCGATCATCGCGGTGCCCGAGGTGCTGGACCCGCTCACGATGTCACTGGACCGGCTCGGCGAGCTGCTGCCCGCCCGGCTCCACGATGAGCTGCGCGCCGCGGCGGTGGCCCGGGTCGACCCGCAGCCGGCGGCCGCCACCACGGCGGCCCCGGCCCCGGTCCCGGACGGCGCGGATGGGTCGGGTCGTGCCTGACAAACCCAAGGTGCCCTGCCTGGACTGCGGGACCCCCGTGCATAGCGCGGTGGCCCGGGCCCGGCGGATCGGGTCAGGGTGCTGGCGTAAGCGCCGCGCCCTGGCCCGGGCCCAGGTCACCCCGGTTGCTCTGCCGGGCCTGTCCCGGCCCGGCAGAGCAACCGGGCAGGCCGGCCCGCACCTGCTCGACGGCCTGACCGACGTCGACCAGGCCGGCGTCAACGACGCCGACGTCGACGAGGCGCAGCCGTGAAGCCGCCACCGCCGCGCCAGTGCCCGGAGTTCGTGGCCGACCCGGACCTCGGACTGGACCACCGCCAGCGGGCGACGTGCCGCAACTGCGGGCGCGTCGGCGAGCCGGGCGACGTCCGGCACACCCCGCCGCCCGCGCCGGCGCTGCCTCCGCGCCGGCCGCTACCGCCCGGTCTCGCGGCCGCCGCCCGCGCCCGCGACGCCGCGATTCTCGGCGAACGCCCCGACGGAGAGGAATAACCGGTGTCGACGTACACGCGGTCGCGGCCGCCCGGCCGCACCATGTGGGAGACCGACCTGGCCGCCCGGCACCCCCGTAGCGCCGGCCCGGTCGATGAACGTGGCGTCGACCGCTGCCTCGCCCTGGTCGACGCCACGCTCGCGGCCACCGCACCGCCCGACGTCGCCGACCCGCGTCCTGCGCCGCCGTCCGGCGGCGACCTGGTGCCGTGCGGGGCCCCCCCCCCCGGGCGCCCCCCCCCCCCGGGCCCCCGCCCGGGGGGCGCGCGCCGTCCTGGCCGTCCTCGGCTGGCCGGCCGCCGACCGGGTGTGCTGGGCACTGGCCGAGGACGTCGTCCGCGCCGCCAACACGCCACCGGCCCTGCCCGGCTCGCAGGCCGGCGGGCCCGCCCCGGACCGGCACCTGGTCGAGGTCGCCGACGGCACCCGCGCCGTGCAGCACCCCGCCGACTGCCTGTCGCCGCGCTGCGAGGCCCGACAGCTACTCGACGCTGTCCCCGGCGGGTCTCTGCCCACCGGCCGGTACGAGGTGCGCCTGATCGACCCGCCCCTACGCGCGATCCGTGAAGGCACCCGGTGAGCGACCGCGCCGACGCCGACGCCGCGCCGGCCGTGTTCCACCCGCTGCGCAACTCGGCCCGGCCGCCGTGGCGGCCGCGGTGGCAGTGGACCGTCATCTCCGCCACCGGCCAGGTCGCCACCGGCTACACCTGGACCGAGGCCGGCGCGTACCGCCGCTCCGCCCGGCAGGCCCGGCGGTGGTCCCGGTGAGCCCGATCGGCACCCGCAGCGCCGCCCCGGACTTCCTTGACACCCCGCACGGCCCGGCCGCGTGCGCCGGCACAGAGGACGACACCACGTTCTTTCCCGAACCCGAGACCTCCGCAGCAGCGGCGGCCGCCGCCGCCCTCTACTGCCACCGCTGCCCGCTGTACCGGCCGTGCCGGGCGTGGGCGCTCGCGCAGCCACCCGACAGCCTGCACGGGATCTGGGCCGGCACCAGCCGCAGCCAACGCCGCTGGCTCAGGCCCCGCCGGAGCGCCTCGTGACGCCCGGGACGTGGCTGGTGGCCACCACCGTGCTCGGCCGGCCGGTCCCGGTGGCCGGCCGGTACCCGCACCTGTGCGGCATGACGACCACCGCGACCCGTTCCGGCAACCCGTACCGCTACACCGGCCGGAACTGCGCGGCCTGCGCCCAGCAGCTCGACCCACGGGCCGGTGCCGGATGACGCGCGACGAGCTGCTCGCGGAGCTGCTGCTGGAGCGGTACGGGCCCCGGCCGCTTCCGCCGCCGGCCCCGCCGCGGCGGGTGCCCCAGGCCCCGGCCGTGCCCGCCCCGCCGCCCCGCGGCCGGCACCTGGTGCTGCTCGACGGAGGCCAGCACACCACCACGGCGGCCTGACCGCCCCAACCCCACACACCCGATCGGAGAGACCCTGATGGAGATCATCCTCGATGAGGACCAGGTGGCCCTGCTCGCCGCCGTCGACGCCGGCCGCGTCCACGCGGATGCTCGCTTCAGCCGGCCCGACTTCGAGCGACTCTCGGACAACCGGCACCACACCCGGCGGGCGACAGCCCGGTTGCGCCCCTTGAAGGCGGCCCTGCTGGTCGAGTTGACCAGCGACGCCGACAACGAGGGCATCCGGCTCTACCGGCTCACGACCCGGGGCGAGCAGATCCTCACCGCCGCCACCGAGCAGGCCCGCTCGGCGGACACGGACGACACCCCCCAGGTGGCCTGATGGGGACGAAGATCAAGGGCACCCTGCCGCCATACGAGCTCAACGGCATCGGCGAGATCCGGCAGCAACTGCTGGAGAACCCGGAGGGCCAACACGTCGCCATCGTGGTGCTCGACTGCGTCTCGATCAAACACGACGTCGTCGAGGGCGACCTGGTCCCGACTCCCACGATCCGGCTACTGCGCATCGAGCCGGAGACCGACCCGGACCAGGCCGCCGCCCTGATGGCGTGGGCGAAGGGGCTGACCGACAGGCGCATCCCGCCGCCGGCTCGCCCGGATCCGATTCCCGGCCTGGATCTGACCGACGTGCCCAGCGGCCGGCCGGGCGCTCTCCGATCGGTCGGTGGCGACCGTGCCTAACCGCGTAGTGCGGGCGGCGGTGATCCGGCACCTCGTGCCCCTGCTTATCCGCCGCCGCCGAACCCGTACGTACGTCCGCACCCGCTGGTGGAGATGACCATGACCAACCCGCCCCTGTTCACCACCGCCGACGTGGCCCTCGCCGCTGAGGCGTACCGCCTCGCCCCCTGCCCCGTCTGCGGACGGACGGTCGCCTGCCGGTGCCTGGTGCCCGCCGCCGACCAGGACTACCGGTTCCGGGCCGTCCTGATGCAACTGGCCGCCGCCGGCCGGATCGCCGCGCCGACGACCCCGCCCTACGTCCACCACCTGCTCGACGCGCTCTTCACTGGCGAGCCCCTCGACTTCGGTGCCGACGGGGTGCCGCTCGACGTGCAGCGCCGCCTGGCCCACGCCCGAGCCGACGGACGTGCCCTGATCGGCCGAGCCATCCCCGCCGACGAGCGGCCCGTCAGCGGGCACGTCGTGGCCGTCGCCGGCGACGGCGCGTGGGAGATCGAGCATCCCGCCGACTGCGCGGTGGCCGCCCCCACCGGCCCGGCCGTGATCTGCCTCGTGCACGACCTGGCCGTCGAGCAGATGCCCGCCGCAGGCCTGCCGCCCGGCCGGTGGGACATCGAGGCCAACGACATCGGCGACCGGCTCCGGATCCTCGAACGACTCCACGACGACCAGTGCACCCCGCCGGTCTGCGCCGCGTGCGGCTGCTGGTGTCACGACAGCCTGCCCGGTACCTGCTACTGCGAGGACCCGGCCGGGCGGCTGTACGGCCACGCTCCGGGCACTGGGCGGGTCTGCGGCAACCCCGGCCCGGCCGGGTAGGCGGCCGGGTAGACGTCCCAGCCGCCCAGCCCCTGCTCAATAACCCGGCGCGGGCCCCCCCGACCGGGGCCCCGCGTGCCCCGGCCCCGCCGACACCAGAGGTTTGTCTATAGGGCGGGGGGGGGGTGGCGGGTTTGGGGGGGACCCACACCAAACACCACCCACCGGGGGG
>NZ_JAPZLF010000022.1:0-109106 GCF_033804645.1 Micromonospora sp. RTGN7 | reverse complement strand
GAACAACCACACACCATCCGAAACCCCCACACAATGGGAGCCCATCCGGGGCATTTCCGTTCACCGTTCCGTTCCTCGCACCCGCCGCTCTCGCGCCGGGCACTTTTACTAAGTTACCCGCCGATTTTCGCTCTGTCAAATCGGCATTTCCCGATTCGAACCGCTTCCATTCTCATTGCGGGCACCATTCATCGACCGACTTTCGCCGGACGCTTCCTGGGATCCGGCAGGCCGTCCGCCGCGGTTTCCCGCTTGGCGCCCGTTTCCCTGCCGGCGCTGAACAGTACCCCGCCGGCTCCACCGCGCCAAATCGGCCCCCTGCCAGCCGGGAGGAAGCCGATGCTCCGGCGCGTGCGACGCGAGTCTTCCCTGGTCAACCGACCGACTCAGGGCTGCACACCAGGCCCTGCGCAGCTCTGCCCGCTCGGGCTGACGGTGGTGCGAGCCGGACACCCCCTCGGCAGAGCCGTCTACCAGCACCCCTGCCCTGATCGTGCGGCCATGACCAGCGTCACCCACCGGGAACTCTCGGGCAGGTGCGGCGCAGGCGGCAGGCGGCGCCGACGAGCGCCCGGGCCGGAACACCCCGGCGGCCGGCTGGCGCAGATCGGCAAGGTCGCCGAGCGGGTCGGGTTGAGGATCCGCACCATCCGTCACTACGAGGAGCTCGGGCTGATCGGCTCCGCGGCGCACAGCGAGGGCGGGTTCCGCCTCTACCCGGAAGTCGTCACGGTGAGCGGCCGACCGGCTGACGGGCGTCGTCGCGCCGCCTGTGGCGGACGCCGGGTCCGTCGAAAGCAGCACCCCGATCTCGCCAGCCAGCAGGAGGCCGGGCGGTACGGCGGCTGACAGCGTTGACAGCGTCAGCCGCCGTACCCCGAGAGGGAGCCCCCTTGGCCACCGCCGTCACCACCGCCGCCGGCCCGACCGGCACCCGGATCGCCCTGCTCGACGTCCTGCGGGGGGTGGCGATCCTGGGCACCCTCGCCACCAACGTGTGGATCTTCGCCACCCCCGGCTCGGAGGCCCGGCTCCTGGTCGACGCCGCCGCGGTGTCGGCCACCGCCAATCTGACCGGCGGGCCGGTCGCCGCCGTCGCCGAGGGGGTCTTCCGGTTCCTCGCCAACGGCAAGTTCCTCGCCCTGCTCACCATCCTGTTCGGGGTCGGCCTGGCGATCCAGCACGGCTCTGCGGTGTCCCGGGGCCGGGCCTGGCCCGGCCGGTACGGCTGGCGGGCGCTGCTGCTGTTCGTCGAGGGGACGCTGCACTTCGTCCTGGTGTTCGCCTTCGACGTGCTGATGGGGTACGCGGTGACCGCCCTGCTGGTGGCGTGGCTGCTCGCCCGTTCGGCGCGGGTGCAGAAGGTGGCGATGTCCCTGGCCGCCGGGGTGCACCTCACCCTCATGGGGCTGCTCACCCTCGCCCTGGCGCTCGCCCCGCCCGACGAGCGGGCCGTTCCCGACGCGCCCGGCCGGTTCTTCACCGAGGGTGGTTACCTCGCGCAGGTCACCTTCCGGCTGGCCAACTGGCTGCCGCTGCGCGCCGAGCCGATCATCAGCTTCGGGCTGCTGGTCTTCCTGTTCCTGCTCGGGGTGCGGCTGTTGCGGGCCGGCGCGTTCGGCACCGACGACCGTGGCCGCGCGCTGCGCCGTCGGCTGCTCCGCCTCGGGCTGGGCGTCGGGCTCCCGCTGAACGCCGCGACCACGCTGGCCGGGCCGGAGCTGTTCCTGGTCGACCGGTACGTCTGCGCGCCGCTGCTGGCGGTGGGCTACCTCGGCCTGGTCGGGGTGCTGCTGGACCGGCGGAGCACACCGGGCGCGGTGACCTCCGGGTTGACCGCGGTGGGTCGTACCGCGCTGTCCTGCTACGTCCTGCAGAACGTGTTGTGCGTGGTGGTCTGCTACGGCTGGGGGCTGGGGTTGGCCCGATCCTGGCAGGGGGCCGCGCCCTGGTGGGTGCTGGGCCTGTGGGCGGGGGTCAGCGGCACGCTGGTGCTGGTGGCGAGCTGGTGGACGGGCCGGTTCGGGGCGGGGCCGCTGGAGGCGGCCCAGCGGGCGGTATTGCGCCGGCTGGACCGGCCGTCCTGACCGCCCCGAGGGGTTCGGTGGGTCGCGGCTTCCCGCCGGTCTGCTCGTGCGGGGCGCGACACTACCGGCGTGGGCGGGGCGCGGCCAGCAGCGTCGAGGCGGTGAACCGTAGCAGCGGCAGGTAGATCCGTACGGAGTCGCTGAGCGACGCGAAGTGCGAGGACTCCTTGTCCGCCAGGTAGGTGGTGGCGATGACGGTCTGCCGCACGGGGTGACCGTCCCGGACCGCCTCGAGCAGGATGTTCATCTCGTACTCGAATCGCTCGCCGGGCACCGCGAGCAGCCAGTCGAGCAGGGCGTGCGAGTACGCCCGCAGGCCGGTCTGGGTGTCCCGGACCCCGACGCCGGTGGCGGCCCGGAAGAGCAGGCCGGTGACGCCGTTGCCGATCCTGCTGCGCAACGGGACTGTCCCGTCGAAGCGCCGCACGCCCAGCACGATGCGTTCGTCGTCGTGCAGGGCGCCGGCGACGCGCAGGACGTCCGCGACACGGTGTTGACCGTCGGCGTCGGCGCAGACCACGTCGTGGCCGGGATGCGACCGGGCGATGTGCCGGAACCCGGTCTTGAGGGCCACGCCCTTGCCCCGGTTCGTCCCGTGGCGCAGGACCTCGCAGCCCAGCTCGCGCACGGCGTCGAGGGCCGACGCGGACGCCGGGCCGCTGCCGTCGTCCACCACGACGACGCGGGCGTCGGGGGCGGCGTCACGCAGGTCGCGGACGAAGGCGAGCAGCCGCTGCCGCGGTTCGTACACCGGCGCGAGAACAATCATGTGACCCGCCCACCCTTTCGTGACATCGGCCGATCCGATGTCGACGGTCCTGTACCCCGTCGGCGCTCGCGCGTCACCTCCCGTCCGCCACCGGCTGCTACCGGCTGCCCCGGGCGGGCCTGAGCCCGGCCGCCCGGCCCCGGTTCAGCCGCCGGCCCGCCGCAGCAACGCGATCATCGCCCGCTCGCGGCGCAGCAGCCCCCCGGGGTCGCCGGCGCCGAGGAACCACAGCCGGGACGCGAGGCGTACGGCGTTCTCGGGCCACCCCGTGGGCTCGGGCTCCCCGCCGGTCGCGGGGACGTCGAGCAGTGCTCCGCCGCGCAGCCCGAGCGCCCGGCGCGCGAGGTACCTGACCCGCGGCAGGTGCCAGGAGTGCGAGACGATGCCCAGCGGGTGGCTCGGGCCGAAGACGTGACCGTCGAACAGTCCGTCCTCGGCGGTGCGCAGAAGGTTCTCCAGGGTGCTGCGCGAGCGCGGTTCGGCGTGTAGCTCCGCGTACCGGTCGAGGCCGGAGTCGAGCGCGTGCCGCAGCATCAGGTCGGCCTCGCGGCACCCGGCCGGCGGCGGGTCCGCACCCTCGGCGGCCTCCGCCCAGCCGCCGCTGAACACCACTCGGGGCAGGTTGCCGCGCGCGGCGGCGCGCCGGAACGACGCCTCGTTGGCGGCGACGTAGTCGAGTGCGGCCTGCACCCGCGCGGTGCTGGCCGGGGTGAGCGCCCAGGTCGTGCCGGAGCGTCGCACGCCCCGGCCGAAGACGATGAGCACGGTGGCGGTCGGCGACGTGTGTCCTCCCCTCGGCGGCTGTCTGACAAGCGTAGCCGGATGGCCGGGAGGCGGCCCGGGCCTGCCGTAATCGCAGTCCAGCCATCGCACATATCGGCATGCGACGATTGACAAAGTTTAGATTGACAACTTAATCTGCCGGCGATCCGACCGCCGTCCACGCACGACGACGGCCACCACCTTCGAAGCGGCACCACGTCCCGGCAAGGAGCGTCATGACCGTTCTCCAGCACCCCAGAAGACGTACGCGATGGCGGATCGGCGCGTTCACCAGTGCCGTCACGATGCTGCTGGCCGCGATCGGCGTGCTGCTGACGGGCCCCGCCCAGGCGGCGGCCGGTTGCGCCGTCACGTACCAGGTCAGCAGCCAGTGGCAGGGCGGGTTCGGCGCGAACGTGAGCGTGACCAACCTCGGCGAGTCGGTCAACGGCTGGCGCCTGACCTGGACCTTCCCCTCCGGACAGCGGGTGACCCAGGCGTGGAACGCCACGGTCACCTCCGCCGGCAACGACGTGACCGCCGCCAACGTCAGCTACAACGCCACCATCGCCACGAACGCGACCGTGTCGTTCGGCTTCAACGGGTCGTGGTCCGGCGCGAACACGAACCCCACCGCGTTCGCGCTCAACGGCGTCGCCTGCACCGGCGGCACCGGTCCCACCACCGCGCCGCCGACCACGCCACCACCGACCACTCCCCCGCCCACCGGTGACGCGATGGCGGCCGTGGCCGCCATGCAGCCCGGCTGGAACCTGGGCAACTCCCTCGACGCGGTCGGCGCCGACGAGACCGCCTGGGGCAACCCGCGTATCACCGAGGCGCTGCTGGACAACGTGCGGTCGCAGGGCTTCAAGAGCATCCGCATCCCGGTCACCTGGAGCGCACACCTGGGCGGCGCACCGAGCCACACCATCGAGGCGGCGTACCTCAACCGGGTCAAGGAGGTCGTCGACTGGGCCCTCGCCGACGGCTTCTACGTGATGATCAACATCCACCACGACTCATGGCAGTGGATCAACACCATGCCCACCGACCGTACCAACGTGCTGACCAAGTACAACGCGATCTGGACCCAACTGTCGAGCACCTTCCGCAGTTCGTCGGCGAAGCTGGTGTTCGAGAGCGTCAACGAACCCCAGTTCACCGGCAGCTCCGGCGACGCCCAGAACGCCACGCTGCTCAACGAGCTCAACACGTCCTTCCGCACCATCGTGCGGCAGTCCGGCGGCAACAACGCCACCCGCCTACTGGTGCTGCCCACCCTGCACACCTCGTCCGACCAGGCCCGGGTCGACGAACTGGCGGCCACGTTCACCGCGCTGAACGACCGCAACCTCATCGCGACCGTGCACTACTACGGCTACTGGCCGTTCAGCGTGAACATCGCCGGCGGCACCCACTTCGACGCGACCGCGCAGAAGGACCTCACCGACTCCTTCGACCGGGTGTACAACGCCTTCGTCGCCAAGGGCATCCCAGTGATCATCGGCGAGTACGGCCTGCTCGGCTTCGACCGCAGCACCGGCACCATCGAGCAGGGCGAGAAGCTGAAGTTCTTCGAGTACTTCGGCTACTACGCGCGGACCAGGAAACTCACCACGATGCTGTGGGACAACGGCCAGCACCTCGGCCGGACCTCGTTGCAGTGGAGCGATCCGGAGCTGATCGCGCAGCTCAAGTCGAGCTGGACCACCCGCTCGGGCACCGCCTCGACGGACCTGGTGTTCAACGCCAAGGCCAGCGCCATCTCGGCGAAGACGATCACGCTGAACCTCAACGGCGCCACGTTCCAGGGTCTGCGGCAGGGCACCGCCGACCTGGTCCAGGGCACCGACTACACCGTCAGTGGCAGCCAGCTCACGCTCACCGCGTCCGCGCTGACCCGGCTGACCGGCAACCGGGCGTACGGGGTCAACGCGACGCTGCACGCACGGTTCTCGCAGGGCGTCCCGTGGCGGATCAACGTGCTCACCTACGACCGGCCGATCCTGGCCAACGCCACCGGGACGACCAGTTCGTTCGCCGTACCCACCCAGTTCCGGGGCGACCAGCTCGCCACGATGGAGGCGAAGTACGCCGACGGCAGCAACGCCGGTCCGCAGAACTGGACATCGTTCAAGGAGTTCGACCGCACGTTCGCGCCGAACTACACCACCAACGCGATCACCCTGACCTCGGATTTCTTCGCCGAGGTCAACGACAACGCGCCGGTGACCCTCACCTTCCACTTCTGGAGCGGCGAGAAAGTGACGTACAAGGTCACCAGGTCCGGCAGCGCCGTCACCGGCACCGTCGGCTGACCGCCCGGCCGGGGCCCGGTCGTCCCCCCATGCAGCACGGTGGGGACGACCGGGCCGCACGGTGGGGACGACCGGGCCGCGCCGCCGTCACGAGCGCCGCCGTCGCCCCGGCCCGGTCGGTGTCAGGAGAAACGTTCGATCGTGACCGGGATGAGCCCCTACATCCGCAGTGTCGTCGCCAGCTCGCGCAGGTAGCGGCCCGAGGGTGTCGTCACGGCTGGTGGCCAGCTCGGCGGTCAGGTCGAGGCACCAGGGGCCGCCACCGCCGATCCGGCGCAGGTGCCAGGTGAAGGAGTCGACCCCGACGCGGCGTCCGGCCACGCCGAGGACCCGCGACCCCGGGTCGGCCGGATCACCGGCCCTCTCCATCCGCCAGGCCTCGTGCAGCTTCGCCAGCCCGTCCGGGGCGAGGTCCGCAGCGAACAGGATCCGGTAGATCCGGGTGTCGGCCGGGCCGGGGCTGCCGTGGACAACGGCTGCCCGTCGTAGAAGTGGCCGCGCAGGGCCTCCTCGTCGGGCAACGCGCCCCCGCCGAGCCGGCGATAGGCGGCCGCCGCCAGCTGCCGTGGCACCCCGACCACCCGGCGGCGCAGGCCGGCGTCCACCCGGATGCTCCGGCTGAAGACCGCCGAGTCCCACCAGTGACGGTCCGCCGGCGTCCAGGCGACAGAAGCGAGGCGCGCCGCCGGCGGTCACGCGCGGCCCCGTCCGGCACGGGGTCCGGGTTGTTCTCCTCCCGCTCCAGCCCATCGGCGCCGGTCCGGACGTCGCCGGACCGTCTCCACGCCGACCGAGGCGGACCGCGTTCCCCGCCAGGCGGGATATCAACTTCCTTCAGCATGCAGTCGCAATATTTCGTAAAGCCGTTCAACTCTTGCACGACGTAGTCGACTGCTGACACGATGACTCTCAATGTCTTCACCAACCGGAAGGAGTGGAGCCATGACGGTTTCCCGTCGGCGGCTGATCGGATCCCTCGCAGCGGGTTCCGCCCTCGCCGCCGTCTCCCCGGCCGACCTGGTGTTCGCCCTGCGGGGCACGGCCTTCGCAGCCAGCCCGCCCGGCGACGTCGTCGGCAAGGTCTCGGTCGGCTACCAGGGCTGGTTCAGCTGCCCCGGCGACGGGGCGCCCATCGGCGGCTGGTGGCACTGGAGCCGCGACCGGTTCCAGCCGCCTGCCCCGGCCAACACCACCATCGTGTCCTGGCCGGACATGCGGGAATACACCCGCGGCTACACCACCGCGTACCCCGCCCTCGGCAACGGCCAGCCGGCGCAGCTCTTCTCCTCCTACGACCAGCAGACCGTAGACACCCACTTCCGCTGGATGCAGGAGCACGGCTGCGACACCGCCGCCCTGCAACGGTTCAACCCGTTCGGCGACGAGGGGCCGACGCGCGACGCCATGACGGTCAAGGTCCGCAGCGCGGCCGAGCGCTTCGGCCGCAAGTTCTACATCATGTACGACGTCACCGGCTGGACGACGATGCAGTCCCAGATCAAGGAGGACTGGACCAACCGGATCTCCGCGCACACCGCCTCCCCGGCGTACGCCCGGCAGAACGGCCGGCCCGTCGTCTGCATCTGGGGGTACGGCTTCAACGACGACGGCCGCCCCTTCGCGCCCGCGCCCTGCCTCGACGTGATCAACTGGTTCAAGGCCCAGGGCTGCTACGTCATCGGCGGCGTGCCGACCTACTGGCGGCAGGGCATCAACGACTCCCGGCCCGGCTTCTCCGAGGTCTACCACGCCTTCCACATGATCTCGCCGTGGATGGTCGGCCGCACCGGCACCCTGGACGGGCTCGACTGGTTCCACACCAACGTCAACGTGCCCGACCAGGCCGACTGCGACGCACACGGCATCGACTACCAGCCCTGCGTGCTACCGGGCGACCTGTCGTCCGGGCACCGCCGCCACGGCGACTTCTACTGGCGGCACCTTTACAACTTGACCCGGCTCGGCGCCCAGGGCCTCTACGTGTCGATGTTCGACGAGTTCAACGAGGGCAACCAGATCGCCAAGACCAGCGAGACGCAGGCGACCACCCCGGCCGGGGTGGGCATCCGGGCATTGGACGAGGACGGCACCGCCTGCTCCGCCGACTACTACCTGAGGATCACCGCCGACGGCGGCCGGATGTTCAAGGGTCAGCTCGCCCTCACCGCCGTACGGCCGACGCCGCCGGTCGTCGGCGGAGGCCCGGGCCCGGAGCCCGGCGGCGACCTGGCCGCAGGCCGGCCGACGGCGGCGAGCAGCCAGAACGGCCCGTTCGTCGCCGGCAACGCCGTCGACGCCGACCGGGGCAGCTACTGGGAGTCGAGCAACAGCGCCTTTCCCCAGTGGTGGCAGGTCGACCTCGGCGCGAGTCACCAGGTGGCCCGGATCGTCCTCGCCGTGCCGGCCGGCTGGGCGGCCCGTACCCAGACCGTGACGGTGCAGGGCAGCACCGACGGCGCGACCTTCACGACGCTCGCCGGGACGGCCGGGGTCCGCTTCGACCCGGCCACCGGCAACACCGCGACCCTCACCGTGCCCACGACCGCCGCCCGGCACCTGCGGGTCACGGTCACCGGCAACACCGCCTGGCCGGCGGCCCAGCTCGCCCAGATCGGCGTGTACGCGCCGACCGGCACACCCACCCCGACCACCGACCTCGCCCGGGGCCGGCCGACGGCGGAGAGCGGTCACGTCCAGACCTACGGCGGCGCGAACGTCGTCGACGGCAACCCCGACAGCTACTGGGAGAGCGCCAGCAACGCGTTCCCGCAGTGGGTGCGCGTCGACCTCGGCACGACCGTCGGCATCGGACGGATCGTGCTCCGGCTCCCGGCCGCCGCCACCTGGCAGCGACGCACCCAGACGCTCTCGGTCGAGGTGAGCCCGGACGACACCGCGTGGAGCACCCTCGTCGCGCCCGCCGGACGGGTCTTCGACCCGTCCACCGGCAACCAGGTGACCCTCACCGTGCCGGCGACACCGGCCCGGTACGTGCGGATCCGGGTCACCGGCAACACCGGCTGGCCGGCGGCGCAACTGTCCCAGCTGGAGGTATACGCCGGGTAGTGGCGGCGTAGGCGTCCCCCCGCGCTTCCCGCAGCCCGTCCACCGGCCGCCGCGCGGCCGGATCCCACCACCCACAGAGAAGAGTCACCCATGTCCCGGAGCATCATCCCTGCGGCACGAGGGCCGGCGCGGCGACAACCGCACCGAACCCGGGCATCCGTCGCCGCCGCCGTCGCGCTCACGACCGCCCTCGGCGTCCTGGCCGGGGCCCCCGCCCCCGCGACCGCCGGCCCGCCCGCCGGCGCCGGCCCCGTCGTGACCCGGGCCGGGCTCGATCCGCAACTGGTCGCGGGCCGCGGCGCCGACGTCGGTTTCATCGCGCAGGAGGCGGAGAACGCCACCACCGACGGCGAGATCATCGGTCCCGACCGCTCCGCCTACACCCTGCCCGCAGAGGCCTCCGGCCGCCGGGCGGTCCGGCTGACCCCCGGCCGGTACGTCGAGTTCACCCTGCCGAACGCGGCCAACGCGATCACCGTGCGCTACAGCATCCCTGACGCGCCGGGCGGCGGCGGCATCACCGCGCCGTTGGAGGTGGCGGTGAACCACCGGCAGGTCCGGACGATGACCCTCACCTCGCAGTACGCGTGGCTCTACAACCAGTACCCGTTCTCCAACGACCCGGGCGCCGGGCTGCTGCACCCGGACTGGTGGATCACCGAGTGCTCGTGCGTGCCGTCGGCCACCACCCCGTACCCGCGCATTCCCACCCCGTTCCGCCCCAGCCACTTCTACGACGAGCAGCGGCTGCTGCTCGGCCGCACGTACCGGGCGGGTGACCGGGTCCGACTCACCGTCCCCGCCGACAGCAGCTCCGCATGGACGGTCATCGACCTGCTCGACTCCGAGCTCGTCGCCCCGCCGCGCGTCCGGCTCGCCGCCGCGAACGTGCTGGCCTTCGGCGCCGACCCGACCGGCCGCCGCGACTCCGCCGCCGCCCTGGACCGGGCCATCGCGTTCTCCCGGCGGGCGGACCTTCCGGTCTACCTGCCGCCGGGTACGTACCAGGTGAACCGGCACATCGTCGTCGACGACGTCACGATCGAGGGCGCCGGAAGCTGGTACACGATCATCAAGGGGCGTGAGGTCGCGCTGCCGACGCCCGCCCCGGACGGCTCGGTGCACACCGGCGTCGGCTTCTACGGCCGGGACGCCGC
The DNA here is from genome assembly GCF_033804645.1 of Micromonospora sp. RTGN7. Taxonomy (NCBI): domain Bacteria; kingdom Bacillati; phylum Actinomycetota; class Actinomycetes; order Micromonosporales; family Micromonosporaceae; genus Micromonospora; species Micromonospora sp. RTGN7. The sequence goes on along the minus strand of NZ_JAPZLF010000022.1, from coordinate 98,944 downwards.
CGACGGCGGCAGCCGCAACGTGCACCTCGCCGGCTTCGCGATCGAGGGCGACGTCCGCGAGCGCATCGACACCGACCAGGTCAACGCGATCGGTGGCGCGATGAGCGACTCCACCATCGACGGGCTGTACCTGCGCCACACCAAGGTGGGCATCTGGTTCGACGGGCCGATGACGAACGTACGGGTCACCGGCAACGTCATCGTCGACCAGATCGCCGACGGGCTCAACTTCCACACCGGCGTCACCGACTCGCTGGTCGCGCACAATTTCGTCCGCAACACCGGTGACGACGGGCTCGCGATGTGGTCGGAGAAGACCGGCAACGCCCGCAACAGGTTCGACCACAACACCGTGCAGTCCCCCGTGCTCGCCAACGGCATCGCCCTTTACGGCGGCACCGACAACACCGTGTCGAACAACCTTGTCGCCGATCCGGTCCGGGAGGGCAGCGCCATCCAGGTCGGGTCCCGCTTCGGCGCGGAGCCGTTCACCGGGCGGCTGCTCATCACCGGCAACACCACCGTCCGCGCCGGCACGTACGAGCTGAACTGGAAGATCGGGCTCGGGGCCATCTGGTTCTACGCGCTCGACCGGGACATCGACGCGAACATCGAGGTGGTCGGGGACCACTACCTCGACAGCACCTACAACGCCGTCATGCTGGTCAGCGACTGGCCGGTGAAGGACCTCTACTCGATCAAGAACGTCCAGTTCCGCGACATCCGGGTCGACGGGACGGGAACCTCGGTGGTGAGCGCCCGCTCGGCGGGCTCCGCCTCGTTCCTCGACGTGGACGCCCGCAACGTGGGCGCGGTCGGGGTCAACAACTGCGGGTCGTTCCACTTCACCCCGGCCGGCTCCGAGTTCTCCCTGTCCGACCTCAGCGGCAACGACGGTGGCTGGCTCGCCCCATGGCTGCTGCCGAACACCATCACCTGCGACGATCGCCCACCGGTCGTCCCGCCGCCGCCACCGTCCTCCTGGTGAGCCGGGGCCGGCGGGCGGTGGACCACCCGCCCGCCGGCGCCCGCACCGAGCCCCGCCGTCCGGCTATGGACGGCCGGGGCGGAGCGACTCACCGGCTGGGCGCCCGGCGTGTGCCCGATCTTGGTGCCGTACGTCAGGGTGCGCTTCAGGCCGTGCGGCCGCTGTCCGAGCCGTAGGTGTCGTAGAAGCTGCGGTCTTGCCCATCTATAGGTAGGTGTCGGCCCGACCCACGCGGGACGGGCCGGGCCGCGCGCGGCAGGACGCCGTCGGAGGGCGTGATCCCCCGACGGCGTCCGGTGGTGGTGCCGTGGGTCAGTTCCTGTTGATGGTGAAGGTGGACGTGGTGTTCTTGACGTCCTGGGCGTTGTTGCTCATCCGCAGGTTGTTGAAGGTGACCGAGCCGACGGCCGGGCCCTGACCCGCCTCCGGCATCTCGTTCACCCAGATCCCGAAGCCGGACTTGGCGTCGAACGCGTCGCCGCTCTTACGGGCTCCGGTGATCGAGATGTTGGTGAAGATCGTGTCCTTGACCGGGAACTGCGGCTGACCGCCGACGTAGTTGGTCTGGAACATGATGCCGCTGTAGGTCGGGTCGACGATGTCGACGTCGCTGACCCGGATGCCCTGGAACACCTTCGAGGCGGAGAAGACCCAGATCGCCGGGAAGGTCTGCCCGTTCCAGAAGTGCCCGCCGGCCCGCACGATCGAGATGTTCTCGAACCTGGTGGGCGGGTCGGCCCCGAAGCCGTTCATCGGGTACCCGAAGTCGAGCGAGCTGATCGTGATGCCCGAGTAGACCAGGGTGTCCGCGATGTAGATGTTGCGGAACGTGTTGGCGTAGCCGCCGTAGACGGCCACCCCGGCGGCCCGCCAGGTCAGGGTGGAGGTCAGGTTCTCGTAGATGTTGTCCCGCATGTCGGCGCCACCCGCGTCGATCGCCGAGAAGAGCGCGAAGCTGTCGTCGCCGGTCGCCCGGGCGTCGTTGTTGCTGACCAGGTTGTTGGTACTCCCGTTGGTCATGTTGATGCCGTCGGCGAACATGTTGCGGATCCGGGAGTTCTTGATGGTCATATAGTCGGTGTTCGCGCCCCAGTAGAGGCACACCATGTGCTCGTTCCAGACGTTGTCGATCACGATGTTCGACACGTTGGAGAAGTCGAACACCTTGCCCGGGCCGTCGATCCGCGAGGTGTAGTTGCCGAAGTAGGCGAAGTTCGCGAAGGACGAGCCGGCCGCCGAGTTCTCGGCCCGGAAGCCGATGTCGGTGTTGTCCTGACCCGACGGGGCGTTGAAGCGGGTGTACCAGGGGCCCGCGCCGGTCACCTTGACCGCCTTGCCGTACACCTGGAACTTCGACGCGGTCGAGTAGTTGCCAGCGGGCAGGTAGACCCCGACCAGGGTGCCGGTGGTGTCCATCCGCACCCGGTCCAGGGCGTTCTGCACGTCGGAGTGAGTGAAGCCGGTCGGCGTGGTGTACTTCGCCGGGTCCGGGTTGGCGGTCGGCGCGACCTGCTCGGTGTTGACGAAGTCGATCGCGTACGTGGTGGTGTTCGCCGGGTCCTTCTGCAGCCGGATCCTGCTGCCGGCCGGGACGGTCGAGTTGAGCATGACGTTGGCTTCGTCGTAGATGTGCCGCGGCCCACCCGCGCCCGGCGAGTTGCCCGGACTGGCCTCGGCCCCGTAGAGCCAGGCGTACTGGGAGGTCAGGTCGATGGCCTTGTGGAAGGTGCCGTTGACGTAGACGTTCAGCGTGGAGTTGATCCCGCCCCCGCCCGGGGCGTCCGGGATGGAGAAGCGGGTGACCAGGGTGTTGGTGCTGCCCCGGGTGGTCCACTCGACGTAGCTGCCGGTGCTGTTGAGGGTGACCGCCCGCCGCCCGGACGCCTCGCCGGCCGGATCGCCGATGTTCCGGTTCGGCCCGATCACGGCCGCGCCGCCGCCGACCACGCCGTCCTCGGCCTCGTACATGTCGTACGGCATGTTGGCGCCGCGCCCGACGAACAGCGGCCGTTCGCTGGTGTTGTTGGCCTGCTTGACCGGCAGCTCGTTGGCGTCGACGGCGAGCACCATCCGGACGGTGTACTTCCCGTTCGCGGCGGTCCAGGTGCCCAGGTTGACCGGGCCCACGGTGGCCCCGGCGTTGATCACACCGGAGTACGAGCCGGTCAGGGTGCGGACCACGGTGCCGGCGTCGTTGAGCACGGTCAGCGTGACGCCGTGCGCCCCGGACGCCGAGGCGACGGTGCCCGCGTTGCGCAGGGTGACGGAGAAGGTGACGGTGTTGCCCGCCGACGGGTTGCCGGGCGTCCAGTCGACCGACTGGGCGACCAGGTCCGAGCTGGCGACCGGGCTGACCACCAGCGGAGACGGGCTGGTGTAGCTGTTGTTCGTCTCGTCCTGCTCGATGACGGTGTTGGCCTCATCGACCTTGGCGCTCAGCGGGTAGCTGCCCGCCGCGCGGGCCCCGATGTTCGCCGTGACGGTGCTCGAGGCGCCGGCCGCGAGGGCGCCGACGGAGGCGGTGCCGACCCGTACGCCGCCCAGGTAGAGGTTGACGTTGGTCGCGCCTGAGGCCAGCGTGCCGGCGTTGCGGACGGTGGCGGACACGGTGATCGCGTCGGTCTCGGTGGGGCTGGCCGGGCTGGCCGACAGGCCGGTCACGCTCAGGTCCGGGTTCGCGGCCGGAGTGCCGATGACCTGGAACTCGGCCACCTGCCCGCCCGGGGCGCCGGAGTTGGCGGTGATGTTCAGCCGCACGTCGGCGGCGGTGGCGGAGACCGGGATGGTCACCGTGTTGCCCGACGCCGGGTTGAACGTGTAGCTGGCCGCGCCGGCCAGGCTGGTGAACGCCGACGCGCTCTGCTCCCGGCCGAGCACCTGCACGGTCTGGGTGCGGGGGCCCCACGAGGAGTCCGGGTTCAGCCTCAGCACCACGGAACTGACGGCGGCGTTCGCCCCGAGCTGCACGGTCAGGGTGCCCGGCTGGCCGTTGCTCTCCCAGTACGTCGCCGCATTGTTGTCGTTGGCGTTGGTCGCAACGAACGTGTGCACGTACGACGAGGCGGTGATCGGCTTACCGACGGCGAGGTTGGTGCCGCCGGTGCCGCTGCCGGTGCGGGTCACCGTGTTGCTGTTCGCCGACTGGTTGCCGGCGGCGTCGCGCGCCCGCACGTGGTAGGAGACGGTGGCGCTGGCGGGCTGGTTGTCGGTGTAGGTCAGCACGGTGCCGGCGACGCTGCCGCGCAGCGCGTTGTTGGCGTAGACGTCGTACCCGGTCACCCCCACGTTGTCGGTGGAGGCGGTCCAGGTCAGTCTGATCTGACCGCTGGCCGGCTGGGTGTAGGCCAGGTTGGCCGGCGCGCTCGGTGCCTGGGTGTCCCCGGCCGCCGGCCCGTACAGCTCGAACTCGGAGACCTGGCCGGCCGGCCAGCCGCTGTTGGCGGTGAGGTTGAGCCGGACGTACCGGCTGCTGGCCGCGGCGAACGTGATGGTCACCGTGTTGCCGGTCGCCGGGTCGAAGGTGTACCCGGCGGACGCCTTCAGGGTGGTGAAGGACGAGCCGTTGGTGCTGCCCTGCACGGACAGCGTCTGGGTACGGGTCTGCCAGGCGGCGGCCGGCGGCAGCTTCAGCACCACCCGGTCCACGGTGACGGTGGCGCCGAGGTCGGCCTGGAGCCACTGCGGGAAGGCGTTGTTGGCGCTCTCCCAGTAGGTGTCCGGGTTGCCGTCGTTGGCGTTGGCCGGCACGTAGTTCTGGCTGACGCTGCTGGCGGTCATGGTGGCGGAGATACCGGCGAGGGCCGCCGCGGTCGCGGGCGCCGGCGCGGCGGCCGGTGCCGCGCCGACGCGGGCCCCGGCCGGGGCGGGCGACGCGGCGGCGGGCAGGGCGGGGACGCCGGAGACCAGCAGTCCGGTGGCCAGCAGTCCTGCGGTCAGCCACCGGCTGGGGGTACGTCGTCTCGTGCTGTTTCCGGGCATGGCGGAGCTGCACCTTCTCTCGGGGGTGGTGGTGCCCGCCGCTGGCCGGGGGGTGCCGCGGCGGGGTGGGGCTGCCGGGCCGGCCGGGTCGCGAGGACGGCCGACCGGCCCGGAGACTGGCGCCGTCAGGCGGAGTGGACCTCGAACTCGGAGAGCTGCCCGGCCGGCCAGGCGGTGTTGCCGGTGACGGTCACCCGCACGTACCGCTGGGTGGCGGCGGGGAAGGTGACGGTCACGGTGTTGGCGCTGGCCGGGTTGAACGCGTAGCCGGCGGAGGGCTTCAGCGTGGTGTACGAGGAGCCGTCGGTCGAGCCGAGCACCGCGACCGTCTGGGTACGGGTCTGCCACGCGGTCGCCGGGGGCAGCTTCAGCACCACCCGGGACACCGACCGGGCGGCGCCCAGGTCGACGGTCAGCGACTGCGGGAAGGCGTTGTTGGCGCTCTCCCAATACGTGTTGGCGTTGCCGTCGACGGCGTTGCCGCCGCCGTACACGTCGGCGTGGCTGGTCTCGCTGACCGGACGCCCCAGCGCCAGGTTCCCGGTGGGCGGCGGCGTGCTCGGCGGCGGGGGTGTAGTGGGCGGGGGTGTGGTGGGCGGCGGCGTGTCGCCGTACACCTCGAACTCGGAGAGCTGGGCCGCCGGCCACCCGGTGTTGCCGGTGACGGTCAGCCGCAGGAACCTCCGGTTGCCGGCCGGAAGGCCGATCGACACGGCGTTACCGGTCGCCGGGTTGAACGTGTACCCGGCCGAGGAGACGAGGGTCGAGTACGCCGAGCCGTCCGTCGAGCCGGCGACCGAGAGGGTCTGGGTTCGGCTCTCCCAGCCGGCCGGCAGCTTCAGCGCGATCCGGTTGGTGCTCACCGCCGCGCCGAGGTCGACCGTCAGCGTCTGCGGGAACGCACCGTTGGCGCTCTCCCAGTAGCTGGCCGCGTTGCCGTCGACCGCGTTGCCGGCCAGGTAGTTCTGCGACACGCTCGACGCGGTCACCGGCCGGCCCTGGGCCAGGTTCCCGCCGGGCGGCGGGGTCGTCGGGGGCGGCGTGGTCGGGGGCGGCGTGGTGGGCGGCGGGGTGCCGGTGGGCGGTGGGCTGGTCGGCCCGTTGCCCCACTGCGGCGCCGGCCATGGCCCGCAGTACGGGGTCGCGGTGTACCAGCCGGAGTTGCCGGCGCCCTGGGTGATCTGGAAGCCGCTGCCCACACAGTTGTGCATCGGGTTGCTCTGCGCGATCCCGGTGGCGCGCACGCCTGTGAACGACACCTGACTGGGCGCCTGCACCTGCAACGCGTACGTTCCGGCCCCGTCGATGCGGATATTGTTCAGGTTGATCCCGCTGGTCTGGCCCTCGATCCAGTGCAACGCCGCATAGGAGCTGTCCAGGATGTCGGTGTCGGTGACGTTGATCGTGGCGCCCTGGATCGCCTCGTTCAGCGCGGAGAACCAGATCGCGCCGACGCCGAAGTTCCAGTTGTAGTCGGAGTTGCCGTTACGGATCAGGGTGTTGCGGGCGATCGTCCAGGTGCCCTTGACCGCGGTGTCGCCCTGCACCCCCGGGTAGCGGTTCGCGACGTGGATGCCGCCGCCGTTGGTCACCGAGTCGGCCGTCACGTTGTCGGTGATCTTGATGTCCCGGCCGCCATAGCTGACCAGGTGGTTGGCCAGGATGGTGACGCCGATCGTGTTACGGGTGAAGGAGTTGTTCACGTTCGGCACGCTCTGCGCCCACATCGCCAGGGCGTCGTCGCCGGTGTTACGGACGAAGGTGTTGGTCACCGTGGAGTTGGTGACGCCCCAGTGGAAGTTCACCCCGTCGGCGGTCTGGTCGAGGATCCGGCTGTTGCGGATGGTGAAGTTGTCCATTGGGCCGTCCATCCAGGCCCCGACCTTGGTGCGCTGCATCCAGACGTTGTCGACCACCGAGTTCGACATCGCCCCGCCCATGGCGTTGACCTGGTCCTCGTCCACCCGCTCCCGGATGTCGCCGATGATGGCGAAATCGCGCAGCGTGACGTTGCGGCTGGGGCCGCCGGCCTCGTGCGGCCGGATCTCCCCGGTGTACCCGCCACCGGGGACGTACTTGCCGTAGATGCCGGCCGCGCGCTTGCGGTCGGTGGGGTGCCGGCCGCCGAGCACCGAGTACCACGGGCCCGCCCCGCGCAGGGTCACCCCGTCGACGACGACGTGGTCCCAGAGGGTGAAGGTGCCGGCGGGAATCCAGACCGCCTTGCCCTGGGCCTTGCCGGCGTCGACCGCCGCCTGGAACTTCGCCGTCGAGTCAGTGCCCCCGCTCGGGTCCGCGCCGAAGTCGGTGACGACGTCGAGGACGCCGGCGGGCTTGGCGATCGCCCCGCCGACCAGCTCGAAGTCGGCCAGGTCGATGGTGAAGGTCGGCGACTGCGCGGTCGAGGAGACCTGCAACCGGATCTTCGTGCCCGCGGGGTACGTGGTCCCGAACATCGCCCGGGTCTCGTCGTAGAAGTGGTGCGGGTTGGTGTCGCCCGGGTTGTTGTTGAACGGGTATCCGCCGTAGTACCAGCCGTACTTGGAGGTCACCGGGACGGCCTTGACCAGGGAGCCGTTGGCCCGCAGGTCGATGCTGGCGTCCCGGCCGGTGCCGGCGGCGTTGTCGGGCAGGCTGTAGCGGAAGGTCACCGCGTTCGCCGGGACGGTGAGGGTGAACTCGACGTACTCGCCGACCGCGTCGAGGGTGACCGCCTCCCGGCCGGACGCCTCGGACGGCAACTGGCCGTAGTAGCGGGTCGGGCCGATCTTCGTGCCGGTGTGCGCCGCCTTCTCCGCCTCGTGCTCGACGAACGGCACGGTGGCGCCGCGGCCGACGATGTCGAACGGGGACAGCCCGGCGGCACGGGCCGGGGTCGCGGTGGAGAACGAGACGACCGAGACGGCGGTCGCCACGAGCGCGGCGCCGGCGAACGCGGCCAGCGCGGCGCGGACGGGTCTTCCGGTGGGTGCAACGGTGGTGCCGGTGGTGTGGTGGGCCATGTGAGTGGCTCTCCGTTTCGTCAGCAGGCCAGGTCCCCGTGGAAGGGTGGTTCGCTGCGGCTGCTCCTCCTTCCGGTCGTGCTGGCCGTGGGCCAGCGGTGCTGCGGCCACCGGCAGGGCAGCCGATGGAGGGTGGCGGCGGGGCGGCGGGGCCGGACCGCCCGCCCGCGCGCGGGCCGCGACCGCCGGCCGGCCCCCGGGCGGCGCCCGCCCCCCCGCCGGCCCCCCCCCCCCCCACGGCGAGGTCACCTGCGGTAGACGCCGAACTCCCAGAGGGAGTAGCCGTAGTCGGTGGCCTTCCTGGTGCCGGTGACCCGCACGTACCGGCCGGTGCCGGAGAGGTCCAGGTCGTCGAAGCCCCCGTCGCCGCTCGTGGTCGAGTAGATCGTCGTCCAGGTGTTCCCGTCGTTGGACACCTCGACCGAGTAGGCGGTGGCGTACGCCGTCTCCCAGGCGAGCTGGACCTGGTCGAAGGACTGCACCGAGCCCAGGTCGACCCGGAGCCAGGCGGTGGCGACCCACTCGCTGGCCCACCGGGTGCCGTGGTCGCCGTCGACCGCGTACCCGGGTAGCTGCGGGCCGTTGGCACCGGTGGGCTGGTACGAGGAGGCGGTGGCCGCCCTGCCCCGGGCCAGGTTGGTGCCCGGGACGGTCGGCGGCACGACCTTGAAGGAGCGCTGCTCGATGCCGACGTTGCCGTGCCCGTCGAAGGCGTACACGTAGACCTTCCACACCCCGAGCCGCTCGGGGGCCCGCACCGTGAACCGCCCGTTCCCGGTCTGGGTGAACGTCAGGTTGGTCAGCCCCCGGTTGCCGGTGATGTGCTTGTCGCTGGCCATCAGCTGGTAGCGAACCAGGTCGCCCTGCGGGTCCCCGGCGGTCACGTCGACGGTGAAGGTGCCGCCGGCCGGCACGGCGGTCTGCGGGCTGACCGACATGGCGGTGATCTCCGGCGGGGTGTTCGCCGCCGCCTGCCCGGTGTACGCCTGGCGCAGCGCGTGGTAGCCGAGCCGCCGCCACCCGCCGGTGGTGGCGTTGAGCCACACCCCGCCGAAGTCGTTCTCCAGGCCGTAGTGGAACTCGGTGGCCCCGAGCGCCACGCCGGGGTGGCCCTTGATGGCGTTCCAACTCGCCGTGTAGCCGGCCCGCTTCGCCAGGTCGGTCGGCTCGTCGGGCACCCCGTTGACGTCGTTGGGCACCTCCCACTCGCCGTTCGGGCCGCCCTCGGTGAGCAGGTACGGCTTGGTGTGGCCGCCCGCGATCCAGTCCGACTTCACGGTGCCGATCGCGCCGTAGGAGTTGACCGCCAGCAGGTCCAGCGCGGGCGCGTACCGCTTGTAGTACGTCCACGCTTGGGTGTAGGCGTCCGTGGAGGTGACCGGGTGGTTCGGGTCGGCGGCGTGGACCGCCTGGGCCACCTCGTTGACGAACTGCGCGTACGCCACCCGCCGGGCCTCGACCACGTCGGCCGGGAGCCCGTGGTCCTGCATGGTCAGGATGACCTCGTTGCCGACGTCCCACATCAGCACGCCCTGCCGGTTCTTCAACGCGTTGACCCGGGCCACGATCTCGGCCTTGACGGTGTTCTTGTAGGCGGTGTCGTTGACGTAGTCGGCGCCCTGGTTGAGCCAGTGCCCGACGACCACCTTGATGCCCTGCTGGGCTGCCCGGTCGAGCAGGGCCGGGGTGTGGGTGTCGTCGACGCCCCAGATCCGGATCGTGTTGACGCCCATGTTCCGCAGGTCCCGCGCGTACCCGTCGGCGGCGGCCTGCGGCGGCCCGTAGGTCATCCCCCGCACCTCGTACGGCGCGCCGTTGACCTGGAGCTGCCAGTTGCCCTGGGTGCCGGTCACCCGCACCGTGCTCGGCCCGGCCGGGGTGGGCGGGTCGGTCATCGCGGCGGGGACCGTGCCGGTGGCCCGGGCCACGGTCACCGAGTCGACGCTGAGCACCCCGCCCGAGGTGGTCCCCGGGGTGGGGGTGCTCCGGCCGGCGATCGCGTTGGGCAGCGAGCCGCCGACGGCCAGGTCCAGCCGGAGGAAGAAGCCGTGGTGCACGGCGGCGTTCCAGGCGGTGACGCCGACCTGCGACTCGCGGACCACCCAGGTCTGCCGCCCGTCGAGGTAGAAGCGGATCTCCTCGTCGGTCCTGGTCCGGTCGATGACCTGGGTGTACTCGTGATAGCCGGTCCGGCAGCCGGTGCAGGTGGCCAGCCCGCTGGAGCGGCCGGTGTACTCGGCGCACACCCCGTCGGGCGCGGTGCCGCAGTGCAGGGTCTGGGCGAGCTCGCCGCGGCCGTTGACGTCGGTCATGATGTCGGTCTCGCCGACGCCGGGCCAGTTGGTGTAGTTGCCCCGGAAGGCGGCGCCGGTGGCGCGGAACCCGGGCCAGTACCCGAGGCCGTCGGCCACGTCGGGCTGCCGGAGCACGGCGGTGAACCGCAACTGCTCGCCGGCGCGCGGCTCGAAGTCGGCCCGCTGGGTCTCCAGCCGGCCCGAGGTCCAGGCGCCGGCGGCATCCCGGATCGCCCGGATGCTCAGCCGGCCGGCGCCGTCGAGCTGGACGTTCGCGGTCGACGCGGTCGCCGTCTCCACCTCGCCGGTGCCCCAGTTCGCCGCGCCGCCCGGGTAGGAGGTGCCGGTGCGCAGCAGCCAGTTCGCCGCCGACGGCGAGGTGCCGGCGGGGCCGGTGAAGTTGTCGGTCCAGACGGTCTGCCAGTCGCCGGGGACCGGCGGCGGGCTGGTGGGCGGGGGTGTGGTCGGTCCACCGAGCGAGCCGTAGACCTTGAACTCGTACAGCGAGTAGCCGTAGCCGCTGGACCGCGCGGTGCCGTACATCCGCACGTACCGCCCGCTGCCGGCGACGGTAATCGTCTCGGTGCCCCCGGGCCCGGTGGCCGTGCCGTACACGGTGGTCCAGGTGACGCCGTCGGCCGAGGTCTGGATCTGGTACGCCCGCCCGTACGCGCCCTCCCACTGGAGGACGACCTGGCTGATGGTGGCGGTGCCGCCGAGGTCGACACGCAGCCACTGTGGGTCACTGAACTGGCTGGACCAGCGGGTGCCGGCGTTGCCGTCGACCGCGTTGGCCGCGCCGACGTCCGGCCCCTCCTGGGAGGACGCGGTGACCGGCCGGCCCTGCGACAGCAGGACATCGGCCGCGTACGCGTCAGGTTGGGCGACCACGAGGTACGCCGCCACCAGCGCGACGACGGCGGCGACGAGCAGTGCGGGCCGGTGCCGCAACGGTGATCGGCGGCGGGGGACGGGAGAGTGAACGGTCATGGGCCTGCCTGTCGGAGAGGGGACGCCGACGCGAGGACGGCGGCGGATGGCGGCGGATGGCGGCGGATGATGTTCGTGTCCGGGCCGGTGACCGGGGGCGGGGGCGGGTCGCCCCCGGTCACCGCACGGCGCCGGTCAGGGCAGCTCGTAGTTGGCGTTGAGCGCCGCGCCGCGCTCGGGCTTGTACTGGTCGAAGCCGCGCGGGTCGCACTGGAGCCCGCCGTTGACGCAGTGGGTCACCAGCGCGTTGAGCGTCGGGGCGTCCCAGGCGTTGTAGAAGTCGTAGTGGAAGGAGTAGCCCCGGCCGCTGGCCAGCCGGACCCCGGACATGTCCCCGCTGGCCGGGAAGGCCATCTTGAACTCGATCATCGGTACGGCCACCGGGTGGCTGGTCGGGCAGACTCCGACGGTCGGGTACGCCATGTGACTCTTGTGGTCGGGCGTGTCCAGGTACCGGCCGTCCCAACAGCTCGGCGCCTGGTAGCGGATGTTGAGCTGGCTGCCGGCCGGGCAGGACGCCGGGAAGTCCCAGTTGCGGACGCTGTCGCCGCACTCCCAGCCCTCGACCGCGCCCGGGGCGTTGCGGAACTCCTCCAGGGTGGTGGCGGGGCTGCCGACGACGTACCGCAGGCCGAGCGGCGAGGGACGGACGCTGCGGTAGTCGATGACGCCGCTCTTGTAGTAGATGACCTGCCGGCCCACCGGTTGGATGGCGGTGTCGCCCCGGTACAGGGTCGGCATCCAGTAGCCCGTCTTGTCCCCGGGCGTGATGCAGGAGGTGCCGCCGGCCCGGAGGGAGGCCAGCGTGGTGCCGGCGTTCGTGGTGGTGTTTCCCATGAACGTGTGCGAGTGCGAGGCGCCCGGCAGGTTCGGGAAGACGATCGGGTCGTCAGGCAGATTCGACCGGCTCACCGAGCAGTTCGCCTGGAACTCGTGGTGGGTGGTCGGCGGGTTGGTGGGCGGCGGGATCGCCGTGGACGGGACCACGCCGGTGACCGGCGGGTCGGCCGGCACGTAGCCGGGTCCGCCGGTGGGCGGCGGGGTGGTCCCGACGGAGCCGTAGACCTTGAACTCGTACAGCGAGTAGCCGTAGCCGGTGCCGCGCTGGGTGCCGTACAGCCGGACGTACCGGCCGCTGCCCGTGACGGCGACGCTCTCGGTGCCACCGGCGCCGGTGGTGCTGCTGTGGACGGTGGTCCAGGCAGTGCCGTCGGTGGAGGTCTGAATCTGGTACGCCCTGGCGTAGGCGTACTCCCACTGCAGGACCACCCGGCTGACCGTGGCGGCGGCACCCAGGTCGACGCGGAGCCACTGCGGATCGGCCCACTGGCTGCCCCAGCGGGTGTCGGTCCGCCCGTCCACGGCGGCTGCGGCGGGGGCCTCGCCGTTCTCCACGGACGACGCCAGCGCCGGCCGGCCCTGGGACAGCAGGGTCTCCGCGGCCTGCGCCGTCGGGACGCCCGCCACCAGCAGTGATGCCGTCAGCGTCAGGGCGGCGACGGGCGCGATGGTTCTCCTGAGCCGTGGTCTGTCGGTCTTCATGATGACCTCTCCAGGGGTAGGACGGCTGCGCTCCGGCTGTCTCGCCGGCCGGTGGCCCGCTCGTGCCGCACCTGGCCCGGGATCAGGATCGCCGCCGGACCACGCACTCGGAGAGCGCTCTCCAAGTGTTACGCCGAAATTTCACATACGTCAATACGATCGACCCTCGAAGGCCGGTGGACGCACGGAACCGGACGGTGGGCAGCCCACGCCGGGATCCACCGTTGACTCGACCGGCCGAGGGCCCGCATGGTGCCTCACCACCGCAGGGCACCCGGCTCGTTTGAGCAGTCGGGGCCGGCGACGGCTCCGCCGGACGGCCAGCGCGGGCGGGTCGGGCCGGTCGTCGCAGCGGACCCGTGCGCACCGAACCGGAGGACCACATGCAGAGCTACCCGAAGGCGATCGTTCCCGTCGGCCACGTCGAGCCGGTGCCGCGCCGGATCCGGGCGTACGTCGGCGGCGTCCCAATGCTGGACACCACCGGGGCGCGGTACCTGTGGGAGGCGCCGGCCTACCCGCAGTACTACGTGCCCCTGGCCGACGTCGACCAGGAGCTGCTGGTCGACGAGGGACGCGTCGAGCGCACGTCGTGCGGGACGGCCCAGGTGCACGGGATCCGGGCGGGCGACACGGTGCGGCCGTCAGCCGCACGGGTCCTCGGCGACGACGGGCCGGCGGCGCTGTCGGGCACGGTGCGGTTCGAGTGGACCGCGCTCGACGCGTGGTTCGAGGAGGACGAGGAGGTGTTCGTCCACCCCCGTAGCCCCTACAGTCGGGTGGACGCGTTGCGGTCCACCCGGCGGGTACGGGTCGAGCTGGACGGGGTGCTGCTGGCCGAGTCGGTCTCCCCGGTGCTGGTCTTCGAGACCGGACTGCCCACCCGCTACTACCTCGGGCGCACCGACGTGGATCTCACCCGCCTGGTCCCGTCGGACACCAGGACCGCCTGCCCGTACAAGGGGCGCACCACCGACTACTGGTCGGTGCGGACCGACGCCTCCGTACACCCGGACCTGGCCTGGTCCTACGGGTTCCCGACCGGGGCGCTGGGTCCCGTCGCCGGGCTGATCGCCTTCTACAACGAGCACGTCGACCTCGTCGTGGACGGCCGGCCGCTGGACCGGCCGAGGACGGCGTTCTCCTGAGGCCACCGCCGGGCCGGCACGGACCGGAGGAGCCGGGACCGGCGGGTCGCCGGAGGGGTCCCGGGCTCAGCCGGCCAGCTCGGCGAGCGGGAACGCCCGGTGCCGGCGGGGCGGGACCAGGAAGTTCTGCCGGCGGGTGCAGGTCAGGAAGCGTTCCAGGCCGTTGTCCTGCTCGGCCACCCGGTGCGCGCGGGCCAGGTCCACCGACGCCTGGCTGCGCCGCATCCTGGTGAAGAAGTCGGCGGTGGGCACGAAGACGCTGAAGTGCAGCTTCGGCTGGCTGCTGCCGTCCGGCACGTCCAGCGCGTCGAAGCCGGGGCCGTCCACCCGCAGGTGCATCGGGGTGCCGTCGGGCGCCCGGGAGCTGCGCTGGAGGGTGGACAGGTGCCCCATCCGACGTTCACCCCGGGGCAGGCCGATTCCCCGAGCGGTCCGCTCGGCGTAGTCCGGGCCACGGTTCTCGGCGGGCAGGAAGGACGGCCCGCCGCCGTCGGTGAGCTGGTCGGTGTTGCCGGCGTGCACCGGCGGGGCGTGGAACATGTACTGCACCCGCTTGGTGAAGTTGCCGTTCTCGCTGGGTGGGGTGTCCGCCGAGGCCATGTCGTAGAACTGGAGCAGGTCGAGGATGACGTGCGACAGGTGCTGGATTCCGCCGTTGTCCAGGTAGTCCCCGGGGCGGGCGGTGGTCAGCCGGGCCGAGGGGTGCCCGGCGAAGGTGCAGATCGCCGGGGGGCCGGAGGCGTTGGACTGCTGGTCGGAGAAGCCCATCCACATCGGCGAGTCGGGCTGGATGAACCGGGCGTAGGGCAGCCGGTTCTGCTCGGCCACCGAGCGGGGCAGGCCGACCTGGGTGAACATGTGCCGGCTGGAGGTGATGGTGAGCAGCCCGGCGAAGGCCGGCGGGGGCGTCGGCCGGCCGGCCAGCGTGCCGCTGCCGTCGAACCAGGCCAGCACGTCCTGGATGACCGCCGCCCGGTCGCTGCGGAACGTGAACAGCAGGTCGTTCTGCTCGATCCGGACCGGCACGGTGAACCGCTTCTTGACCACCCCCGGGTTGTCCGGGTGGACGTCGGTCGGCGCGGGCGCCGCCTCCTCCAGCACCGACCGGGACGGGTCGGCGAGCAGCCGCGGCAGGTGCGCGCCGGCCAGGTCGCCGGTGAGCCCGCCGGGCAGCCGCCGGAAGTACGGCAGGCCGTAGGAGACGAAGGTCATCAGGCCGGCCGCGCCGAACGGATACCGCGTTTCCAGGGCGGCGAGCACCCGGGCCAGTTCCCGCTGGTCGTCGCGGCCGGGACTGCGGGAGAGCGCGGCGGTCAGGTAGACCGTGTGCACCGGGGGCATGACGAACGGCCCGCCGGTGGGCGAGGTCTGCTCCGGCGCGCTGAACCGGGCCACGTCGAACTGGATGTCGGGCAGCCCCTGCGCCGGGTCGGGCGCGGCAGGGCGGTCCGGGGTGCGGGCACCGGCCGAGCAGGCGGCCAACGCGGACGCGGCCATGGCGAGGGCGCCGCCGGCCAGCACCGTCCGGCGGTGCAGCCGGGGTTGGTCGCCCACGCGTCAGCTCGACCGGTCGAGCGCGGCGCGCAGCGCCCCGCCGAGTTCCTCGTCGCCCGGGTCGGTCAGCCGCACCGCGTACTCCGTCAGCCCGACGAAGCCCACCCGCGCGCCGCCGTTCTGGCTCGGGCTGACCAGCACCGTGTCGGCGTCCCGCTCGACGCCGACGTGCCGGGTGCCCTTGGCGTACGTGGCGTAGGAGCGCAGGCCGAGGGCGTCGAGGACGGGAGCGAACGGCGAGGGCCCGCCCCTCGGATCGGGGGTGGGGACGCCCGCGCGGGAGCCGTCGAGCATCCGGCGCACCGCCGCGCCCAGCGTCCGGTCGTCGGCGGGCTCGTCGAGGAGGTCGAAGAGCCCGTTGGCGATCCACATGCCATCGGTGCTGAGCGAGGAGGAGTAGGCGACGTACCGACCTCTGCGCAGGTCGAGTGCGGCGAGTCTGGTCATCGGTGTCCTCGGTCGGGATAGGGACGCCCCAGGGTACCCGTGGGGCGTCCCCGGCGGACTATCTCATCGGGACGATCCGAACGGTCACCCCCTTCTGGGCACCGTACTGGACTACCTGGTTGAGCGCGCTCTGCTGGGCGGCGCTGGCCTTCCCGCTCTGGATGGCGATCTCCAGTTCCCGGGCGGTTACCTGCCCCTGAGTGATGGTGCGGCCGTCCCAGGTGACCTGAGTGTTGTTCTTGAGGAAGCCGGCAGCCTTGTCCACGTAGCCCTGCAACCGGCTGGTGAGCTGGCCGGCGGTCTGATAGCTCTTGGCGGTCAGGTCGACGCTCTTGATGCTGGTGGCGGTGCCGTTGGCGAACCTGTCGATGGTCGGGAAGCTGCGCGGCAGGTTGCCACCGAGCTTGGCCTCGATGGCCAGGCCGCGCTCGAACTGGTTGAGCTTCCAGACCGAACTGCCGGCCTTCAGGTACGCACCGAGGCCACCGCTGACCGCGCCGAGGGCACCGCCGATCGCGAAATCCTTCAGGGCGTCGCCCATGCTGTACTTGCGCCCGGTCAGCGCCGCGAGGCCCGCCCCGATGCCGACGGAGGAGGCGCCGCCGATCAGCGCCCCGATCAGGATCGGTATGCAGATCGGGCAGTCGCCGTTGGGGTCGGAGAGGTTGACCGGGTCGTTGAGGGCGTAGGTGTAGAGGTTGGCGTTGCCGCCGCCGTAGCCGGCCGGGTCCTGGCTGAGGAACCGGCCCGTCTCGGGGCTGTACCAGCGGGCCCGGTGGTAGTTCAGTCCGGTGGCGGCGTCACGTTCCCGGCCGGTGAACTGCTGGGTGTTGCCGCTGGCGGCGCCACTGGTGGTGACCGCGCCGAACGGGTCGTACGTGTACTGCGTGGTCAGGTTGCCGGCGGAGTCGGCCAGGCCGAGCACGCTGCCGAGCGCGTCGGTGATCGGCACCCGGGGGCCGGCGGCGTCGGTGCGCACCAGCGTCTGGTCGAGCCCGGCGGTGAGCCGGTCGGATGCGGTAGCGCCGGTCTGCTCCCGGACCAGGTTCGTTCCGTCGTAGAGGTAGCCGGTGGTGGACCCGCCGGCGGTGCGGCTGGCGAGCCGCCCGGCGGCGTCGTAGCCGTACGAGGCGGCCAGGCCCGGCCCGGTCACCCCGGCCAGTTCGCCCCTGGCGTTCCAGGTGTAGCCGAACACGCCGTCGCCGGTGAGGTTGCCCTCGTCGTCGTAGCTGTACGTCCGGGTGCCGCGGCTGGTCAGCCGGTTCGCGGCGTCGTAGCCGGCCGCCGGCCCGGTGCTGGGAATGGTGACGTTGGCGAGGCTGCCGGTCAGCTCCGCCACCCGGCCGGCGCCGTCGTAGGAGTAGGCGAGGTGGCCGATCGGCACCCCGCCGCCGCTCTCGTAGAACATCCCGGTGAGCTGCGAGGCGGCGTCGTAGGTGTACCGGGTGGTGACGCCGGCCTGCTGAACCCGGTCGGTGCGGCCGGCGGCGTCCCGGTGCCAGGTGGCCGTGGTGGCGCCCTGGGTGATCTGCTCGATCATGCCGGCCTGGTCGTAGCCGTAGGAAATCGCCGGCTGGCCGGGCACGGTAACTCCGGAGCGTCGGCCGGCGGCGTCGTAGGTGTAGCCGACGGTGCCGGCGGGGCCGGCCGCGCTGACCACCTGGTCGAGGTCGTTCCAGCCGAGGGTGAGCAGCCCGCCGGCCGAGTCATTGACGGTGGCGAGCCGGTCCTGGGTGTCGTAGCCGAATTGCTTGGTGCTCTCGTAGCTCGGGCCGGCGGTCGCGCCGTAACCGATGAAGGTGGTCCGGCCGAGCACGTCGTACTCGGTGACGGCGGTCTTGCCGCGCCGGTCGGTGGCGGAGACCACCCTGCCGAGCACGTCGTACGTCTGCTGGGCCTGCTTGCCCAGCGGGTCGGTGACGGTGACGGGGCGGTCGGAGTTGTCGTAGGCGACGGTGCTGCTGTTGCCCCGGGCGTCGGTGACCTTCGTCAGGTTGCCGTTGCCGTCGTACTCGAAGGTGGTGGCCCGGCCGAGGCCGTCGGTGCTGGTGACGATCTGGTTGTCCGGGTCGTAACGGACCTGTTCCAGCACGCCCCTCGGGTCGGTGACCGCCACCGGGCGGCCGACAGCGTCGACGAAGCTGCGGGTGGTCCGGCCCAGCGGGTCGATCATCGCGACCAGGTCGCCCTGCTCGTAGGTGTAGCGGGTGGTGTTGCCGAGCGGGTCGGTAGACGAGGTGACCTGGCCGGCGGCGTTGTAGGCGTAGCGCCGGGTCCGGCCCGCGGCGTCGGTCGCCGCGGTCAGGTTGCCGAGGTCGTCGTACGTCATCCGGGTGGTCCGGCCCTGGTCGTCGGTGACCGAGGTGACCTGCCGGTACGGCCCGCCGGAGGTGACCGTGGCGGACTGGGCAGCGGCGGTGCCGGCAAGCGCGGTGAGCGTGGTGAGGTCCCCGGTCGGCCCGTACCCCAGCGTGGTCCGCCGCCCGTACGGGTCGACCAGCGAGGTGGGCAGGTGGGTGACCGGGTCCCGCGCGGTGGTGGAGGTGCGCGCCTGGGCGGTGCCGGCGGCGATGGTCTCGGCGGTCACCCGGCGGTCGGCGTCGAAGCTGGTCTCCCGGACGCTGCCGTCGGGCTCGGTGACGGCCGTCTTCACGACCTTGCCGTTGGTGTCGGTGGTGTACGCGAAGCCGTAGGTGACCCCGCCGGGCATGGTCTGGGCGGCCACCCGTCCGGCGGCGTCGAAGGTGTTGGTGAGGTAGGTGATACCGCGGGCGTCGGTGACCGTGGTCATCCGGTTCGCGGTGTCGTAGGTGTACGAGGTGGTCCGGCCGCCCGGCGAGGTGACCGTGGTCAGCCGGCCGGAGCCGTCGTAGCCGTACTGCACCGCCCGGCCGGCGTTGTCCTGCGCCCGGGTGACCCGGCCGCCGGTGTAGCTGAGCTTGATCCAGCGCCCGTTGGGTGAGGTGACCTGGGTGATGTCGCCGGACTGCCCGCCGCTGGATCGGGTCAGGGTGATCTGGTTGCCGTGCCGGTCCCGGATGGACTGCAACGGGGCGTTCTCGCCGAAGACGTAGACCATGCCGTCGGTGCGGACCAGGTCCCAGCCGTCGCCGTTCCAGGTCATCACCGCGTCGCGGAACGGGCCGGTGGTGCCGACGACCTTGAAGACCGCGTCGGTCCAGCCGGTTCCGGGGCTGATCCGGTCCATGTGGACCTTGCCGCTGTCGGGGAAGACCAGGTCGGCCTCGGTGTACTCCCGCTCGGAGAAGACGAAGATGCCGTAGGTGAAGTTCGCCCCGATGCCGAACTCGCGGTTCTGGGTGTCGTTCTGCCGGTAGGTGCGGGTGATCGAGATCGGTAGCACATCGTTGACGGTCAGGTCGGTGTGCTCGTCGACGAAGAGGCCGCTGGCCAGGTCGACGGGGTCGCCGCCGGAGTCGCCGTCCTCCCCGGGGCCGGTGCCGGCGGGGCGCTTGCCGCTGCCGTTGAACATCGCCCCGGTGAACTCCCAGACCCGCACATCCGGGTCGGGCACGATCTGCCGGCCGTCGGGGGTGACGGTGCCGTGGCCGTAGATGTACCAGCCGGCCTCCGCGCCGGACACCGCGCAGACGGCGGGGGCCTTCGCGGGCGTGGCGGGCTTCTTCGGGTACGACTTCACCGGGGCTTTGGTGCACGGCGCCCGCTGCGGGTCGTAGTCCCAGAAGTCCAGCCGGCTGCCGGGGGCGAGCCCCTGGGTGTTCGGGTAGATGATCTGCGCGCCCTTCGGCAGGATCACCGACCCGCCGGGCTGCACGGTGAAGTAGACCGGGGTCCGCACCCCGGCCGGGAGCGGGAACGGCGGCTGGTCCACCGGGAGCGCGGTGATGGAGAGCTCGGTGACCCGTTTGCCGGCCCGGTCGCGGATCACGGAACCCTTGGGCAGCCGCACCTCGAAGCCGGGGATCGCCGGGGTGGTGAGGACCGTCCGCTTCGTGGTGGGCGAGGGGAAGCGGACGCTGTGCGCGGTGTCGAGCCGGGTCATCCAGACCGGGTACGACAGCTCGACCGTCTCCCCCGCCCGCAGGTCCACCCCGGTCTCGAAGCGGCCGAAGGCGCGGCCGGGGCTGCTCGCCGTCGCGCCGTCGATGACCAGGACGTGGTGCCCGGCGGTGAGGCCGGTGAGCAGGAACCGGCCGGTGGCGTCGGTGCGGGTGCTGCGCCGGCCCACGGTGATGGTGACGTCGGCCAGCGGGTGGCCGTTGAGCAGCAGGGCCTGCCCGGCGAGCGCGGTCACCCCCCGCTCGGCGCGCAGCGCCGGCTGTAGGTTGCCGTACGCGCCGGTGCGGTGGCTCTGCCAGTCCTCGCCGGCGAGGTTGAACCGGTCCGGCGTCCAGGTCTCGGTGACGTCGCCGGTCGGGCGGGGCGCGGTCTTCGCCGGCGGCATCTTCGCGGCGGCGGCGGGGGCGGGCAGTCGCACCTCGCCGGTCACGCCGCCGACAGTGCTGGTCGACGGGTCGACGAAGACGGTGTACGTGCCGGTGGCGGGCAGGGTGACCGAGGCGATGGTGCAGCTGGATCCGCAGTAGACGCTGCTGCCGAGGTTCGTCCCGTCCGGCTTGCGGATCACCGCCATGGCGTTGTACTGGCTGTAGCTGCCGGCGGTCATCGCCACGGTGACCACCTGGCCGGCGGTGCCGGGGAAGGTGAGCTTCGCGTTCTGGCCGGGCACGGCGGTGGTCAGGGTGGCCCCCGGGCCGCCCGGGGTGACGGCGGCGGTCGCGTCGGCGGGGACGTCGTAGAGCTGGAGGGTGACCGCTCCGGTGTACATCCCGTCGGGGTTCAGCAGGATGGTGTACGTCCCGGCCACCGGCAGGGTGGTGGTGTCGAAGAAGCACGTCGCCCCGCAGTACACGCTGCTGCCGAGGTTCGACCCGTCCGGCTTGCGGATGATCGCCGACGCGTTGTAGGTGCCGTACGTTCCGGCGCTGCCCAGCACCGAGAGCCGCTGCCCGGCCGCGCCGGTGAACGAGAGCACCGCGTTCTGCCCGGGGGCGGTGGTGGTCAGGGTGACCGGTGCGCCGCCCGGCGTCGCGCTCGCGGTGACGTCGGCCGGCACGTCGTACACCCGCAGCGAGACCGAGCCGGTGTACATCCCGTCGGGGTTCAGCAGGATGGTGTACGTCCCGGCCACCGGCAGCGTCGTGACGTCGAAGAAGCACGACGCACCGCAGTACGCGCTGCCGGTCAGGTTCGACCCGTCCGGCTTCCGCACGATCGCCGACGCGTTGTACGTCCCGTACGTACCACCGGTGCCCTGCACCACGATCCGCTGACCCGCCCCACCGGCAAACGACAGCACCGCGCTCTGGCCCGGGGCGGTGGTGGTGGCCGGCACGGCCGGGCCGCCGACGGTGGCGCCGGCCGTCGCGTCCGCCGGGACGTCGTAGACCCGCAGGGTCACCGCGCCGGTGTAGGCCGCGTCGGGGTTCAGCAGGATGGTGTACGTCCCGGCCACCGGCAGCGTCGTGACGTCGAAGAAGCACGACGCACCGCAGTACGCGCTGCTGGTCAGGTTCGACCCGTCCGGCTTCCGCACGATCGCCGACGCGTTGTACGTCCCGTACGTACCACCGGTGCCCTGCACCACGATCCGCTGACCCGCCGCACCGGCGAACGACAGCACCGCGTTCTGGCCGGGGACCGTGGTGGTGAGGGTCGCGGCGGCCCCGCCGGGGGTGGTGCCGGCGGTGGCGTCGGCCGGCACGTCGTAGACCCGGACGGTGAGCGCGCCGGTGTACGTGGACGCCGGGTCGACCAGAATGCTGTACGTGCCGGTGACCGGCAGCACCGTCGCGTCGAAGAGGCAGGACGTCCCGCAGTACGCGCTGCTGATCAGGTTCGACCCGTCCGGCTTCCGCACGATCGCCGACGCGTTGTACGTCCCGTACGTGCCGCCGGTGCCCTGGATCAGGATCCGCTGCCCGGCCGTGCCGGGGAACGACACCACGCCGTTCTGCCCCGGCACGGTGGTGGTGACGGTGACCGGGTCGCCGCCCGGGGTGGTGCTGACGGTGGCGTCGACGGGCACGTCGAACACCTGCGCGGTCAGGCTGCCGACGGCCACCCCGACCGGGTCGACCAGCAGCGTGTAGGTGCCGCCCGTGACCAGCGACACCGAGCTGAACGAGCAGCTCGTCGCGCAGGACGAGGAGCTGGTGACGGCGCTGCCGTTGGGCGCGCGCAGCGTCACGGTCGCGTTGCCCCCGCCGAACGCGCCGGCGGAGAGGCTGACGGTGACGACCTGCCCGGCGGTGCCGGGGAACGACACCACCGCGTTCTGCCCCGGCACGGTGGTGGTCACCGACACGGCCGCGCCGCCCGGGGTGGTGGCCGCCGTGGCGTCGGCGGGCACGTCGTGCACCTTCGCGGTGAGCGCGCCGACCGCGGTGGTCTTCGGGTCGACCAGCAGGGTGTACGTGCCGTCCGCCGGCAGGAGGGTGCCGTCCAGGAAGCACGAGGCCCCGCAGGCGGTGTTCGACGCGACCGTGGTGCCGTCGGGGCGGCGCAGCGTCACGGTCGCCTCGGCGGCGCCGAACGTGCCGCCGCTGAGCTGCACCGCGACCCGCTGCCCGGTGGTGCCGGGGAACGACACCACCGCGTTCTGCCCCGGCACCGTCGTGGTCACCGACACCGCCGCGCCGCCCGGGGTGGTGGCCGCCGTGGCGTCGGCGGGCACGTCGTGCACCTTCGCGGTGATGCTGCCGACGACCGTGCCCTTCGGGTCGACCAGGACGGTGTACGTGCCGGCCACGGTCAGCGCCTGGGTGTCGAGGAGGCAGGAGGTGCCGCAGGTCGTGTGGGACACGATCGTGGTGCCGTCGGGGCGGCGCAGCGTCACCGTCGCCTCGGTGGCACCGAACGTGCCGCCGCTGAGCTGCACCGCGACCCGCTGCCCGGCCGCGGCGGGGAACGACACCACCGCGTTCTGCCCCGGCACCGTCGTGGTCACCGACACCGCCGCCCCACCCGGGGTGGTGTTGGCGACCGCGTCGTTGGGCAGGTCGTAGACCCGGGCGGCGATGGCGCCGAGGGTGGTGCCGGTCGGATTGACAAGCACGGTGTACGTCCCGGTGACCGGCAGTGTCACCGCGTTGAACGAGCAGGTCGTGCCGCAGTAGCTTTCGCTGACGACGGTGGAGCCGTCCGGGGCGCGCAGCGTCACGGAGGCGTTGTAGGTGCCGAAGGTCCCGTTGGCCAGGGTGACCGAGACGGCCTGCCCGGCGGTGCCGGCGAACGAGACCACCGCGTTCTGCCCCGGCACCGTCGTGGTCACGGTGACGGCGGCGCCGCCGGGTGTGGCGGTCGCCGCGGCGTCCGCAGGCACGGCGTGGACCTGGGCGGTGACCTGGCCGACGTAGGTGGTGTCCGGGTTCAGCAGGATCGTGTACGTGCCGTCGACCGGCAACGTCACCGTGTCGAAGAAACACGACGCCCCGCAGTACGCGCTCCCCGTCAGGCTCGACCCGTCCGGCTTACGGACCACCGCCGACGCGTTGTACGTCCCATACGTACCACCACTGAACTGCACCGACACCCGCTGCCCGGCCGTGCCGGCGAAGGAAATCACGCCGTTCTGCCCCGGAACGGTGGTGCCCACGGTGACCGGGGCGCCGCCCCGGGCCGCGGTCGCCGTGGCGTCCGCCGGCACCAGGTGGACCTGCGCCGCGACCTGTCCGACGGTGGCCCCGTCGGGGTTCAGCAGGATCGTGTACGTACCGTCGACCGGCAACGTCACCGTGTCGAAGAAACACGACGCCCCGCAGTACGCGCTCCCCGTCAGGCTCGACCCGTCCGGCTTACGGACCACCGCCGACGCGTTGTACGTCCCGTACGTACCACCACTGAACTGCACCGACACCCGCTGCCCGGCCGTGCCGGCGAAGGAGATCACGCCGTTCTGGCCGACGGTGGTGGCCACGGTGACCGGGGCGGAGCCGGGTGTGGTGCTCGCGGTCGCGTCCGCCGGCACGACGTGGACCTGCGCGCCGACCGACCCGACGTGGAAGGCCTCTGGGTTGACCAGGACGGTGTACGTGCCGTCGACCGGCAGGACGGTGGTGTCGAAGAGGCACGAACTGCCGCAGTACGCGCTGCCGGTCAGGTTCGACCCGTCCGGCTTGCGGATCACCGCCGCCGCGTTGTAGGTCCCGTACGTGCCGCCGGTGAGGTGCACGAGCACCCGCTGGCCCGCCGTGCCGGCGAACGAGACGACGCTGTTCTGGCCGGGCACCGTCGTGGTGGCGGTGACCGGTGGCCCGCCGGGAGTGGCCGCCACCGTGGCGTCGGCGGGCACGTCGTGCACCTGCACGGTGATGGCCCCGGTCGTGGTGGACGGCGGGTCCACCACGACGGTGTACGTGCCCTCGACCGGCAGCACGGCGGTGTCCAGGAAGCAGGCGGTGCCGCAGGAGCCGTTGGAGGTGACCGAGCCGCCGCCCGGCTTGCGCAGCGTGACGGCGGCGTTGTACGTGCCGTACGTGCCGCCGCTGAGCGTGACCGAGACGCGCTGTCCGGTGCTGCCGGGGAAGGTGACCGCGGCGTTCTGCCCCACCACGGTGGTGGTGACGGTGACCGGGTCCCCGCCCGGGGTGCTGCTCGCCGCGGCGTCGGCCGGCACCTGGCGCACCGTCGCGGAGACCGAGCCGGTCGCCGCGCTCGCCGCGGCCAGCAGCAGGGTGTACGTGCCCGGCGTCCGGGCGGTCACCGTGTCGATGAAGCCGGTGGCGCCCACGCATCCCGACGACGCCGCAGTACGCCCGAACGGGTCGAGGACCTTCGCGGTGGAGATTCCGCAGGAGCCGAAGGTGCCATCGGCGAGTTGCACGCTGGCCCGTTCTCCCTCGGCCAGATCGAAGACGACCAACCCGATGTCGCCCGCGCTCGGGATCGACACGGACGCGGTGCCGCCCAGCGCGACCCTGGAGGTGTGCGCCACGTCGGCGACGGTGTAGGGGGCGGGGGCGACGAAGACGTCGGCGGCACCGTCCCCGCTGCCGTGGCGGGTGCGTACCCCGATCCGGCCGGAGGCGGCGCCGGTGGGTACCTGGACGGTCAGGCTGCCGGCGGCGACCGCCGAGGTGAAGGCCCGGGTGCGGTTGAGGGTGACGGCGTTGTCGGCCGTCTCGGCGGCGAAGCCGGTGCCGGTGACGGTGACCGTGGCGCCGGGCGCGACGACGGTCGGGGAGACGCCGGTGACGGTCGGCGCGGACTCGTCCGGCCCGGAGACCACGAAGGACTGGGGACCGGTCGCGGTGGCCCCGCCGACGGAGACGGTGACCGGGCCGGTGGTCGCCCCGGCGGGGACCCGGGCGACCAGCCGCCGGCCACCGGCGGCGGTGACCGTGGCCGGGACGCCGTTGAACGCGACGGTGTTCTCGGTCGCCACGTCGGAGAAGCAGCCGCCCTCCAGGGTCACCTCGGCACCCACCACCGCCCGGGCCGGCACCACCGACAGCAGGGCGAGGGCCGGGGCGACGTCGCCGGTGACGGAGGTGATGTTGCCGGCGGGGTCGTATCGGTACCGGGCGGTCCGGCCGGACCGGTCCTGCGCCCCGGCCAACTGCCCGGCGGCGTCGTAGCCGTAGCCCACGGAGTCGCAGGAGACCGAGGCCGCGACGATGTCCGGCAGGTCCGCCCGGACGGCGAGGGCCAGCAGGAGGGCGAGCGCGGCGAGGCTCGCGGTGAACCGCAGCCGGGCACCTGCCCAGACCCGCGATCGGACGGTACGGCGACCGAGCGGTCCCGACATGCTGCCTCCCCGGACGGAATATCTGGATGGCAAGGTAGGCGAGATCCATCAGCGGGAATAGATGGCGGGGCGAGCGCGGTGGGGCGCACGCGTCAGTGACCCACGGTGACCACCTCCCCCACCGGCCGAAACGGCCGCCGCCGCACCCAACCGTGTCGACTATCGGACAGATGATTGCGTTGGTCGATCCCGGTCATAAGTGGGCAGGTCAGCGGCGGACCATAGAAGCCGGACGCCGTTGCGCCACCGGCCCGAGGCCCGCCGCCGCGCCGGATGCAACGTCCCGGTTGTCAGTGATTTGTCATCTTGAATGGAAAATCGCGGTGATAGAGTGCGCTCCGTGACGATGCCGACGCGGCCTGGTACGGCGCGAACGGCAGCGGAGTTCGTCGCTCGGCTACGTGCGGTCAAGACCTGGTCCGGGCTGTCCTATCGGGTCCTGCAACAGAGGGCGCGAAAGGGCGGCGACCAGTTGCCGGCCAGCACCGTGGCGAGCGCGCTCAACCGGGTCTCGCTACCGTCCGAGGAAGTCGTGGCAGCGCTGGTACGCGCATGCGGCGGCGATGCCGTGGTGGTGGCGGAATGGGTCGCGGCCCGCCGGGCACTGGCCCTGCTCGGCGAAGCCGCACCGGCGACCGGCCCGTCCGGTGTCGTGTCGCAGCCCTCGCCCGGGCCCGGGGATGAGCCGAGCGCCGAATACCCGGGGGCTGCGGCGACGCCGGGTCGTGAGGGGAACGCCGGGCCCCATCCGTACCGGCTGGCCGGAAGACAGGTCACCCCCTGCCTGCTCCCACCGGACCTGCCGCTGTTCGTCGGCCGGGACGACGAGATCTCCGAGGCCTTCCGGCTGCTCGACCGGGATGCCGCCGGGCCGGCGACCCTGCTGGTCACCGGGCCCGCCGGAGTCGGCAAGACGGCCTTCGCGGTACGGGTCGGGCACCTCCTCGCCCCACGGTTCGCCGACGGTCAGCTCTACATCGACCTGCAGGGCTTCGGTGACGAGCCGGCCGAGCCGTTCACGATCCTGGGAGCCTTCCTGCGCGCGCTCGGGGTCCACGGCGGCATGGTGCCTCCGGACCTGACCAGCCGGATCCACCTCTACCGCACCCTGCTGGCACAGCGGAGGATGCTCATCGTCCTGGACAACGCGGCGACGACCCGGCAGATCGGCGACCTGCTGCCCAGCGGCGAGCGGTGCGCCGCCATCGTCACCAGTCGCGCCACCCTGGCCGACCTGGGTGGTCGCCGGCTTCCCCTGGGCGTTCTGAGCACCACCGCGGGCCTCGCCCTGCTGCACGGGATGCTGGGCCGGGACCGCACCGCCGCCGACCCTGAGGCGGCCCGGTTCATCGTGGAAACCTGTGGTGGCCTTCCCCTCGCGGTGTGGGTGGCCGGAGCGCGACTGGCCGCCCGGCCGCACTGGCCGTTGGCCAGGGTCGCCCGGGCGCTCGCCGACGAACAGCGCAAGCTCGACGAGCTCGCCGTCGGTGACGTCGCCGTACGGGCCAGTCTCGAACTGACCTACCGGGGGTTACCCGCCTCGACGCAGCAGGCCCTGCAGATGCTCAGCCTGCTGCCCGGTCCGGACTTCGCCGCCTGGGCCTTGGCCGCGCTGCTGGACATCAGCCTGTCGGACGCGGAGACGATGCTCGACGACCTGATCGAGGTGCACCTGGTGGAGATAGGGCCGATCGGCGCCACCGGGATCCGCTACCGGCTGCACGACCTGGTGCGGCTACTCGGTCGGGAACGGGCGGAGCGGGAGGTCCCGGCACCGACCCGAGCGGCCGGGCTGGACCGGCTGGCCGGCGCGAGCCGGCACCTCACCGACCTCGCCGCGACCATCCTCAGCGCCGACTTCCAGGGCACTGCGCAGGCCGAGCCGATGTCCTGGCGGCTCCCGGCGACGGACGCCGACCAGCTCGTCGCCGAGCCGGTGGCCTGGTTCGATGACGAACGCCGGTTCCTCATCGCCGTGGTCGACCAGGGGCTGGACGGCGCAGAGGTCGCGGCGGCCACCGCGCTGGCCACCGCGCTGGCCACCGCGCTGATGACGTTCTTCCAGCTGGGAAGCCACTTCGACGACTGGGAACGGCTCCACACCCGGGCGCTCAAGGCCGCGTTGTACAACGGCGATTCGGGCAGCGCCGCCAAACTCCACCGTTGCCTCGGCGAACTCACCACCATCCTGGACCGGTACCCGGAGGCACTGGTGCACTTCGAGCAGGCCCTGCTGCTCACCGACGGCCCGGACCCGGCCTACCGGGCGAGCGCCACCGCCGGTCTGGCGTACGTGCACCGGCTGCTCGGCCAGTACGCCGAAGCGGTGCGTCACTTCGAACAGGCCATCGAGCTCTCCCGCGCGACCGGCAACGTCAACTGCCTCGTCTACGCGACCAACGGCATCGGCGTCATCGACCTGGAACAGGGGCGCATCGAGGCCGCCGGCAAGCGGTTCGGGGAGTCCCTCCGGTTGAGCCGGTCCACCGGTTACCGGTCCGGCGAGGCCCAGACGCTGCGTTGCCTGGGGCAGCGCCATCGCGGCCTCGGCGACCACCGGGCCGCCGCCGACTGCTTCCGGCAGGCCGCCTCGATCAGCGAGGAGTTGGGTGATCGGCTCACCGCCACGCACGCCACCTGTTGGTTGGGCGACGTGCTGGTGCGACAGGGCGAACACGGTGAGGGACGCCGGTTGCTCGCGCGAAGCCTGTGGGCCTACCGGGAGTTCGGCAACGTGTGGGGTGAGGCGGCGACGCTCTATGCGCTCGCGGAAGCACAGCTCGCGGCCGGGCGTCCGGTGCTGGCCCGTCGGCGCGCCGAGGCCGCCGTTGACCTTTGGCGGCAGGTCAACTCCCGAACCTGGCTGGCCACCGCCCTCGACACCCTGGCCGAGGCGCACCGGTTGGCCGGGGATTCCGTGGCCGCCGCCCGGATCCGGGAGGAGGCGGCGGCCACCCGCGCTCTCCCCGACGGCGCCCACCACTGACACCGGCACCGGCCACCGACGCGCTGGTGTGCCGCCTGCTCAGTGGCCGAGGACCACCCGACGGCGCTGACGAAGCTCATCGAGGTCGCCTCGGAACCGGTCGGTGAGCACCTCCTGTTCCACCCGTTGCTGGGCGCTCCGCACCACCTCACGTAGGTCTGCCTGCTCCTGGCAGTTGGCATCCGCCGTCGCGGCGGCGAGTTCGGCCCTGGCCGCCTCGCGGACGGCCGCGTCGTCGGTCGCCGCCCGCGCCCGGGTGAGGATCGACTCGCGTAGCTCCTCCGGGTTCGCGGCCCGGTAGCCGGCCCGCTCGGCGCACGAGGACCAGGTCTTCCGCGTCTCCAGCACGGCCGGACTGTCGCCGGTGCGCTCGATGACCATGTTGCTCAGTATCTGGACGGTGTAGAACAACCGGTCCCAGCCGGCACCGAAGACCTCGGCGCGCGCCTGTGTGACGCACGCACCCACGGCGATGGAAACCTCGTTGCCCTCGGGCAGGGCAATACTCTGCTGGTGTTCCTGATCGCCGACGAGCGCGGCAGCGTAGCGGGGATCGGGCGGGGACGAGGGAGCAGAACGGGCCTGCGCGCGTTTGCGCAGCTCGTCGGGCACGATGTCGTATCCCGCTGTCCGCGCGGTCTGCCTGTCGATGAGTCCGTAGGGGTCGCCCGGCTCCGAGTCGTCCCGGGCAGTGGGGCTCGGGACGGGCGTCGCCGGATAGGTGAACCCGCGGCCTTTCATGCAGGCCCCGGTGGCCCGTTCCAGTTTCTCGTCGACGGCCCGTTGGTCGGCTGCGGAGTAATAGGCCGCACCGTCAAGAGGGTGGACGCCAGCCGGGCGGGCCCGATCGGCAGGCGGGGCATTCCCGCAGCCGACCAGACCCCCCAGCGCGAGCACCGTCACGGCGCAGCACGCGATAGCTCGTCGCATCGCTTCAGCAGAACCACTTGTTGCTGTAGGCGTGGTGCCAGATCTTCGAGCCGGAGATCGTCTTCCACCCGGTGCCCCGGTTGAGCGGGTACGCGGTTCCTCCGCGGCCGATACCGGAGTAGATGGTGACGTTGCAGCTGGCGCCGTTGTTGTAGATCGACTCGGAGTGGGTCCACTTGTAGTAGCCCGTCAGGTCGCTGTTGTCCCCGTACACCGGGCCGGGCGCCCCGCCCCAGTTCGTGGTGGGGTAGGAACAGGTCGCCCCGGAGGGGCAGGCGTGGGCAGTGGCCACACTGGCCGTGCCGACGAGGGTGGCTGCGGTCAGCGCACCCGTGAGACCCAGGGTCATGGAGATCTTCCTCAAGCCGGACATGTTTTCTCCCAACTGGTGGTGCCTGGACGATCAGCGGTTGACTGACCGATGCGGAACAGTGGTGTCGGCCGCGATCCGGAGCTTCTCCGATCGCAGCGAATTGGTGGGCACCCGCCTGCAAACCGTCGATGTCGGCCCCTCGGCGCGATCCCGGGCTCAATTCCCGATCGGCACCGGAACTGATGCCGGCGACCACGAACCGCGGACGGTTCGTGCTGAACGGGCCTCGATCGCGCCGCCCCCTTAGGCGGGGTCAGCGGTGGTACTGGCGGATGTCACCCTCGGCGTACGGGCAGCAGTTCCACTTCTGAGACATGCGGCACCCGAAGCCCCACTTCGAACGCGGACAGCCGGAGGGGCATGGATGGACTGCGAATTGATACCGCTTTCCTTCGTCATCAATCCTCCTTTCGCACCAGCACCCTGCCTGTCGTAGAACGAGTAAAGCACCGACAGCGCACGGCCGGCCGTTGTCGCCTGTACGGATCTGATCGAGCCTGTACGAAACGAAATGGCACACCATTTCGTACAGCCGCGTGCTCGTCTCGACGTGACCAGCTCAGCGCGGCAGCGACCGACGCGTAGGCCCGGGCCACCAGGCTCAAATCGCTTCCACCGCACGGGAAAGCGCCGCGATCTTCCGGGGATTTCCCGTGCGGTGGGGCGGCCACGGCCGGGTAGCGGCGGTGACGCCGGTCGATCAGGCCGGACGCGGTCGGCCGGCGGCGGGCCGGCGGACATCGTTGCCCATCGCATCGACCTCGATTAGTCTGCCAGTGCTCGGGGAGCGGCCCCGGCGGTGGCGGTCCACACCAGAGACCGCGGGATGAAAGGCGCCCGCGCCCACCACGCCGCCGCCACGGCGGCGATCAAGCAGCGTCAGGAAGACCTTAGCGGGTGGGAAGGGTGGTGGAGGATGAGCGGGATCGCCCCTTTGGCCATCGGGATCGCCTCGTCTGGGGCGCAACGCCGGCAACTCGCCGAGCTGTTCGGCGGGACCGAGGCGTTCCTGATCGTCTCGAGTGTGGACCAGGCGCGGCAGTTCCTCGGCGTGGTCCGTCAGCCCGACGCCGCGGCGGCGGCGGTGGCCGCAGTGGCGGCGGCAGTGGCGGCGGCGGCGCTGGCGGCGGTGGCGGTGCCCGCCCGGGCTGCGTTCGCCGAGGCGACGGCCCCCACCTGTCCGCCGATACCCGAGTTGAGCGTCGACTCCGACCGCCGGGTGCTGTGCTGGCGCGGCCGCGAGGTCGAGCTGACCCCACTGGAGCACGATCTCGTGCGGTGCCTGGTCGGCACGCCCGGGCACGTCTGGACCTACCAGCGGCTGCACCGCGAGGTCTGGGGCACCGCGCACCTGGGCCGCGGCTCCGACATGCACTCGGTGGTGCGGCGACTACGCTCCAAACTCGCCCGGCTGGGCGCGGCCGCGACGATCCACTCGGTCCGTGGGATCGGCTTCCGTCTCGCGGCGTCCTGACCACGAGCCCGGCTCACCATCTGCGGAACGGGTCCGGCCCGCCCGGTCGGGTGACCAGGCGGGCCGGAGCTGTCCGTCAGCGTGCGGCGGTCAGCAGCGGATCGGTGACAGGGCGAAGTCCTCCACGGTGGGCGTGGCGGTGTTGATCCTCGTCTGTCGACTCTGCGGCTTCCAGCCGTCCTTGGCGACGATCATGGAGAGCGGGTTGCTCCGCCGGTCCAGCCAGTAGGCGTACCGGCCCTGGTTGTCGGTGGCGAACGTCCACGACGCCGCCCACGAGTCCACCTGGACCACCGCGCCGGAGATCGGCGTGCTGGCACCCTGGCAGCTCGTCCCGGTGACCGTGCCCATCAGCTTGCCCCAGGTCGTGGGCGGCTGCGCGATCATCGTCACCGACACCGGCGGCACGGTGTACGGGGTGTTCTCCTTGATCACGATCGACCCGGAGTAGGTACCCGGCTGGTCGACGGTGGCCGCGATCCCGATGTTGACCGTGACACTCTGACCCGGCGCCAGGGTGGCCGCCGTCTTGTCGATCGTCATCCAGCTGACATCCGCAGCGGCCTCGGCGCACCCCTCGAACCCCGGCAGCGCCTCGCTGTCGGCGGTGGCGGTGAAGCCACCGGAGGCGCCACCGACCTTGTAGAAGCCGCACGCCGCGCCGCCGCGGTACCGCGCGGTGTTGGCGTTGGGCAGGTTCGACCACGAGCTGGTGGCCGGGTCGTAGGCGAAGCCGACGTTGGTGATGGCACCGCCCTGCGACCCGCCGACGACCAGGAGCTTGCCGTTGGCGACGGCGAACGAGCTGGCCCAGTTGTCGGCCGGCGCGTCGGCGATGGCGGTCCAGGTGTTGGCCGCCGGGTCGAAGGCGTAGCCGGCCTTCTGCGCCGCAGTACCGTCGTTGCCGCCAGTGCAGTAGACGACGCCGCCGATCCCGCCGCAGGACAGGAACGCGACCGACTTCGGGTAGTCCGGCAGCGCCTCCCAGGTGTCGCTGCCCGGGTCGTACCGGACGACGTCGTTCGACATCGGCGTGCAGCTTGCCGTCGTGCACCCGCCGATGGCGTACAGCTTGCCGCCGGCGACGGCCTGCCCGGCGGCGGAGCGCGGCGCGGGGTTGTCCGCCTTCTCCGTCCAGGTGTTGGCCGCCGGGTCGTACGACCAGGTGGTGCCGTCGGGGCCGGCCGGCCCCCAGCCGCCGGTCACGATGATCTTCCCGCCGACGGCGCCCGCCGTCACGGCGTTGCGCGCACCGGGAAGGTCGGCGATCGCCGTCCAGGTCTGGGCGATCGGGTCGTAGACATAGTTCTTCGCGGTCGACGCCGTGCCGTTGCCGCCGACGATCGAGTACACCTTGCCGTTGAGGTTCACCACCCGGTTGTCCATCACGGTCGTCGGGTGGTCGGCGATGTCCGTCCAGGGCGCGGCCTGCGGGCCGACCGGGGCGGAGGCGGCCGTGGTCGCCTTGCCGGACGCCCACGCGGCGACCGACGTCGCGGCGGTGAGCCGCTGCACCGGGGCACCCTGGGCGCCCAGGATCTGCCGCTCGGTCAGCCGGGATCCGTCGGCCCGCAGCAGCTCGAAGCCGTTGTCCTGCTCGCTGAACGCGACGTCGACGGGGGCGCCGCCGGTGTTGGTCACCGTGAGGGACTTGGTGACCTTGCCGGTGGGCATCCGGACCGTGGCGCTGACCGCGGCCGGCTTCACCGACAGCCTGCCGGCCGCGAGCTGGAAGGTCACGGCGGTGGCCCAGTCGGTCTGGACGTCGACCTGCTTGGTCTGGCTGACGTAGTTGCCGGCCTTGGCAGTGAACCCGTGTGTGCCGGTCTGCGACGAGAACAGCCAGTAGAAGCCGTCCGCCAGCTTGGTGTCGTCGGGGGTGGCCACCGTGGTGGCCGTCTCCGTCGCCTTGTCATCGCTGGTAACGGTGGCGCCGTTGACGTAGCCGTTGTCGTTCTTGTCCCGGACGTGCCCGAGCACCAGGCCGCCGTTGGTCGGCTTGCAGGTGACCTTGCTGCCGATCAGCACGTTGTCGACCTGCCACCACCACTCGTAGGAGGCGTCGTAGTAGTGGAACCGGACCTGGACCTGCGCCTTGCCCGCTGCCTGCGGGATCGGCACCTCGGTCACCAGGGGGCCACGGACGTCCTTCGCCTGCCGGAGCACGTTGGCCCAGGTCGCGCCGCCGTCGATGCTGAGGTCGACGTCCGCGCGGTCGGAGCCCAGCCAGTTGTAGTCCTGGTTGAACCGGACCACCGGGGTCGCGACGTCGGTGAGGTTGACGACCGGGCTGACCAGCGAGGTGTCCTGCCGCCCGCCGCTCGCGTACTTGTCGCTGTCGATGATCGCGAACCTACCGGCGCCGCCGGTGAGGTTGCCCCGCTTGCCGGGGTCGTTGAAGTCCCACACCTGGCCGAGGCCGGCGTTGTCCACCACCGACCAGTCGGCCGGAACGCGGTTGCCGTCGAAGGTCTCGTACACGCCGTCGGAGCCGTACGTGTACCCGGGCGCCGTGGTGCAGGCCTTGGGGTCCACCGGCACGGCGATGTTGTGGGTGACGTTGCCCGGTCCGACGACGACGTCCTTGGTGACGGTCTGGTAGCCCGGGTACTGCGGCTCGACCTTCAGCTTGTACGTCGACGAGGCCGGCAGCGTGAAGCTGTAACGGCCGTTGACCGGGATGGTGTAGTCGGAAACCGGTAGGCCCTCGACGCTCACCTTGGCGTACAGCGGCCAGCCGTGTCCGGAGCCGTCGGTGACCGAGCCGCTGACGGTCACGGAGGGCACCGCGGTCAGGGCAACGTTGAGGGTCGTGGTCGCGTTGCGGGCGACCGTCGCCGGCACCGTCTTGCTCGCGTAGCCGAAGGCGGTCACGGCGGCCTGGTAGTCGCCGACCGGAAGCAGGGTCGAGTACGTGCCGTCGGCGCCGGTGGTCAGCTCGCGGGTCGCCGGGCCGGTGAGGGCCACCGTGGCGCCCGGCAGCGGGTTGCCGGTGTCCGCGTCGGTGACCTTGCCGGCCAGGGTGCCGGTTTCGCCGATGGGGGCGGCGTCGAGCAGCGCGAGCGCGTCCAGCCGGCCCTCGCCGTACACGTTGTTGTCGTCCGCGGTGCCGCCGCACTGGGCGTCGGCCTTGTCGATCGCCGAGTTGTCCAGCAGGGCGCGCGTCGCGGTGATGTCACCGACCAGCGCGGGTGCCGCCGACCACAGCAGCGCGACCGCGCCCGCGAGGTGCGGGGCGGCCATCGAGGTGCCGCTGTAGCTGGCGTAGCTGCCGCCGGGAACGCTGGAGCGGACGTTGACGCCGGGCGCCGAGATGTTGGGCTTGATCCCGCCGTCCTGCCCGCTGCCGCGGGAGGAGAAGCTGGCGATGTTGTTGTTGACGTCGTACGCGCCGGTCGAGTAGTTGCTGGTCCGGCTGCCCGGTGAGCCACTGGTCTGGCAGGCCGAGCCCTTGTTGCCGTTGGACCAGGTCCCGAAGATGCCCGACGCGGCCCAGGCCAGCGTCACGTCCTCCATGAACGGGTCGTTGGAGGGCTGCGTGGTGCCCCACGAGTTGTTGATGATGTTCGGCCGCTTGCTGGCGTCCGGGTTCTGGCCGTTGAGGTCGGTGGGCTCGAGCATCCACTGGCCGGAGGTGACCAGTGCGGCGTCGGAGGGGCAGCAGCCGTTCGCCGCGATCCACTTGACCCCGGGCGCGACACCGATCTGGTTGGCGCCTACGGCGCCGGCCATCGTGCCCATGGTGTGCGTGCCGTGGCCGTCGCTGTCGCACGGCGCGGTGGCGCAGTCGCCGGCGGCGTCGAACCAGTTGTAGTTGTGGTCGAAGGTGCCGTCGCCGTTGTTGCCGCGGTAGGCGCCCACCAACGCCGGGTGGTCGTACTGCACCCCGGTGTCGATGTTCGCCACCGTGATGCCCGCGCCGGTGACGCCGTACTCGGACCAGACGTCGTCGGCGTTGATGTTGGCGATGCCCCACTCCAGGGCGTTCGCCGTCTTCTCGTCGGTGCCCTCGGTGACCTTGGGCAGCTGGTAGGCCGTCGTGGCGTAGATGCCCTCGACCTCGGCGTGCGCGGCGAAGTTCTGCACCATCGTCAAGGAGCCGCTGCTGACCTTGATGGCGTTGGTCGCCCAGAAGGTCTGGTATTTGGCGCCGGCGCCGTCAAGCTCGGAGCGGACCTTGGCCTGGCTGTCGGCGGCGGTCTTGCGCAGGGCGTCCGCCACCGCGGCGCCCCGCTTGTTCCAGTCCTGGTTCGCGCTGGCCTTGCCCAGGTCCGCCCTGCCGGTGAAGCGGATCCAGAAGTCGCTCTCGCTCTTGCCCTGGAGCTGGCTCATCAGTTCGGGTCGGATCTTGTCCGCGGACGCGGTCGCCCCACCCGGCGCGGCCTGCGCGCCGGAACCGGTCGTCGCCAAACCCGCCGCGGCGAGTGCGATCGCCGCACCGGCGCTCACCAGTCGCCTGAACAGGCGCCTGGATTGTGGACGTCTCAGCATCGGTGCTGCCTCCAAAAAACGACCCGCGTTTGGTGAAGCCGTGGCGAAGGTGCAGAAGACCCATCCCCCGTCTGGATCACACACCGGATTGAACGAACCCCCCAGGCCCCCAGGCGCCGCGCGGGTCACGCCGGCGCCTGTGTGGACACTATGATCGACAAAGATGCGCGATCAAGCACTTTGTGTGAGCAAACTGTCACCAAGAGCTGTCCGCTTGACGAAGGGTCTGACAATTACTGTCACGGCCATGACAGAGTCGGGCAGAAATTGCCCATCGCTTCCGGGTGGGGACGGGTGAACGAAGGCGACGAGAGCACGGCGCCGGGCGGGTCCGACGAGGCCTGGGCCCCGTTCCCGCTGGTCATCGCGGTGACGCCGTCGCCGGTGGAACGGATCAGGCTCGCCGAACGCCTCGACGGTGTCGCGCCGCTGCTGCTGGTGGCCGACCTCGACGAGTTGCGCAGACTGATCGGGGTTCCCCGCCAGCGCTCCGGGGCACCGACCGCGCGGCCACCCGCCCCCGCAGCTCCGGGGGACGCCCTGCGGATCGACTCGGCCCGGTCCACGGCCCGCTGCCAGGACCGCGAGGTCCCGCTCACCCGGCTCGAACACGACCTGCTTGCCTGCCTGACCACCGAGCCGGTCCGGGCCTGGAGCTACGCCGAGCTGCACCGATCGGTCTGGCACGACGAGGAACAGCAGCGCACGTCGGACGTGCAGTCGCTGGTGAAGCGGCTGCGGCGCAAACTCGACCGGCTCGGCACCGGCGTCACCATCGTCGCGGTGCGTGGTGTCGGGTTCCGGCTGACCGGCCACCACGGGGCACGGGCCGGCGGCGCCTGACGTCCCCGCGATCCCGGCCGTCGACCGGAGGGTCCTGGCTGGCCGGCGGCGGCCGAAGCTGCGGCGACCCGGTGCGGGCCCCCGCACCTCTGCCGCACCGGGGTCCGGTGGGGGCATGCTGGTGGCATGCGCGCGGTGGTCTACGAGACGTTCGGCACGACGCCCGAGGTACGGCAGGTTCCCGACCCGGTGGCCCCGCCCGGTGGGGTGGTGGTCTCCGTCGAGGCGACCGGGGTGTGCCGCAGCGACTGGCACGGCTGGCGAGGACATGACGCGGACATCCGGCTGCCCCACGTGCCCGGCCACGAGTTCGCCGGGGTGGTCGCGGGGGTCGGCGCGGGCGTCACCGGTTGGGCCGCCGGCGACCGGGTGACCGTCCCGTTCGTCTGCGCCTGCGGCGCGTGTCCCGCCTGTCTCGCCGGCGACCATCAGGTCTGTCACCGGCAGCAGCAGCCGGGGTTCACCCACTGGGGGTCCTTCGCCGACCTGGTCGTCGTGCACCACGCCGAGGTCAACCTGGTCCGCCTGCCGGACGCGGTGGACTTCCCCACCGCCGCGGCGCTCGGCTGCCGCTTCGCCACGGCGTTCCGGGCGGTGGTGGCGCAGGGCCGGGTTCGCGCCGGGGAATGGGTCGTCGTGCACGGATGCGGCGGCGTCGGGCTCTCCGCCGTGATGATCGCTGCCGCCGCCGGGGCCCGGGTCGTCGCGGTCGACGTGCGACCGGAGGCGCTCGCCATGGCGGCGCGGTTCGGTGCCACGGTGACCCTGAACGCGGCTGCGGCTCCGCTCGACATACCCGCCGCGACCGGCGGCGGAGCTCACGTGTCGATCGACGCCCTCGGCAGCCAGGCGACCCTCACGGCGTCGGTCGAGGGGCTGCGCCGGCGAGGCCGGCACGTCCAGGTCGGGCTGCTCCCGGCGCGGGTGACCGTGCCGATGGACCGGGTGGTGGCACACGAACTGGAGATCGTGGGCAGCCACGGGATGGCGGCCCACGCGTACGGCGACCTGATGGCCCTGGTGGAGTCGGGCCTGCTTAGCCCCGGAGACCTGGTGACCGAGCAGTTGCCCCTGACCGCCGCACCGGCCGCACTGGCCGCCATGGACGGCCCCACCCCACCCGGGATCAGGATCGTCACGCCCTGACGGTCAGGGTCGGCCCGGTGGTCGCCCGCCCCGACGGGCGCCCCTGACCATGACCAGCCCCAGGGTGACCAGGCCGAGCGCCACCCCCACACCGCCCACGACCAGGGTGGCGGTACCGCCACGGTCGGCATGGTCCCCGGCGGCACGACGGTCCCCGGCACCGCCGGCAGCATGGTCGCCGACGCCGTCAGTACCACCGTCGCCGGGCCGGGAGCGGGAGGCGGTCGGTGCCGGATCGGGCCGCCGGGTGGAGACGGTCGGCGTGGGAGTGAGGGCGTAGCGCAGGATGGTCGGCCGCGTACCCGGTGGCTCGTTCGCGGTCTCGGAGACGGTGAGCAGGGACCGGCCGTCGGGGCTGTAGGCGATCGACTCGCCCTGGGGCTCGTTCGGCAGCGCGACGACCCGGGGCGTGCCGGTGGTCAGGGCCTCGACCATGTCGCCGCCGGTGACGTCGAACTCGAACGCGTCGGCGTAGGTGCGCAGCACCACCCGGCGCCCGTCCGGCGCGGTCGCGCCGCCCGTGACCACGCCCCGACCGACGAAGGAGAACGGGTTGCGGGTCGTGGTGGAGGGCAGCCGCACCTGCCCCACCCGGGCCAGCGGCACCGTCGCGCCGGGCCGCAGCGGCGCGGCCGGCCGGTACAGGCCCGCCGTGCCGCCCTGCTTCGTCACGATCACCGGCGGTCCGTCACCGGCGACCAGCAGGGCCTCCGCATTGTGCGGCCCGTCGGGGTACGCCACCCGGTGCAGCACGGGGCGGGCCGCCCCGGGCGCGAGTCTCCACAGGGCGACGGTGCTCCGGGAGCGGTCGTTGTCACCGATGTCGGCGACCCAGATCGTGCCGTCCGCGCCGACGCCGAGGTCCTCCGTGTCGCGGGGACGCGACGGATAGCGCACCGTACGCACCACCGCGCAGTCGGCGTCGAGGAGGAAGATCCGCCGCCGGGACTCCTCGTCGGCACCGTCGTTGACCACGACGAACCCCTCGTCCGTGGCGACCAGCCCGGAGATCTCGTTCAGCCGGGCGTCGCGGATCTGGCACACCGGCGTTGCCGACGCCGCCGGGAGAACGGTGGACGGGCCCGCGACCGCCACCCCGGGGGTCGGGGCGGTGGTGACGACGACGACCGCCACCGCTGCGGCCGCCGCCCACCGCCCACGTCGCGTCACCGCGTGTCCCCGCATCGCCCACCCTCCGCGCAGCCGCCGTGCACCGGGCCGCCCGTCGGCACCCGCGCCCCGGGGTCACGCCAGTGTCACCCGATCCCGTCGTTCGTCGGGTTTACCTGCCGCGCACTCCCAGGGTCCAGCCTGGACCATCGGCGCCTGCGGCGGGGGTACGCGCAGCTGGCAGTCCCCGTGGGGCACCGAGGTCGCGCCCCGGGGTGGGACACGGCCGGCCCCTCGGGTGAGCGACAGGTGTCCCGGCCCCCGCTCGGGGTCCGGGACACCGGGTCGCGCGGGGCAATCAGTGGACCATCACCGGCACGGCACGGTCGCCGCCGCCCTGCTCGTCGTCGAACAGGTGGGACTCCTGGCGCCGACGCGGCAGGAAGAACACCGGCACGAACGTCAGCAGCATCAGCACGAAACCCACCCAGAACGTCGTGCCGAACGCGTTGGCCACGAACTCCAGGCCCCGCTGGAGGATTCCCGGGTCGACCGGGAACTCCTGGGCCAGGTCCGGATTCTGCTTGACGGCGATCGCGAGGCCAGCCTCGGTGATCGGCGCGCCGGTGTTCGGGTCGGCCGCCCCCGGGATGGCGGGCGAGTCGTTCAGCTGGCTGGTCAGGATCACCGACATCAGTGCCGAGCCGACCGAGCCGGCGATCTGCTGGAGGATGTTCAGCAGGGTCGAGCCGCGGGCCACCTCGTGGTGCGTCAGCGTCTTCAGCGCGGACGTCATGATCGGCATCATCGTGCCGCCCATGCCGAGGCCCATCACGAACAGCGAGCCGCACAGCAGCCAGTACGACGTGTCGGTGCCGACCTGGGTGAACATGAAGAAGCCTGCCGCCATCAGGGCCAGCGCGAACGGCACCGTCCGCCCGACCGGGATCCGGTCGGCCAGCATGCCGGCGATCGGCATGGTGACCATCGCGCCGATGCCCTGCGGCGCCATCAGCAGGCCGGCGTCGAGCGTCGACTCGCCGCGCACCTGGAGGAAGTAGCTCGGGAACAGCAGGCCGGCGCCCATGAACGCGATGGTGAACACCGCCAGCGTCAGGGTCGCGACGGTGAGGTTGCGATCGCGCAGCAGCCGCAGGTCCAGCAGCGGGTGCTTCGGCTTGAACGAGTAGAGGACGAACCCGATGACCAGCAGGCCACCCACCAGCATCGGCAGCCACACCTTCCGGTCGGCGAACGTGCCGGTCTCGGGCAGCGACGACACCCCGTACAGGAAGAGAGCCAGGCCCGGCGCGAGCATCAGCATGCCGACGAAGTCGAACGACTCGGACGGCCTGGGGTTGTCCTTCGGCAGCGCCCGCTGCGCGTAGATCAGCGCGACGGCGCCGATCGGCAAATTGATCAGGAAGATCCAGTGCCAGCTCGCCACGTCGATCAGCCAGCCGCCCACAATCGGCCCGCCGATCGGGCCGAGCAGCATCGGGATGCCCAGCACAGCCATCAGCCGGCCGATCCGGTCGGGGCCGGCCGCCCGCGTCATGATCGTCATGCCGAGCGGCATCAGCATGCCGCCGCCGAGTCCCTGCAGCACCCGGTAGCCGATGAGCTGGCCGATCGAATCGGCGGTGGCGCAGAGCCCCGAGCCGAGCGTGAAGAGCACGAGCGCCGTCATGTAGAGCCGCTTCGTGCCGAACCGGTCGGCTGCCCAACCGGTCAACGGGATGACCGTGGCCAGCGCCAGCGTGTAGCCGGTCATCGTCCAGGCGACCCGGGCGTACGACGCGTCGAACTCCGTCTGGAAGGTCGGCAGCGCGACGCTGACCACAGTCACGTCGAGGATCGACATGATCGCACCGAGGACCACAACCCCGGCGATCTTGAGTACGGCGGCGTCGATTCTGCTCGGCGCCGCTGATTGACTACTCACAGCACATCTCCTGGAAGCTGGCGGATGTCGCCGACGGGCCGCGCCACACAGCACGTGGCGTCGGTTCCCAATCGGAGATCAGGCGGGGCCGTCGCGGACGGCGACCCCGTGCGCCCGGGGCCCTGCGCCCTCGTCCCCTCGCACGCATGATCTCCGCGGACGCACGCGGCGACGGTAACAAGTCGCGCCCGGCTACACCTGCTTTAACGGCTTGTTCCCCTGTGGGCAGGGTCACGGCAGCGGCCGACGCCGATCGACCGGGCCGCAGCACCCGAGCCGGGCGGCAAGGGGCGGCACCACCGGGAGAATCGACGGACCCTGATCGTCGGCGTCGGCCAGGCATCGATCGACCGCTTCTTTAACTCCTTGAACTTAGTCATGGTTTTGTTACTCGGCCGTTATTGACGTGACTGTCGTCACTCCGGTTGACTGCGACGGAACCGCTTCCGCAACCGGTTCCGCGCCACTCCTCCCACCCCTGCGATCCAGGAGCGTTCCGTGCCGATCACCATCGCCGACGTCGCCATCAGGGCGGGGGTGAGCAAGACGACCGTCTCCCGGGTCCTCAACGGCAAGGGCGAGCTCGGGCAGGCCACGGCGGCCCGGGTCCGCGCCGTGATCAAGGAGTTGGGCTACGTGCCCAGCGCCCGCGCCGTCGGCCTGGCCCGGGGTCGGGCCCGGGTGGTCGGGATGCTGGTCCCCTCGCTGACCTGGCCGTGGATGGGTGAGGTGCTCCAGGGTGCGGTCGACGTGGTGGAGAGCGAGGGCTACGGCCTGCTGCTGTTCACCCACAACCGGGGCGACGAGTCGATGCGGCGGTTCGCCTCCCAGGTCTCGGCGAAGTCCTTCGACGGCCTGCTGGTGGTCGAGCCGGAGGGCACCCTGGCGCACATCGCCGCCCTGCACGACCGGGGGCTGCCGGTGATCCTCATCGACGACCGCGGGCACCGGCCGCCGTTCCCCTCCGTCCGGACCACCAACCGGGCAGGTGCCCGCGCCGCCGCCGAGCACCTGCTCTCCCTCGGGCGACACCGCCCGCTGGTGGTCACCGGACTGAGCCGGTTCGGCTGCACCCGGGAACGCCTGACCGGCTTCGCCGAGGGCTACGCGGAAGCCGGCCTGCCGCTGGACCCGCGCCTGGTCGTCGAGGGCGACTTCACCCTCGACTGCGGACGGGCGGCGGTCCAGCGGCTACTGGCGGCCGGGACGCCCTTCGACGCCGTCTTCGCCCACAACGACCTCTCCGCCGCCGGGGCGCTGCACGCCCTGCGGGGTGCCGGCCGCCGGGTCCCCGAGGACGTGGCGGTCGTCGGCTTCGACGACCTGCCCCTGGCGGCGCACACCCACCCGCCCCTGACCTCCGTGCACCAGCCGCTGCGCCAGATGGGCGAGGCCGCCGCCCACGCCCTCATCGCCCACTTCGACGGCACCGCCCTGCCCGACACACCCACCGTGATACCCACCGCGTTCACCGTCCGCGCCTCGACCATCGGGGCTGCCTGAGCGACAGCACCCACCCACGCCCCCTGAAGGAACGCCACCACACGCCACCGGCCGGGGCATCGAACCGACCGGGTGCGACACCGCACACCCATCCCCCACCACCGACCCCGCTCCCCTCGCCGGGAGCACCGAGGGAGACCACCGTGAGAAGACGCCAGTTCGTCGCCGTC
This sequence comes from Micromonospora sp. RTGN7, assembly GCF_033804645.1. Taxonomy (NCBI): domain Bacteria; kingdom Bacillati; phylum Actinomycetota; class Actinomycetes; order Micromonosporales; family Micromonosporaceae; genus Micromonospora; species Micromonospora sp. RTGN7. Next base: position 56,240 of record NZ_JAPZLF010000022.1, on the reverse strand, counting down.
GCGCTGGCCGGCGCGATCGCCGCCACCGCCACCGCGTGTGGCGAGACCGAGAACACCCGGGCCCGGGACAAGGGCAGCGCCGCGACCGTGCTCAACATCGGCATGCCCAACGGCCCGCAGACGGAGAACCACAACCCGTTCCTGACCACCTCGTCGGCGGCGTCGCTGGGCTACCGGTGGCAGATCTACGAGCCCCTGATGATGTGGAACCCGGTCAAGCCCGCCGACCCGTTCCGGCCGTGGCTGGCCAGCAAGGCCGAGTGGACGCCGGACTACCGCTCGGTCACCGTCACCGTGCGGGAGAACGCCACCTGGTCCGACGGCAAGCCGGTCACCGCCGCCGACGTCGCGTTCACCTACAACCTGCTGAAGGAGAACGAGGGGCTCAACATCGCGGCCACCCCGTACTCCTCGGTCACCACCTCCGGCAACCAGGTGACCCTGGGCTTCTCCTCACCGCAGTTCGTCAACCAGCAGAAGATCATCGCCCAGGTCCCGATCGTGCCGCAGCACATCTGGTCGACGATCAAGCAGCCGGGCACCGACATCAACAAGAACCCCGTCGGCAGCGGCGCGTACACGTTGAAGTCGTTCACCCCGCAGACCACCACCCTCGCCCTGCGCCCCGGCGGCTACTGGCAGGACCCGCCGAAGATCAAGGAGCTGCGCTACACCTCCTACACCGACAACAACGCCCAGACCACCGCGCTGGCCAACGGCGAGTCGGAGTGGAGCTTCGTCTTCATCCCCAACGTCAAGACGGTCTTCGTCGGCAAGGACCCGGCCAACCACAAGGTGTGGGCGCCGCCGGTGCTCGGCATCCACGGCCTCTACGTCAACACCACCCGCAAGCCGTTCGACAACCCCGCGTTGCGCCGGGCGATGAACATGGTGATCAACCGGGAGGACATCTTCCAGCAGGCCTCGGCCGGCTACTTCCACCCCCTGGTCACCAGCGTGACCGGGCTGCCCAGCCCGGCCGGGGACTCCTACGTCGACCCGGCGTACAAGGGACAGCAGCACCGGGTCGACGTCGACGGGGCGAAGCAGGTGCTCACCGGGGCGGGCTTCCGGTACTCCGGCGACAAGCTGCTCGACCCGAGCGGCAAGCCGGTCACCCTCACCCTCACCGACCCGGCCGGCTGGTCGGACTACCAGACCAGCCTGGAGATCGTGAAGGACAACCTGGCCAAGATCGGCATCACCGCCACCGTCGACAAGGCCAACCAGGACGCCTGGTTCCGCAACGTCGAGGAGGGCAAGTTCGACGCGACGTTCCGGTGGACCAACGGCGGCACGACGCCGTACGACATCTACCAGACGGTGATGGACGGCCGGCTGCTCAAGCCGATCGGCAAGGCCTCCCCCGCCGGTAACTTCGGCCGCTTCGACAGCCCGGAGGCCACCGCCGCGCTGGTCGCGTACGCCAACGCCACCGACGCCGCGGCCCGCACCGCGGCCCTGGCCACGCTCCAGAAGACCTTCGTGGAGCAGACGCCGATGATCCCGGTCGGCGCGGACAACGTCGGCTCCGCGTACAGCACGAAGAACTGGACCGGCTGGCCGGACGACACGAACGCCTACGGCGCGGGGCAGCCGACCCAGCCGAACGCGGCGGACGTCGTGCAGCGGCTGCGGCCCGCCGGCTCCTGAGTCGCCGCCGGTGGTCCGGGCGGCCCCGTGCCCGCCCGGGCCACCGGCGACCCCGCCGGCGGCCCTCCGCCCGAGCGGAGCCGCCTCCACCCCTGACAGACAGGAACCCGGCATGACGACGTCCACCCCGTCGGCCCCGACCGCCGGCGAGGAGGTGCTGGAGGCGATCGGCCTGACCAAGCACTTCCCCGTCCGCAGGCGGCTGCGCGGCCTGTTCTCCCGCACCGCGCCGGCCGTACACGCGGTCGACGACGTGCACCTGACGCTGCACCGCGGCCGGGTCACCGCCCTGGTCGGCGAGTCGGGCTCCGGCAAGTCGACCGTCGCCCGACTGCTCGCGCAGCTCTACCCGCGCACGGCGGGGACCGTGCGGCTGCACGGCGAGCCGATCACCGTTCGCGGTGGGCGGCCGTTTCGCGCGTACGCCCGGCGGGTTCAGCTGATCTTCCAGGATCCGTTCGCGTCGCTGAATCCGGTGCACACCGTGCGCTACCACCTGACCCGGGCGCTGCGGGTGCACGGCAATGCCGGCCGCACCGACGCCGATCTCGACGCGGCGCTGCGGCGGCTGCTCGACCAGGTCCGGCTCACCCCGGCCGAGCGCTACCTGGACGCGTTCCCGCACGAGCTGTCCGGCGGGCAGCGGCAGCGCGTCGCCATCGCCCGGGCGCTCGGCGCGGACCCGGAGGTGCTGCTCGCCGACGAGCCGGTGTCCATGCTCGACGTGTCGATCCGCCTCGGCGTGCTCAACCTGCTGCGCGAGCTCAAGGAGCGGTTCGACCTGGCGATCCTCTACATCACCCACGACATCGCCTCGGCCCGCTACTTCGCCGACGAGACGTTGGTGATGTACGCCGGCCGCCTGGTCGAAGGCGGCGACAGCGAGACGGTCACCCAGCGCCCGGCGCACCCGTACACCCGGCTGTTGATCGGCTCGGCACCCGACCCGGACCGGATCGCCGGCGCCGGCGCGACGGGGGTGACCGAACGCGGCGACGGCGAGCCGCCGAGCCTGATCCGGCCCCCCACCGGCTGCCGATTCCACCCGCGCTGCCCGGTCGCCCTGCCGCGCTGCGCCGAGGAACTGCCTCCGCGACTGCCGGTCGGTGACCACGACGGGCACTGGACGGCCTGCTGGCTCTACGACCCGGACACCCGCGAGCCCCGGTCTACGGCCGTCGCGGTGGGCGGGGAGGCCGGCCGATGACCTACCTGCTGCGACGCCTCGCCTTCTACCTCTTCACCGCCTGGGCGGCGTTGAGCATCAACTTCTTCGTCCCCCGGCTGATCCCCGGCGACCCGGTGAAGTCGCTGATCTCCCGCTTCCAGGGGCAGCTCAGCACCGACGCCCTCGACTCGCTGTACGTGTTGTTCGGCCTCGACTCCGACGCCGGCCTGTGGGAGCAGTACCTCGACTACTGGTGGCAGCTCGCACACGGCGACCTGGGGTTGTCGTTCACCGCGTTTCCGGCACCGGTGTCGGAGGTGATCGGCGACGCGCTGCCCTGGACCCTCGCCCTGGTCGGCGTCACCACGGCGATCAGCTTCGTCCTCGGCACCGGCCTCGGCGTGCTGGCCGGCTGGCGGCGCGGCTCCTGGGTGGACGGCCTGCTGCCGGCGACGACCTTTCTCTCCTCGGTGCCCTACTTCTGGCTGGGCCTGGTGGCGATCGCGGTACTGGCCGGGCCGGGCAGCTTCTTCCCGTCCTCCGGCGGGTACTCCCCCGGCCTGATCCCGGCCCTGGACACGATCTTCCTGGGCAGCGCGGTGCAGCACAGCCTGCTGCCCGCCGCCACCATCCTGGTCTCCTCGATGAGCGGCTGGATCCTCAGCATGCGCAACATGATGGTCACCGTCGCCGCCGAGGACTACATCACCGTCGCGCACGCCAAGGGCCTGCCCGAACGACGGGTCGCGGTGAGCTACGCGGCCCGCAACGCGCTGCTGCCCAACGTGGCCGGGTTCGCCCTGTCGCTGGGGTTCATCGTCGGCGGCACCCTGCTCGTGGAGATCGTCTTCTCCTACCCGGGCCTCGGGTTCCTGCTGTTCCGGGCGGTCGGCGCCAAGGACTACCCGCTGATGCAGGGCATCTTCCTGGTCATCACGCTGTCGGTGCTGGTGGCCAACCTGCTGGCCGACATGGCGTACCTGCTGCTCGACCCGCGCACCCGAAAGGAGGGCTGAACCGTGAGCATCCCGACCTCCAGCATGGAGCAGGTCATCCCGGAGCAGGGCGCGATGGCCCAGCCCAGTGTCCGGCCCGACCGCCGCCGCCGGTTGCGGTTCGTCAGCGGCGGCAAGGCCGCCACCGGGCTGGCCGTGGTCGCCGGGTACGTGCTGCTCGCCGTGATCGGCCCCTGGATCGCCCCGTACGACCCGGACGCTCGCAGCAACGCGCTGCTCCAGCCGCCGTCGGCGCAGCACTGGTTCGGCACCACCCATCTCGGGCAGGACGTGTTCAGCCAGATCCTGGTCGGCACCCGCGGGGTGATGCTCGTCGGCCTGGTCGCCGGGGTGGTGGCCACGGTGCTGGCGGTCCTGGTCGGGGTGACCGCCGGCTACCTCGGCGGGTACGCCGACGACGGCCTCTCCGCGCTGTCCAACGTGTTCCTGGTGATCCCGGCGCTGCCGTTGATCATTATTGTCACGTCCACGGTCACCGACGCGGGCGACCTGGTCGTCGCCCTGGTCATCGGGCTGACCTCGTGGGCCTGGGGCGCCCGGGTGCTGCGCGCCCAGACCCTGTCGCTGCGCCGCCGCGACTATGTGGAGGCCGCCCGGGCCACCGGCGAGACCACCTGGCGGATCATCGGCTTCGAGATCCTGCCGAACCTCACCGCGATCATCGCCTCCGGCTTCGTCGGCACGGTGATCTTCGCGGTGATGTCGGAGATCACCCTGGCCTTCATCGGCATCTCGTCGATCTCGTCGTGGAACTGGGGCACCATCCTGTTCTGGGCGCAGAGCCAGCAGGCCCTGGCGCAGGGCGCCTGGTGGTGGTTCGTGCCGGCCGGGCTGGCCATCGCGCTGCTCGGCACCGCCCTGGCACTGATCAACTTCGGCATCGACGAGTTCGTCAGCCCACGCCTGCGCAGCGCCGGGCGGACCCGGGTTCGCACCGCCGACGGGCGCACCGTGCGGATGCGGGTGGGCTTCACCCCGGTACTGGCGCCCCGGCCGGCGCCGCCGGCTCCGTCCCCCGGGGCGGCGGCCCCGTCCCCGCAGCGAGAGGAGGCCGGGCGATGAGCGAACCGGTGCTGGAGATCCGTGGGCTCAGCGTCGACTACGGCCTCGGCGAGGCCGCCGTGCGCGCCGTGCGCGAGGTCGACCTCACCCTGCACCGGGGTGAGGTGCTCGGCCTGGCCGGGGAGAGCGGCAGCGGCAAGTCCACCCTGGCGTACGGGCTGACCCGGCTGCTCCCGCCGCCGGGCGTGATCAGCGGCGGGCAGGTGCTCTACCACCCGGTCGACGGCCCGCCGGTCGACGTGCTGACCCTCTCCCCCGCCCAACTGCGGGCGTTCCGCTGGGCGGAGACGTCGATCGTGTTCCAGGGCGCGATGAACTCCCTCAACCCGGTGCACAAGGTCTCCACCCAACTGGTCGACGCGATCCGGGCGCACGAGCCGGGGCTGAGCCGGGCGGCCCGGCTGGCCCGCGCCCGGGACCTGCTGCGGCTGGTCGGCATCTCCGCCGACCGGCTGGACAGCTACCCGCACCAGCTCTCCGGCGGCATGCGCCAGCGGGTGATGATCGGCATGGCGCTGGCGCTGGAGCCGCAGGTCGTCATCATGGACGAGCCGACCACCGCCCTGGACGTGGTGATGCAGCGGCAGATCCTCGGCCAGCTCGCCGAGCTGCGGGAACGGCTCGGCTTCGCGGTGCTGTTCATCACCCACGATCTGTCGCTGCTGGTCGAGTTCTCCGACCGCATCGCCATCATGTACGGCGGCCGGATCGTCGAGCAGGCCCCCGCCGCGCGGTTGTACGGCGCGGCGCTGCACCCGTACACCGACGGGCTGCTGCACTCGTTTCCCGCCCTGCGCGGGCCGCGCCGGGAGCTGACCGGCATCCCCGGTTCACCGCCGGACCTGCGGGCCATGCCCGACGGGTGCGCGTTCCACCCGCGTTGCCCGAAGGCGTTCGCCCCCTGCGACAGCCGGCTGCCGCAGCTCGGCCCGCCGGCCGACGCCACCGACCGGTCGGTGGCCTGCTGGCTGCACGAGGTAGCCGAGGCGACGCCCCGTTGACCGACACCCGGGACCGGGGGGGGGGGGGGGGGGGCGCGCCCGCCGCGCGGCGCGGGGCGCCCCCCCCCCCCCCCCGCCGGCCCCCCCCCCCCCCCCCCCCCCCCCCCCCCCCCCCCCCCCCCCCCCCCACGAGTCCCCCCCCCCCCCCCCCCCCGTCACCCCCAGCGCTGTGGGGTGGTTGGGGGGCCCCCCCCACCCCACCCCACCCCCCCCCCCACGACGCGGTGCGGCGTCGACGTGTCGACCCGCGCGGCGGGCTGGGATCAGGCGTCGAGGGAGATGATGCCGTAGTCGTAGGCGTGCCTGCGGTAGACGACGCTGGGGCGGCCGGACTCCTTGTCCTGGAACAGGTAGAAGTCGTGCCCGACCAGTTCCATCTGGAACAGCGCGTCGTCGACGGTCATCGGCTCGGCGGGGTGGACCTTCGCCCGGGCGATGTGCCAGGGCTGGTCGTCGTGCTCCTCCTCGACCCGTTCCGCGACTGCGGTGGCCGTGCGCGAGCCGTCGAGGGCCACGACGGGCGACCCGAGATCCGCCACCGGCAGGTCGGCGGTGGCCGCCGCCACGGAGATCGGCGCGTGCCGGCCCCGGTGGACCCGGCGACGGTCCGCCGCCCGGCGCAGCCGGTTGTCCAGCTTCGCGATTGCGGCGTCGAGCGCGCTGTAGAAATCATCGGTGCAGGCCTCGGCCCGAATCACCGGGCCACGGGAAACCACCGTTATCTCGACCCGCTGGCAATGGTCGGACTGGCGTGGATTCCGCTCATGGAACAACTCAACATCGACACGAATAAGTTTATGATCGTAACGTTCGATCTTCGCGAGCTTCTCGGCCACGTGCACCCGGTAATGATCCGGGACTTCCACGTTACGGCCCTTGACCACGATGTCCATCTGACCTCCCTTGTTCGGACGGTCTTCGATCCGGATCCCGGTCGGCTCGCCCTCGTGGGGAGATCCCGTTCGGCGTCGACCGGGTCAGTGCGCCTACGCCTCCTCTCACCGCCGGGGGCTAGGAATTCCTTCCTGCCCCGACAAAGAAAACGCTAGCCCCTGTACGCCCGCAATGCACCCCCCGACCCGGAAAGGCTCAGGATTTTCACAGGCCACACACGCAAGGGCAAAAAAGAAACACCGTGGGTCACGAACGGCGGCGTTTCTCCGTCGCCGCGAGCACTGCGGCGACGGTGGGCGACAGGCCGATCGCGCTGAGCGCACGGGCGGCGGCAGCCAGGGTGACCCCGGTGGTGACGATGTCGTCGAGCAGCACGACCACCGGCGCCGGTGCCCCGGCGCGGGGCCGGGGCACGGCCGCCCCGGGTCGGGCCCGGAAGGTGTCCTCCGCGGCCCGCGCGCGGGCCGCGCTGTCCAGCGTGGCCGAGTCCGGCCGGGGCAGCGCCCGCAGCGGCCGGAGAACCCGCACCGGCCAGCCGGCCCGGCGCAGTCGGTACGCCGCGTGTCGGGCGAGCCGGCCCAGGTGGTCGCCGTACCGGGCGCGGGCCGCCGCCGCCGTGTCCGGCACCGGGGCCAGCAGCACCGGCCGCGCCCCGCCCACCGCCTCGGCCACCACCTCCGCGAGCAGCCCGCCCAGCGGCCGGGCCAGCCCGTGCCGGCCCCGCTCCTTGTACGCCAGCAGCGCCTCCCGTAACACCCCGCCGTAGGGGCCGAGGGCGACGCACGGCGGCAGCCCGGCCGGGGCCGGGGTAGGACGTACCGGGCCGGGACGCAGCGCCTCCAGCGTCGCCACGCAGCCGGGGCAGAACCCGTGCCGGGTCGCCCCCGCCCGGCCCCCGCAGCCGGCGCACTCCACCGGCAGCACCAGGTCGGTGAGGTCCGCCCAGAGCCCGCCGACGCCGCGCACCGCGCCGCCCCCTCAGTAGAGGAAGAACGGGGCGGTCGGGTTGCCGGCCCGTACCCCGGCCTGCGGCGGGGTCACGTTCAGCACCTGATCCCGCTTGATCGTGTCGAACGGGTTGTTCCGGTACGCGACCCCATTCGCCTCGTACATCAGGTTCGCGTTGGAGAACGGCACCACCAGGTTCAGCGGGTACGCCGACAAATGGGTCACCCGGGCGCCGACGTCCTTGCGCAGCGCCGTCTCCAGGGCGCCGTCCACGCTGATCTCGTAGATCGCCGGCCGCCCCGCCGACCCGGCCAGGTCCAGGATGTTCTCCCCCGCCCAGTCGACGGCGGAGAGGTCGGTCAGCGAGGTGGCCAGCCGGCGGGCCGGGCCCACGGAGACCACACCGCCGTTCAGGTTGACCGTCGCGACGTAGAGGGTGCCGCCGACGATCACCGCGATGCGGTGCCCGTCCAGGGACACCGCCACCGATGTCACCTCGCCCTGGACGGTCAGCGGCACTGCCCGGAGCTGGGCGTTCCCCTCGAACCGGTAGAGCCGGCCGTCGGCCACCACCAGCCCCTGCGGGCGGGCCGGGCCGGGCGAACGCAGCCAGACCGGCCGGCCCATCGCGGCGTACGACCGGGGGCCCTGTTGAAAGATGCTCACCGGCTCCGCGCCCACGCCGACCGTGAGCCGCTGGCGGCCGTCCGGCCCGGCGGTCACCAGGGCAGCCAGCAGGTCGTCGCCGGAACGGCTGAACCCGGCCGAGACGACGTCTTTGTTGACCGCCTGGATGACCGGCACCCCGCCGCTTGGTTCCCCGGGGAAGTTGAGCGGGTGGATCGCCCCGTCGTAGACGCAGAACCGCTGCGGATCGGCGACGAGCGGGTACACCGGATTCGCCCGGCGGTGATCGGAGAGGTCGGACACCTGCTTGCGGGACTGGTTATGGATCTTCAGCTCCAGCCGGCCGTCCAGCTCCGGCAGCGACCAGGCGAGCTGGTCGACGAGCTGCTCCACCCGCTTGTCGTCCGCGTCAACGGGCATGTCGAGGTTGACCTCCCACTGCCCGTCCGACTCGGTCGCGTTGTTGATCAGCCGGGTGCCGTCGGGCAGCCGGCTCGTCCCCGACCCGAGCCACTCCGACGGCCCGGCGGTCAGCCACTTCACCACCTCGGTGACCCGCCGCTCGTTCGGCACGGTCAGCGGCAGGTAGCGCTGGTCGGGCACCAGCCGGGTGCGGTCGGTGTTCCAGAAGTAGACGGGGTGGGTCCGGTAGTACCGCCGCAGCGCGTCGTCGCTGAGCAGCAGCACGTTCGGCGGCGGGTCGGTCACGTACCAGCCGGCGTCCGGCTTGTCCTCCTGGGCGGCGCTCAGCTTGAACCGGTACTCGGACTCGGTGGCCACCGGCGGCACCAGCGTGCCGTCGGCGCGCAGCAGGCCGACCTGCTGCACCTTGATGGTGACCTTGACGCCGTCGGTGGTCTCGGTGATCACCGGGGCCTCGCGCAGCCGCACCACGGTGAGGGCCACCTCGCTGGGCTGCTTCTCCTGAATCTGGTTGCGCCCGTCGGGGGCGACGAACTGCTTGACCCGGTAGTACGCCCGGTCCGCCTCGCCGGCGGCGGCGGCGAGGAAGTTCGTCACGAAAGCGGTCCGGTCGGTGCCGCTGGCCTTCTGGCTCAGCGGCTCATCCCGTTGGAAGCTCGACGAGCCCGCCCTCCCGGCGGCCACCTGCCCGTCGACCTTGACCTCGGACTCCTTCGGGATGCCGCAGCCGGTCAGGCCGGCGAGCAGGAGCACCCCGGCAAGGGTCGCGGTGAACCGGCGGCGCGGCGTCACGACCCCACCTCCGCGCGGTCGCCGGCCGCGGCCGGCCCGACGGCCAGGGCGCCGGAGGTGCCGGGGCCGATGGCGAGCAGCCCGCCGCCGCGCGGGCCGCCGAACGGCAGGGTGGCGTCGGCGGGGACCAGCCGCAGCGGGGACGTGGTCAGCCGGTCGCCGGCCCGGGCCGGCAGGGTGAGCCGGAACTGGGCACCCTGGCCCGGCGCGCCCCACGCCTCCAGCCAGCCGCCGTGCAGCCGGGCGTCCTCCAGGCTGATGGAGAGTCCCAGACCGGTGCCCCCGGTCTGCCGGGCCCGGGATGGGTCGGCCCGCCAGAACCGGTTGAAGACCAGCTTCTCCTCGCCCGGCTTGAGCCCCACCCCGTGGTCCCGGACGGTGAGCGCGACCGCCGTCTGGTCATGCCCGAGGGTGATCAGGACGGGCTTGGCCTCGCCGTGCTCGACGGCGTTGCCGACCAGGTTGCGCAGCACCCGCTCGACCCGGCGTGGGTCCACCTCGGCGATCACCGGGGCGTCGGGCACGTCCAGCTCGATGGTCACCCCGACCCGCTCGGCCAGCCCGGCCAGCCGGTCGGCGACCCGGTGCACCACCGGCACCAGGTCGGTCGGCTCGGCGTCCAGCATGGCGAACCCGGCGTCGAAGCGGCTGATCTCCAGCAGGTCGGTGAGCAGTTCCTCGAAGCGGTCCAGCTCGGCCTGGAGCAGCTCGGCGCTACGGGCCACCGCCGGGTCGAACTCGGCGCGCTCGGCGAAGATCAGGTCGGCGGCCATCCGGACCGTGGTCAGCGGGGTGCGCAGCTCGTGGGAGACATCGGAGGTGAATCGGCGCTGCAGCCGGGACATCTCCTCCAGCCGGAGGATCTGCCGTTGCAGGTTGGTCGCCATCTGGTTGAAAGAGGCGGCCAGCAGCGCCAGGTCGTCCTCCCCGTTGACCACCATCCGCTGGTCGAGCAGGCCGGCGGAGAGCCGCTGGGCCGTCCGGGCGGCGACCCGCACCGGCGTCACTACCAGCCGGGTGACCAGGGCGGCGAGCAGGCCGAGCAGGAGCACCAGTGCCACCCCGGTGGCCACCACGGTGGCCCGGGCGTCCTCCGCGGTGACGTCCTGCCGGGTCAGCGGCACGAGGTAGTAGAGCTCCACCTGACCGAAGCGGGTCGGCACCGGCGAGCCGTACACCAGGAATTTCGTGGAGTCGTCGGCCAGCCGGCCGGTGCGGATCTGGCTGGCGATGTTGCCGCCGGCGACCGTGGCCCGCAGTTCCCGGCTGATCAACGATCGGACCTCGACGTCCGGGGAGAAGCGCGGCTCGATGATCCCGGTGTAGCCGTCGGCGACGATCCCGACCACCACCCCGCCGGTCTGCTGCGGGTCGCCGCCGGCCAGGTAGTTGACCGTGCCGTCGATGGTGTCCTGGAGCTGCGCCTCCTGCGGCTGGCTGTAGAGGCTGAACTGCTTCGCCGCGTAGTCGCTGCCGCTGCTGACCCGGAGTCGGACGTCGGTCTCGGCGTTCTCCATCAGGATGTTGGTGATCTTGTCGGCGATCAGGTAGGCGAACCCGCCGACGAGCAGGCTGGAGGTGACCAGGGTGATGGTCACCACCCGGACCTGGAGCGAGCGACGCCAGGTCTGGCGCAGGCCGGCCGTCAGCCGGGCCGTCCGACCGGTCAGGACGCGCCACAGCTCCCGCGCGGCGGGCTGCCGGCGGGTGACGGTGGGCGCGGGACCGGGCGTCGGGGAGGTGGTCACAGTGCGACCCAGGCTATCCGGTGCCGGCCTTGTAACCCACGCCCCGCACGGTGAGGATGATTTCCGGTCGTTCCGGGTCCGGCTCGATCTTGGCCCGTAGCCGCTGCACGTGCACGTTGACCAGCCGGGTGTCGGCGGCGTGCCGGTAACCCCAGACCTGCTCCAGCAGCACCTCTCGGGTGAACACCTGACGCGGCTTGCGGGCGAGCGCGACCAGCAGGTCGAACTCCAGCGGCGTCAGCTTCACCTCCTCGTCGTTGCGGCTGACGGTGTGCGCCGGCACGTCGATGCTGATCTGGTTGCCGGGCGGCCCGATGGTCAGCATCTCCGGCGCCACATCCTCGCCCCGGCGCAGCCGGGCCCGCATCCGGGCCACCAGTTCCTTGGGCTTGAAGGGCTTGACCACGTAGTCGTCCGCGCCGGACTCCAGCCCGAGCACGATGTCGACCGTGTCGCTCTTGGCGGTGAGCATCACGATCGGCACGCCGGACTCGCCGCGGATCGCCCGCGCCACGTCTATGCCGCTCATTCCGGGCAGCATCAGGTCGAGCAGGACTATGTCGGGCCGGCTCTCGCGGAACGCGGCCAGCGCCCGTTCGCCGTCGGCGACGAACGAGGGCAGGAAACCCTCGCTGCGCAGGACGATGCCGAGCATCTCGGCGAGCGCGGGGTCGTCGTCGACCACCAGTACCCGGGCTCTCATGGGATTTATAGTTGCATCCCCGTTCTTGTCGGTGGGACCGGCGTCACCGGAGAAGCCGCCGGCAGGTCGCCGGTGCGCCGGGACCGGCGTCACCCGGCACGGTACTGCCGGGTGGCCGTCCGCCGCACCTTCAGCGCGCGGGCGCCGGGTCACCATGATCAGGTACGGGTCCGGCGACCCGGGTCTTTACTGTGCCGGTGAGCGCGCGGCCATCCCGGATCCGGGGCCCGGCGACTTCCGGTCCGGGCTCAGCCGAACAGCGCGCGGCCCCAGTGATCGCCGCCGTCGCGCACCCCGGGCGGGCAGGCGAAGATGCCGCTGGAGACGTGCCGCAGGTACTCGTTCATCGCGTCGTTGCGGGCCAGCCGGGTCTGGATCGGCACGAACTGCTTGCGCGGGTCTCGCTGGTAGGCGATGAAGAACAGCCCGGCATCGAGCCGGCCCAGCCCGTCCGAGCCGTCCACGAAGTTGTAGCCCCGGCGCAGCAGGCGCGCTCCGTCGTGCTGGCTCGGATGGGCGAGCCGGACATGCGCGGTCTCGGCGATCAGCGGCTGGCCGTCGTCGCCCGTCGCGGTGAGGTCGGGCTCGTCGAACTCGTCGCCCCTGCCCAGCGGGGCGCCGCTGCCCTTGGTCCGCCCGACGATCTGCTCCTGCTCGGCCAGGGAGCTGCGGTCCCAGGTCTCGACCAGCATCCGGATCTTGCGGGTGACCAGGTACGATCCGCCGGTCATCCAGTCCGGCCCGTCGCCCGGCTGGGCCCAGAGCTGCTCGCGCAGCAGCCCGGCGTCCTCGGCCTTCAGGTTGGCGGTGCCGTCCTTGAAGCCGAACAGGTTGCGCGGGGTGGCCTGGCCACGGGACGTCGACGAGGTGCGCCCGAAGCCGAGCTGCGACCACCGGACGCTCACCACGCCCATGCCGATCCGGGCCAGGTTCCGGATGGCGTGCACCGCCACCTGGGGGTCGTTGGCGCAGGCCTGGACGCAGAGGTCCCCGCCGGACAACTCCGGCCGTAGCGCGTCCCCGGCGAAGTGCGGCAGGTCGGCCAGCGCGGCGGGTCGGCGGTCGGCGAGACCGAACCGATCCTTCCCCTGGGTGTCGCGGAACAGCGTCGGGCCGAAGCCGATGGTGAGGGTGAGCTGCGACGGGGGCAGCCCGAGGGCCTCGCCGGTGTCGTCCGGCGGGGCCTCGGGGACGCCGCCGACCGCACCGATCACCCCGGCGTCCCGCCCGGCGGTCATCCGGGCGGCGGCGGCCGTCCACTCCCCGAGCAGCTCGACGAGCCGAGCCCGGTCCTTGGTGACGACATCGAACGCGACGAAGTGCAGCCGGTCCTGGGCCGGGGTGGTGATGCCCGCCTGGTGCTCGCCGTGGAACGGCACCGCGCCGGCCGCCGCGCCCTGGTCGGCGGCGGCGCGGTCGCCCCCGCCCCGGGCCAGCGCGCCGGCCCCGGCGGCGACGCCGGCCACCCCGGCGACCCCCGCGCCGGCAAGGGTGATCGCCCTCCGCCGGGACACCTGGTTCCCGCTCATGCCGTTACCCTTCCTGCTCGTCGCTGCGCCCAGCGGGGTGGTCGGTCACCGGGCGACGACCGCCGCGACCTTGCTGATCGGCTCGGCCAGCGCGTTGATGCTGTCCGAGAGTTCCTTCAGCTCCGCCTTGCCCAGCGCGGTGTGCAGCTTCCAGCCGTCGCCGTCGCGGTGCTTGCCGAGCGCGGTCTCCACGTTGGCGAACTCCTTGTCGAGCTGGGCGACCAGCTCCGGGGAGCGCTGCTCCAGGGCCGGACGGAGCGAGGCGATCGCCGCCTTCGAGCCCTCCAGGTTGGCGTTGAAGTCCCAGAGGTCGGTGTGCGAGTAGCGTTCCTCCTCGCCGGTGATCTTGCCGCTGGCGACCTCGTCGAGCAGCGCCTTCGCGCCGTTGGCGAGTTGGAGCGGGGTGAGCTTCTCGGCGTTGGCCTTGGCCACGATCGCCTTGACGTCGACCAGGAGCTGGTCGGCGATCGGGCCGTCCTTGCTGATGTCACCGGTCGTCCAGAGGTCCTTCTCGATCCGGTGGAAGCCGGTGAACTCCATGCCCTCCTCGATGACCTCCTCGCGGCCGTCGATCTTCGGGTCGAGGTCGCCGAAGCTCTCCGCCACCGGCTCGATCCGCTCCCAGTAGGTCCGGGCCACCGGGTACAGCGCCTTGGCCTTCGCCACGTCGCCGGCCTTGACCGCGGCCACGAACTCCTCGGTCTTGGTCAGCAGGGCGGCGGTCTGGCTGTTGACGTAGCGCTGGTAGCTCGCGGTGGCCTCAGCCAGCGCGGCGTCGGGGGCGACGGTCGCGGCGGTGCCGCTGACCTTCAGCGCCCCCCGGATGCCCTTGCCAATCATCCCGGGCTTGCAGGCCGTCTCGTACGTCCCGGCGGGCAGCTCGACGCGCAGTTCGCGGCTGAGCCCGGGGGCGATGTTCTCCACCTCGCCCATCACCCGGTCCCCGGCCGCGTAGACGTAGAACTCGGTCACCTTGGCACCGGAGTTGGTCACCTTGAAGGAGGTTTGACCGGCGGGCAGGTCGGTTCGGCCGACCTCGCACGCGGTGTCGGTCGCCTTGACGGTGATCGGGCCCCCGTCGCCGGCTGCGCCGTCCTTCTCCGCTCCACCGCAGGCGGCGACGCCGGTGGTGGCCAGCAGGCCGGTGGCGGCCAGCGTCAGGAAGCGGGTGGTACGCATCAGGAGTTTCTCCTCGTGAGGTCAGGCGCGCGGCGACGCGGTCGCCGGCCCGGTTCCGCTGGTGGTGGAAGAGTCGGTGCCGGCCCGGGCCAACGGATCGGACGATTCGGCGGCGGCCTTCGTGGCGGGCCGGGCCGGGGCGGCGGGCCGGCGCAGGAAGATCAGCAGCACCGGCAGGGCGTACGCGACCCAGGCGACCGTCTCCAGCACGCTCGGCGCGGGGGTGACGTTGAACATCCCGGCGAGCAGGGCGGCGTACCAGGTGCTCGGGTCGAGGACCGAGGTGATGTCGAAGGCCAGGTCGTTCAGGCCGGGCAGCACGCCGGCCTCCTGGAAGTCGTGTACGCCGTACTTGAGGATGCCGGCGGCGACCAGGATCAGCAGGGCACCGGTCCAGGTGAAGAACGTGGACAGGTTGATCTTCAGGGCGCTGAAGTAGAGGCCCACGCCGATGGCCACGGCGCTGGCGATGCCGCCGATCAGGGCCAGCAGCGGCCCGCTGTCCCCGGCCGCGCCCTGGGCGGCGGAGTAGAAGATGAGGGCGGTCTCCAGGCCCTCCCGAATCACCGCGAGGAAGGCCATCCCGGCCACCGCGACGGAGCCGACCGCGAGCGCCTCGCTCAGCCGTCCGCGCAGCTCACCGGCCATGGTCCGGGCTGCCCGGCGCATCCAGAAGATCATCCAGGTGACGAAGACGACGGCCGCGACCGAGGTCACCGCCTCGAACAGTTCCCGGTCCTCGGAGCGGGCCAGCAGCGAGGTCGAGGTGTACTCGATCAGCCAGCCGAACAGCACCGAGAGTGCCACCGCGAGCCCGACCCCCGCCCACACCTGGGGAAGCCGGTCTCGACGCTGCGACTTCACCAGGAAGGCGACCAGGATGCTGACCACCAGGGTCGCTTCCAGGCCCTCCCGCAGTCCGATCAGGTAGGTGGCGAACATCGTGGCTCCCTGATCCGTCAGGCATGACTCAACTAACTTAGGGCAGCCATACCTTCCTCCGACTCCGCGACCTCGTCAAGTCGTTCGTGGGGACGCCACCCGGCCACGACGGCGAAATCGCCTCGGCCCGGTACGCGTAGGGACCGGGCCCGCCGCCGCGCGGCTGACCCGGCCCCCTCGTGGCTACCTCAGTAGCGGTAGTGCTCCGGCTTGAACGGGCCCTCCTGCGAGATGCCCAGGTAGGCGGCCTGCTCCTTGGTCAGCGTGCTCAGCTTCGCGCCGAGCGCGCCCAGGTGCAGCCGGGCCACCTTCTCGTCCAGGTGCTTGGGCAGCACGTAGACCCCGATCGGGTATTCCTCGGTCTTGGTGAAGAGCTCGATCTGGGCGATCGTCTGGTTGGCGAACGAGTTCGACATCACGAAGCTCGGGTGACCGGTGGCGTTGCCCAGGTTCAGCAGGCGGCCCTCGGAGAGCAGGATGATCGAGTGCCCGTCGGCGAACTTCCAGAGGTCGACCTGCGGCTTGATGTTCATCCGCTCGACGTCGGAGCGCTTGGCCAGGCCGGCCATGTCGATCTCGTTGTCGAAGTGGCCGATGTTGCCGACGATGGCCTGGTGCTTCATCCGGGCCATGTGCTCGTTGGTGATGACGTCGAAACAGCCGGTGGCGGTGATGAAGATGTCAGCCTGCTCGACCACGTCGTCCAGGGTGGCGACCTGGTAGCCGTCCATCGCCGCCTGGAGGGCGCAGATCGGGTCGACCTCGGTCACCACCACCCGGGCGCCCTGGCCACGCAGCGACTCGGCGCAGCCCTTGCCCACGTCGCCGTAGCCGAGGACGACGGCCATCTTGCCGCCGATCAGCACGTCGGTGGCCCGGTTGATGCCGTCGATCAGCGAGTGCCGGCAGCCGTACTTGTTGTCGAACTTGCTCTTGGTCACCGAGTCGTTGACGTTGATGGCCGGGAAGAGCAGGGCGCCGTTGCGGTGCATCTCGTAGAGCCGGTGCACGCCGGTGGTGGTCTCCTCGGTCACGCCCTTGATGCCGGCGGCGATCCGGGTCCAGTACTGGCCGTCGGAGGCGAGGGAGCGGTGCAGCACCTCCAGGATGACCGCGTACTCCTCGGAGTCGGCGGACTCGACCGGCGGGACGGTGCCGGCCTTCTCGAACTCGACGCCCTTGTGCACGAGTAGGGTGGCGTCACCACCGTCGTCGAGGATCATGTTGGGACCCTGGCCGTCCGGCCAGGCCAGCGCCTGCTCGGTGCACCACCAGTACTCCTGGAGGCTCTCGCCCTTCCAGGCGTACACCGGGACGCCGGCCGGGGCGTCGGGGGTGCCGTCCGGGCCGACGGCGATCGCGGCGGCAGCGTGGTCCTGAGTGGAGAAGATGTTGCAGGACGCCCAACGGACCTGCGCGCCAAGCGCCACCAGGGTCTCGATCAGCACGGCGGTCTGGATCGTCATGTGCAGCGAGCCGGTGACCCGCGCCCCGGCGAGGGGCTGGGCCTCGGCGAACTCTCGGCGGATCGCCATCAGGCCCGGCATCTCGTGCTCGGCGAGTTGGATCTCCTTGCGCCCGAACTCGGCGAGCGACAGATCCGCCACCTTGTAGTCGCCTTCGGCGAGGGTGCTCGGCCGGGCCTCGGACGCGCCGCTGGTGGCGGCCGGGAGGGTGCTGGTCATGAAAGCTCCTGTCGGACGAACGGAGTGCTGCGCGACCCTTCACCCTAACGCGCTGAGACGGACAGCGCACGGGGCGGTCGGTCGTGAACGGAGTTTCCCCGCCCACGGCTCGGCCGCCCCGTGCATCCCCCCGGTTTGGTTCCCCGCGCGCCCTCGGACCTTCGTCGCGATAACGCTGCGTACTCATAGAGTCACACCAGGGCGGGGGTGCGTCAAGCTATTCCGGAAATTTCGGATATGTGGCGGGCCGGCGGCAGCCGCGTACCCCCGAACGGGTGACGGTCAGTCAAGGCCGGCGGTGGCGACGTACGCCTCGCCCACCCCGGTGAGAACGAGCGGACCGGCGTCGGCCGGGCCGATCGCGGCCTGCCCCGACACCAGGGAGACCACGCCCCGGCCGTCGTCGGCCGAAAGCCTCCCGGCCCGGCAGAGCACCACCCGAGGCCCCGGCAGTCCGAGCCGGACCGACGGGGCACCCGCCCCCATCGTCACCCGGTGCAGGGCAAAGTCTTCGACGGGCACCGGCCAGCGGACCACGCCGGCCGACACCGCCTCCGGTGGCACCAACGGGTCGTCGAGCACCTCGAAGCGGAGGACCCGCAGCAGCTCGTCGACGTCCACCCGCTTGGGGGTTAGGCCGCCGCGCAACACGTTGTCGCTGGCCGCCATGATCTCCACGCCCGTGCCGCGCAGGTAGGCGTGCAGGTTGCCGGCCGGCATCCAGATCGCCTCCCCCGGAGCGAGCCAGACGTGGTTGAGCAGCAACGCCACCAGCACCCCCGGATCGCCGGGGTAGTCGGCGGCCAGCGCCCGGGCCAGCTCCGCGTCGGGCCCGGCGGCCTCCGCCGCCAGCACGGCCGCCACCAGCGCCGCCCGCCGGTCCGCCGGCCAGCTCAGCAGCAGCCGGACCGCCTCCCGCAACCCCGCCGCGCCGCCGCCCAACGCCGCCACCACCGGTTCCAGCGCCGGTACGCCGAACATGGCCAGCGCCACGGCCGACTCCGCCGGGTCACGGAACCCGCAGAGCGCCTCGAACGGCGAGAGTGCCACCAACAGCTCCGGCTTGTGGTGCGGGTCGACGTAGTTGCGCGCACCCTCGGGGCGCCCCGCCTCGGCCGTGAAGCCGGCGCGGGCCTGTTCCCGGTCCGGATGCGCCTGGAGGCTCAGCGGCGCGTCCGCGGCGAGCACCTTGAGCAGGAACGGCAGCCGGGGGCCGAAGCGCTCGACCACCCGACCGCCGAGCCAGCGTGTCGGCTCGGCGGTCAGCAGGTCGGCCAGGCTCACCGGCGAGCCGTCGCGCTGCACGGTGGCCGGCGCGTTCGGGTGGGCACCCAGCCACAGCTCGGCCTCTGGCCCGGCGCTGGGCGCCGGTCGTCCCTGCAACTCGGCGATCGCCGAGCGGGAACCCCAGGCGTAGTCCCGGATCGACCCCCGCAGCAGTTCCATGCTCAGCTCACGGCGCGGGTCTCACCGTCGGCGGCCCCCGTCAGGTGCGGCACCGCGGCGACCGGCGCATCCGGCGCATCCGGGACGGCTGTGGGGGCAGCGGTGCCCGTGCCGGCCCGCTCGGCCGCGACCGACCAGATGTCCGGCTCCAGGTAGATCACCCGGGCGACCGGGACGGCCGCCCGGATCCGCATCTCGACGGCGTTGATCCCCCGGGCCAGCGCCTCGGCGCTCTCGCACGGCGGTACCGCGATCTTCGCGGCCACCATCAGCTCCTCCGGGCCCAGGTAGAGCGTCTTCATGTGGATGATCCGCTCGACCTCCGAGCCGGCGGTGACGGCCCGCTCGATCTCGGCCACGTCCTTCGGCTCGGCGCCCTCACCGAGCAGCAGGCTCTTGGTCTCGATCGCCAGGACGATCGCGATGACCACCAGCAGGACACCGATCATGGCGGTGCCGGCCGCGTCCCACATGCCGTTGCCGGTGATCAGGGTCATCCCGACGCCGAAGAGCGCGAAGACCAGACCGACCAGCGCGCCGAAGTCCTCCAGCAGCACCACCGGCAGCTCCGGGGCCTTGGACCGGCGGATGAAGTGCACCCAGGACTGGTTGCCCCGGATGTGGTTGGACTCCTTGATCGCGGTCCGGAAGGAGAAGCCCTCCATCACGATCGCCGCCAGCAGCACGACCACCGGCACCCACTGCCAGCTCGTGATCCCGTGCGGATCGGACGCCTTGTGCCACGCCTCGTACAGCGCGAAGAGGCCACCGACGCTGAACAGCACGATCGACACGATGAACGCGTAGATGTACCGCTCCCGCCCGTACCCGAAGGGGTGCTCGGGGGTGGCCGCCCGCTTGGCCCGTCGGCCACCGAGCAGCAGCAGGGCCTGGTTGCCGGAGTCGGCCACCGAGTGGATGGACTCGGCCAGCATCGACGAGGAACTGGTCAACAGGAATGCGATGAACTTGGTGATCGCGATCCCGACATTGGCCACCAGGGCCGCGAAAATCGCCTTCGTACCGCCGTTGGCGCTCATCGCTTTACCTCGGTTCGCGACTGCGGGGCTCGCAACCCCCGCTCACTCCTCACACTCACGCCGTTCCCCGTTCGATGCACATGTTCACTGGTTCGCCAGCTCCTTCATCTCGGTGATGGCCGGCACCGCCATCGGGTCCAGCCCGTGTGCCAACGCGAGGTAGACCGCGGCGAAGTCCGGCACCGACACCAGCGAGGCGAGCCGCTCCAGCGCGGAGCCGCCCTCGGCGGTCACCACGTCGCAGCGCACCCCGCGCCGCTCGGCGAGGGTCTGTATCGCGTCCGCCCGGCGCTCCTCGACCGCGAACGGCTCGTCGGTGTCGTCCTCGGCGTTGAGCCCTCCGTCGCGCAGCAGCACCAGCCGCAGCCGGGTGCCCTCGACCTCGACGGACTCCGAGTCGGCGAAGATGTCCCGCTCCCCCTCGGCCAGCCCGCCGAAGACGCCGTCGAGGAGGCCGACCCGGCCCCGACCGGCCTCGCCGAGCGCCCCGCTGACCACCGGGTAGCGGGCGTTGGCCGACAGGGTGTCGCCGAACCGGCGGGCCGCCACGGTGGCCAACGGCGACGAACCCCAGACGATCGGGATCGACCCGGCCAGCCCGAGGGCCAGCGACTTCGCCGGGTTGACGAACGACTCGGCCGTGGAACGGCACCGGTCGGCGTCCGCGTCGAGCCGCGCCGCCGTCTCCGCCAGATCCGCCTCGTTGACCTTCACGAGCCCGAGCGTACGGGCAGCGAGCAGGACCGGCACGGTGAGCGCCCACAGGCTGGCCCGGGCCGGGGCCCGGCGGGGCACCGGGATGAACGGCGCGCGGGCCCGCTCGGCCACCGCCTGGAGTTGCGAGTCGGGGGCCCCGACGGCGACCAGCCGGGCACCCCGGCGATGCGCGGCCTCGGCGGCGCCGAGCGCCTCGGGGCTGCGGCCGGAGGCGCTCACCGCGATCACCACGTCGGCGGCGCCCACCCAGCCGGGCACGCCGGCGCTGCGGTGCGGGATGACCGGGACCGGGCAGCGCGGCCCGGCGACCGTGGCCAGCACGTCACCGGTGCGCCCGGCCGTGCCGATGCCGGCGATGACGACCGCCCGGGGGCGGCCGTCTTCGGCGAGCACGGTGAGGTTTGCCTCGGCCGCCAGGGCTGCGGACTCCCGGACCTGGGCGCCGGCGGAGGCGGTGAACCGGAGCATGCCGCCAGGGTCGAGCTCGGCGAGGGCGGCCGGGTCGTCCAACAGGGACGAGTCGACGTCGCGTCGGCCGCTGACCCCGGCCACGCCCTCCATCATCGCTGCTGCGCGGGTCCGCCGCGCGCCTCGTCGAGCAGCAGTACCGGCACGTCGTCGCGCACCTCGAAGATCCGGCCGCACTCGATGCAGGTGAGGGTCTGGGCCCCGGCGTCGTAGTCCAGCGGGGCGTGGTGTGTGTCCGGACAGGCGAGGATCTCGAGCAACTGCGGGTCCAGGGCCACGGTACGGCTCCTTCCACGGTGCGGGGTGACGGCCGGCGGTGCCGACCGGCGCAGGCGATCTTATCGGCGAACCCGGTCCAGCACCTCGTCACGGAGCATGATCATCCGCTCCTCGGTCGGTGCCTCGACGTTCAGCCGCAGCAGCGGCTCGGTGTTGCTGGCGCGCAGGTTGAACCAGGCGCCGTCGGGAAAGCCCAGGGTCAGCCCGTCCAGCTCCTCGACCGTCGCCTCCGGGTACGCGGCCCGCACCTCGGCCACCTTCGCCGCCTGGTCGGCCACCGTGGAGTTGATCTCGCCGGACGCGACGTAGCGCTCGTACTCCCGGGCCAACTCGGAGAGGGGCAGCTTCTGCTCACCGAGCGCCGCCAGGGTGTGCATCGCCGCCAGCATGCCGGTGTCGGCGAACCAGAAGTCCCGGAAGTAGTAATGGGCGGAGTGCTCGCCGCCGAAGACGGCGTTGGTCCGGGCCATCTCGGCCTTGATGAAGGAGTGCCCCACCCGGGCCACCACCGGCTTGCCGCCGTGCTCGGCGATGATCTCCGGCACGGCACGGGAGGTGATCGGGTTGTGGATGACCGTGGCTCCGGGATGCTTGGCCAGCTCACGGACCGCCACCAGCGCGGTCACCGCCGACGGGGAGACCGCCTCGCCGCGCTCGTCGACGACGAAGCAGCGGTCGGCGTCGCCGTCGAAGGCCAGCCCCAGGTCGGCACCGTGCTCGCGGACCGCCCGCTGCAGGTCGACCAGGTTCGCCGGGTCCAACGGATTGGCCTCGTGATTGGGGAAGGTGCCGTCCAACTCGAAGTAGAGCGGCACGATCTCCAGCGGCAGCGCCGGCAGCACGGCGTCACCGAGCACGCTCGGCACCGTCCAACCGCCCATCCCGTTGCCGGCGTCGACCACCACCTTCAGCGGGCGGATGCCGGAGAGGTCGACCAGCCCGCGCAGGTGGGCGGCGTACTCCGGGCGCAGATCGCGCCGCTCGGTCGGCCGGGTCGGCGCGCCGGCCGGGCGCCGGACGCCGGAGTCGAGCAGCGCCTGCGCCCGGTCCCGGATCTCGGCCAGGCCGCTGTCCTGACCGATGGGACGGGCGCCCGCGCGGCACAGCTTGATGCCGTTGTATTTCGCCGGGTTGTGGCTCGCGGTGAACATCGCCCCGGGCAGCCCGAGGATGCCGCAGGCGTAGTAGACCATGTCGGTGGAGGCGAGCCCCAGCTCGATCACCGACCGCCCCTCGGCCCGGACCCCGGCGGCGAACGCCTCGGCCAGACCCGGCCCACTAGCCCGCATGTCGTGCCCGATCAGCACCGCGTCACCGGGCTCCTCGCGAGCATGCAGCACCTGGCCGAATGCGACGCCGAGGGCCTCGGCCACCCGCTCGTCCCATTCGTCGGGCACCGTCCCCCGGACGTCGTACGCCTTCACGATGCGGGACAGATCAGACACGGGTCTCGCTCCTTGGCCACAGGTCGTCAACGCACCTGAGCGTATCTGAGCGCCCCGTCCTCCCCCGCCTCAGCCGGGCAGGCGGGGCATGATGGTCGTGGCGTCGCCCCCACCAGCGGGCGCGGGCGGCTCGCCCGGTCCGCCCTGCCCCGGCGTTGCGCCCGGGCCGGGCGCCGGGCGCGGACCGGGTTGCCGGGGCGGACCGCCGTCGGCCGGGTACGTCGTGCCGCCCCCGTAGACCCCGCCGCCGGCCGGTGGGGCGTCCGGGCCACCGGGGCGGGAGCCGTACACCGACCCGGACCCGGGCGCGGCAGGCCGGCCGTACGTCCCGCCGGCGGGCGGGCCCGCCGCCGCACCACCCGAGCGGTACATGGTGGGGCCCGGATTACGCGGCAGTGGCACACCCGGATACGCCCGCGGGTCGTCGGCCGGTTCCTTGTCCGCCCGGGAACGGCGCACCAGCAGCACGATCAGGCCGACGCCCACCACGACCAAGGCGACGCCGAAGAGCATGAACACCGACAATCCGCCGGAACTCTCCTCGGCGGCGAGCGTGGTGCCCGTGCTGGCCTGGGCGACGACCGCGGGCAGGGCCGAGCCGTCGGCCGGCGCCGCCTCGGTCGGCGCGACGGTCGGGCTCGGGCTCGGGGACGGCTTACGCGTCGGGGTGGGAGACGGGGTCGGGCTCTTCTTCTCCCCCACCACCCGGGCGGCGACGGTGTCCCGGCCGATGGCCCGGCCCCGCACGCTGGTCGCCTCGCCGGCCACCTCCAGCCGACCGCCGGGGGTGCCGGGGCGGAACAGCACCCGGTAGCGCACCGTGACGCTCTTGCCCTTGCACAGGGTCGGGTTCGTCGGGGCGACCAGGTTGGCGCTCACCCCACCCCCGCCACCGGAGACGGACACCGGCCACCACCGGCCGGCCTTGCCGACCTCGACGGAGACCTGGCCCGCGGCGAGGCCGTCGAGCCGCAGCCCCAAGCCGGTGCGGACGAGCACGCAGCCGTCAGTGCGCTTGCGCACCTCGACGTTGACCGCACCCGGCGAGCCACCCGGCTGGAAGCTACCGGTGGAGCGCACCCGCACCGAGTCGCCGTCGGCCAGGGCCGGCGTCGCCCCGACAGCCGTCAGGCCGCCCAGCATCACGCAGACCGCAGCGAACCGCGTCGCCTGCCGACGTACTGCCATGATCACCTCGCCGTTCGTCCCCGGGTGGGTCCGGGTCAGGTTACTACCGGGTGGGAGAGTCGGGGGGTCGGCCGACGCTCGGCATGTGGGGCGCATTACCCGAGACGGCGGCCCTGGCCGCCCGGCGGGACGGGCGCAGGCCGGCGCGGCGCCGTCAGCGGGCGGCGGCCAGCGCCTCGCGGCAGAGTCGGTCGGCGGTCCGGGTGGTCTCCGGCAGCGGCCTGCGGCGACACACCCGAGCGGTCCAGCCGGGGCTTTCGCACACCTGTCGGGTAATTTCTTCTGGTCCGAGATCCCGGTCATCGACAGGAGAAGCTCCGCGCATGGGCAAGAAGACGATCCACGTCTCCGACTTCAGCGGCACCGTACTGCGGCCGGACGACGAGGTGGTCCGCGTCGTGGTGCTGGAGCACCCCGACCTGGTCGCCGGGCCCGTGCAACTGGACGCCACCACGGCCGAGGTGGAGAGCATCGACGACGCCTCGCTGGACGTCGCGGTGGTGGAGATCCACGACCGACACGGCGGCGGCGAGCCCCGCCGGGTGGTGCTGACCGCCAGCGAGTTCGACGCGATGGCCACCGACGTCCCGATGGCCCAGCTGTTGAGGACCGCTGAACGGGTCCGCCCGCCGAAGGCCCGCAAGGGGGTCGAGAAGCTGGACTACGGCACCGTCGAGCACGCCGGCAGGCCGCACCGGGGCCGGGTCACCGAGGAGGAGGCCCGGCTGGTCCGCGAGCAACTCGACGAGGTCAACACGCGGCTCGCCGACGCCGGCATCCGGCAGATCGACCCGGCCGACCCCGAGCACGCGGCCCGCTACGGCTTCCCCGCCGCCGCGCCCGCCGCGGCCTCCCCGCTCGCCGCCTCCTGACCCGCCCCGTCCGGTGGTCGCCCGGGCGGTGACGCGAAGGGGCCCCTCCCCCGCGGCGCGTGTCGCCGGGCAGGGGCCCCTGCCCGGCCCCGGAGGGGGCGAGAGCCTCGGTGACGGTGGCCTCCGTGGCGGCCTTCTGCACGCCGAGCCCGGTGAGCACACCGGCGCCGTCCTCCAGCCGGATGGTGTCGGGGAGTGGCACGGGATTCGTCATACGTCAACCCTTGGTTGACGGCTTACCTCCCTCCGCCTCCACCAGTGCCGTCTGGACCAGCTGTGCCCCGTGCCGGCGACGGACCAGCACCCCCCGCCCCGGCGGCATGGGACGCAGCCGCCGCCCGCCCCAGAGCGGCCCCTCCTCGCGGTCACCGGACATCAGCAGACCGGTCGCGCCCATGTCGCGCAGCATCTGCAGCACCGGCTCGTAGAGCGCCCGGCCCGCTCCGCCCGAGCGCCGCGCCAGCACCAGGTGCAGGCCCACGTCGCGGGCCTGGGGCAGCAGCTCCCGCAGGGCGCCCAGCGGGTTGTTACCGCCCGCCGCCACCAGGTCGTAGTCGTCGACGAGCACGTACACCTCCGGCCCCTTCCACCAACTCCGCTCCCGCAGTTGCTCGGGGGTGACGTCCGGCCCGGGGAGGCGGTTGCGCAGCGCGGTGCGGACCTCCGCGACCGTCTGCGCGAGGTACGACTCGGAGGGCGCATAGTCGAGCAGGTGCCCGCTCTCCACGGCGCCGAGCAGGCCTCGCCGGTAGTCGGCGATCACCAGGCGGGCCTCCTCCGGCGAGTACCCGGCCACGATCTGCCGGGCGAAGAGACGCAGCAGGTTGGTCTTGCCGCACTCCGCGTCGCCGAAGACGACCAGGTGCGGTTCGGCCGCCGGATCCAGGGCGACCGGATCGAGGGCCGACTCGTCCAGCCCGATCGGCAGCCCGGACCCGCCCGGCGGCCACGCCCGGTCCAGCTCCGTGACCGTCAGCCGCAACGGCAGCAGGCGGACCGGGGGCGCCGGAGCCCCCGGCCACGCGGCGGCCACCCGCTCCGCCAGCGCGGCCGACGCCTCGGCCAGGTCCGTCGCCTCGTGCCGGCCGTCGACGCGGGGTAACGCGGACCGGAAGTGCGCCTGGTCGGACGTCAGGCCACGCCCGGGCGACCGCTCGGGGACGTTCGTCGCGCTCCCGCGGTCGATCTCCGACTCGTTCGGGTCGGTCAGCCGCAGCTCCAGCCGGGTGCCGAGCTGGGCCCGCAGGCCGGGCCGGATGTCGACCCAGCGGCCGGCGGTGAGCACCAGGCGCACGCCGTGGGCCGACCCCCGATGGGCGATGTCGCTGACCGCCTCCTCCAACTCCTCGTGCTCCCGCAGCAGCGTGTGCCAGCCGTCCACCACCAGGAATACGTCGTCGGAGGGGTCGTCGGAGTATTCGCCGGCCGCGCGCAGCCGCCGGTAACCCTCCATCGACGCGATCCCGAACGCGGCGAACCGGTCCGCCCGCTGCGCCAGGACCCGCGTCACCTCGGCGACGGTCCGGCGCACCGCCTCGGTGTCCCGCCGGCCGGCCACCCCCGACACGTGCGGCAACCCGGCCAACGCGCCCAGCGTTCCGCCGCCGAAGTCGAGGCAGTAGAACTGCACCTCGCGCGGGGTGTGGGTGAGCGCCAGGGCGGCGATCAACGTGGCCACCAGAGTGCTCTTGCCTGCGAGCGAGGCGCCGACCACGCCGACGTTGCCGCCCGCTCCGGCGAGCTCCACCAACAGCGGGTCGCGGCGCTGCTCGTACGGCCGGTCGACCACGCCGATCGGAACGGACAGCAGCCCCGCCCGGGCGTACACCGGTTGGGCCGGGGCCTCGTCGCCCGGCGGCGCCACCGCCTCGGGCGGCGCCAGCAGCTCGTCCAGGCTGGGCGGCTCGTCCAGCGGCGGGAGCCAGACCTGACGCGCCCGGGGTCGGCCGTCGCGCAGCCGGTCCACCACGATCTCCAGCGGGCTCCGCCCGGTCAGCTCGGGCGGCGGATCGGCGTCGCCGGCGCGCAGGCCAAGCGGCCCCGAGACGTACGCCGCCCGGAAGCGAACCGGGTCACCGGGACCGGTACGCAGGTAGCCGTGCCCCGGCGGGCCCGGCAGCTCGTACGCGTCGGGGACGCCGATGAGCATCCGACTCTCCAGCCCCGAGAAGGTACGCAGGACGATCCGGTACGACAGGTTCCGGTCCAGCCCTCGCAGCCGGTCCTCCTCCACCCGGCTGGTCGACAGCAGCAGGTGCACCCCCAGCGCCCGGCCGCTCCGGCCGATCCGGGCGAAGAGCTCCGCGAGCGCGGGCCGGACGGTGAACAGGTCGGTGAACTCGTCGCAGACGACCAAGAGCGTCGGCAGCGCCGGCAGCTCGGTCGGTGTACCGCCGGCCGCCCTGGCCTGCTCGTACGCCCACCAGTTGGACAGCCCGCCGGCCAGCCGCAACAGCTCCTGCCGGCGGGCCAGCTCGCCGGCGAGTGCGTCCCGCAGGCGGTCGAGCAGGGTGAGGTCCTCGGCGAGGCTGCTGACGTGCCCACTGACATGCGGCAGGTCGCCCAGCGGGGCGAAGACCGACGAGCCCTTGAAGTCGATCATCACGACGTTGAACCGGCTCGGGGAGTGCCGGGCCGCCAGCCCGAGCACGATGGTGCGGAGCAGTTCGCTCTTGCCGGAGCCGGTCGCGCCGACCAGCAGGCCGTGTGGGCCCACGCCATCCCGGGCGGACTCCTTGAGATCCAGCAGCACCGGCTCGCCGTCGGTGTCCACGCCGATCGGCACCCGCAGGAAGCCCGGGCCGAGGGGCTCGTCGTGGCCGGTGAAGTCGCGCAGCCCGTCGAGGTCCGCCAGGCCCAGCACAGTCAGCGCCTCGTCCTGCCGCCCCTGGAACGGGACCCGCCGGGCATCGACCTCGACGGGCTCCTCCGCGCCCGACCACGCCTGCGCGATCAGCGAGACCATGAGCCCCGCCCCGTCCGGGCCGCCGGCGGCGGGATCGGGCTCGGGGTCGGCGTCGCTCACCGCCAGGTCGGGCAGCGCGATGCGGAAGGTGCGCCGGCCGTGGATCGCCCAGCCCGGCAGGTTCGCCGGGAGACGTGCCGCGAGGTCCGGGTTGACCAGGGACTCCTGCGGCTGGGACAGCCGGGTCTCGACCCGGGCCTGCGGCAGCTCCAGCAGTTCCTCCGGGATCGCCCGCCAGCTCCGCTCCACCACGGCCACGTGGATGCCGTACCCCAGGCCCTTGTTGGCCAGTTCGACCACCCGGGCGGTGAAGTCGGGCAGCAGGGCGGCGAAGTCCTGCCAGCGGTCGACCAGGAGGAACACGTCCGGGTACGGCCCGCCGTCCAGGGTGCCCCGCCGGGCCCGCAGGCTCGTCGGCGACTCCAGCTCGTGCCGGCGGAAGAGTTGCTTGCGGGCGAGGACGTCCTGCTCCAACCGGTCCAGCAGCCGGCCGACCTCGTCGACCTCGTCGTCGCCGACGACCGCGCGCACGTGCGGCAGCCGGCGCATCGGCCCGAGCCAGTTCCCGCCGGATTCCAGGCAGTCGAACGTCACCTCCTGGTCGGAGTGGGTGAGCGCCAGCCCTCCGACGATGGTGCGCAGCAGGGTGGTCTTGCCGGTGCCGGCCCGCCCGATCACCAGCAGGTGCCCCTCGGAGGAGGCGAGGTCGAGCCAGAGCGGCTCGCCCGCCGGCTGGTCGATCCGGTGGGCCTGGCCGACCGGCACCCGGAGCAGCCCGCGCCGCCGCCAGTCGACGGCGCACAGCTTCACGTCGTCGGTCGGCTCCAGCGGCCCGAGCAGATCGCCGAGGCGCAGGTCACGGTGGTCCCGGCGCTGCCGCTGGCGGTGGTGCCCCTCTCGGGACAGGGCGATGTGGATCTCGTCGCTGACCTGCCCGAACTGGCACGGCGACTGGGACGGGGCCCGCCTCGGCAGCTCCATCCGCACGTATCGCCACAGGTCGTCGGGGGTGATCCGGCCCTGGCCGGTGAGGTCCGCGGCACCCGTGCTGAGGCCCTGAATGATCGTTTCGGTGAAGGCCGAGCGGAGCCGGGGCGCGGTCGGTGATGCCGGTCTGCCGTCGTCCGCCCGCTCCACCGAGTTGGTGGCGGTGACGACGTACCGGCCATAGCCGGTCTTCAGCTCGCCGTCGAGGGCGAGGTCGTCGGTGGTCTTCAGGCCCTGCCCCTCGAACGCCCCGCTGTAGCAGCAGTCGAGCAGGATCACCGAGCTGGCCGCGTCCGACTCGTCGAGCAGTTCGCGGACGAACGACGCCGAGACCGCCGTCGAGGAGAGGTGGTCCACCTCCGTGTTCGCGACGGCGAGGTGCAGCCGGCCGCGTTTACTGCTGCGCACGCCGTGACCGGAGAAGTAGAGCAGGACCAGGTCCTCCGGGCCGGCCGCGCGCAGCATCGACTCCATGGCCCGCTCGATCGCGCTCTTCGACTCGTTCTCCAGCAGCACCGTCTGGTCGAAGGCACCGATATCCGCGTCGGCAAGCAGGCTGAGCAGGTCACGCGCCTCCTCCCGGGGCGCGTAGAGGTCGCTCAGCGACTCGTCGATGTACCGGTCGTTGGCGATCAGCAGGGCGCGTCGCTGTCCCACTGGTCAGCTCCCGGCGGTGGCACCGCCGCTCGGCTTCGCCGGGAGCGCCCCCCGATCGGCCTCGCCGACGGCCGGGCCGGTGCCGACAGCCGGGGCGGGGTCGGCCAGCAGTGCGGCGAGCTGGGTGACGAGCGCCTCATCGATCTTCGTCGTTCCAGTGATAACCAGCTCGCGGTCGCCCCGGCGCAGCCGGATGGAACGCGCCTTGATCCGGTCGGCGTAGGCCACCGCCACCACCACGATCGTCCGCATGGTGGCGGCCGAGAAAAAACCGCCGACCACCAACATCCCCAGCTCCCAGGCCTGCTGCGACTTGCCGTGGGCGGTCGTCGGCGACTGGGCGTACGCCACCCGGAGCCCCCGGACGGCCCGCAGGTCGTCGGCGAGCCCGGCGGCGAGTTGGTCGACCCGTTCGGCGGCGACCGCCGTCGCGGGCTCCACGAGCAGCGAAAACTCGGACACACGGGCCTCCCGGGACGACGAGTGACTCCTCGCCACAATTCAACACCACCCGCGCCACCGGCCGGGTCCCGCGCCACCGGCCACCGGGCGCGGCATCGCGGTACGGACGCCGATCACGACCGGTTCTCCGCCGCGCCCACCTGTTCCTCCAGTGCGGGTTCCCCGGCCACCGCCACCAGGGCGTTGACCATGGCCCGCGACTTCACGGCCGTCTCCTCGAACTCCTCGGCCGGGTCGGAGAGCGACACGATCGCCCCGCCCACCCCGAACGACACCCCGTCCGGAGTGCCGACCAGCGTACGGATGACGATGCTCAGATCGGCCGCGCCACTGAGCGAGAACCAGCCCAGTGAACCGGAGTAGACCCCGCGCGGGCCCCCCTCCAGCCGGTCGATGATCTCCATCGTGCGGACCTTGGGCGCGCCGGTCATCGAGCCACCGGGAAAGGCGGCCCGTACGCAGCTCACGGCCGTCTCGCCTGGGCGGAGCCGACCCCGGACGGTGGACACGAGCTGGTGTGCCGACGGGTACGTCTCGACGTGGAACAGGCGCGGGACGCACACCGAGCCGATCACACAGACCCGGTTCAGGTCGTTGCGGACCAGATCCACGATCATGAGGTTCTCGGCCCGGTCCTTCTCCTGCCCGAGCAGCTCCCGCCGCAGTCGTTCGTCCTCGGCCGGGGTCCCGCCCCGCCGCCGGGTGCCCTTGATCGGCCTGGATTCGACCACCCGGTCGACGCCGATCGACAGAAACCGCTCCGGCGAGGCGCTGAGCACCGCCAGACCCGGGAAGTCCAACAGCGCTCCGTAGGGCACCGGACTGATCCGGCGCAGGTGCAGGTACGTCTCCAGCGGGTCGACCGTCGTCGACACCGCCACCATGTTGGTCAGGCAGATCTCGTACGACTCGCCTTGGCGGATCTCCTCGAGGCAGGCGGCGATGCGCTCCAGGTACCCGTGCCGGCTGTGCCGCAACCCGAGCCCGAGCCCGGCCTCGGCATCGGCGAACGTGGCACCCCGAACCGGCGTCGAATCGCCCGGCGTGAGCTGCTCCGGGAGGGTGGCCAGCCGGGCGGCGCTGTCGGCCAGCCACGCCTGCGCCGGCCCGGTGTCGCCCGGCCGGGCCAGGCTGAGCAGGTAGGACCGGCCCGTGCGGTGGTCCAGCGCCAGCATCCGGTCGACGAAGAGCAGGGCGGCGTCCGGCGTATCGGCCGTGTGCGCCTGGTCCCCGCCGGTCTCCGCTTTCAGCTCGTACCCGAGGTAGCCCACGTAGCCGAGGTTGAAGTCGAACGGCAGGCCCGGATGCGGCGGGACCGCCCGGGCACGCAGTTGGCCCTCCAGGTGGTCGAAGAATCCACCGCGCTCGCGGTGCGCCGTCCCACCGCGCGAGCGGGTCAACTCCTCGCCGTCGACCCGGTAGGTGAGGTACTCGGCGAGCGGACCGGCGCCGTTGCCCAGGTAGGAGAAGCGGGACAGCCCCTCGACGACCTGCCCGCTGTCCAGCCAGAACCCGTGCGGCCCCGCCGCGAACAGGTCCCGGTAGGCCGCCACCGGGTCGGGGACGAACGGCAACTCCCGCACGAGCAGCTCGTACGCCGTACCGGCGGGCGCCGCAGCGCCAGGCACCGTCGACGGCGGCTCCGCGTCCCGCCGTGGGCGTGGCACCACCGGGTTCCGCCCGGCGACCGGCCGGGCCCGGTGGGCCAGCGCCAGATCACGGAAGTTCGCCAGCAGCGCCCGTCCGTGCTCGGTGCTGACGGACTCGGGATGGAACTGCACCCCCCACACCGGCCGGGTGCGGTGCCGCACCGCCATCAGGAGGCCGTCGGCCGTCCACGCGGTATCGACCAGGTCGTCGGGCAGTTCGGTGACCACGAGGGAGTGGTACCGCACCACGTCGAACGGCGACGGCACTCCGGCGAAGAGGTCGACGCCCCGGTGGTGGATCGCGGAGATCCGGCCGTGCCGGGGCTCGGGGGCCAAACCGACCACGCCGCCGTACAGGTGGCAGATGCCCTGGTGGCCGAGGCAGACGCCGAGGACCGGAAGGCCGCTCTCGACGATGACCCGGGCGCTGAGGCCGAAGTCACGCTCCCGTTCGGGCCGGCCCGGGCCGGGTGAGACGACCACGCTGTCGAAGTCGGCGAAGTCGACGCTGGCGAAGTCGGCATTGTTGGGCACGACCACCGGCGGCTGACCGTTCACTTCGCCCAGGAGTTGGAACAGGTTGTAGGTGAACGAGTCGTGGTTGTCGACCAGCAGGGTACGCATGAGGCCCCCTACCTTTCCCAGCGGTTCCGCGCCCCGGTGATCATCTCCTCGATCGGAGGGGTCCCGGCGATGATGTCTCCTCCCCCGCCGGCCACGTCCAGCGCTCGCCGGACATCACCCCCAGGTACGCCGAGACGATGTCGGAGCCGTAGGCGTACCCGATCACCAACGTGATGGCCGGCCACCCGAAGAACCATTTCACCACGACGCTGCCGCTGCCGCCCTGGACACTCCGACCAGGGTGTACGCACTCCTGAGCGAGCTGGCGCGGTTGCATCTGATCGAGGATCACCCCGACTGCTACGTACTGCCGGAGTTGCTGCGCGCCTACGGCGAGGAGTTGGCCTACTCGGCGCTGCGGGCGTCGTAGTCCTGCCGGTCAGGTTCGGCCGCGACGGCAACCGAGGCCGCCACGCCGGCCAATGTGAGGATGAACCCAGGGCCGGGCACGGTTCCCTGGGGCGGGAGGGTCGGGATGATGCGTCTTCACGTGGGCTGTGCGATGTGGACCCACCGGGCATGGCAGGGGCGCCTGCTGGCGCACCCGCTTCCGTCCGACGAGCGCCTGCGGCACTACGCCGGTTGGTGCGATGCCGTCGAGGGGAACACGACCTTCTACGCGACCCCGACCAGGGACACCGTGGCCTCGTGGGCGCGGCAGACCGACCCCGACTTCCGCTTCGTGCTCAAGCTGCCGAAGCTCATCACGCACGAACGGCGCCTCACCGACGCCGACGCCGCGATTCGGGTCTTCCTGGACGCGATCGAGCCACTCGGCCCCCGGGCCCACGCCCTCTGGATCCAGTTGCCGGGGTCATTCGCCCCCTCCGACGTCGCCGTGCTCGCCAGTTTCCTGCGCCAGCTCCCCCGCTCGCACCGATACGCCGTGGAGGTCCGGCACCCCGCGTTCTTCGACGAGCCTCGCTCGGCGGTGCTCCTGGAGGAGACCCTCGCCGCCGCGGGTGCCGAGTGGATCCCGTTCGACACCACCGCGTTCTTCCGAGCTCCTCCGACCAGCGACGCGGAACGGGAGGCGTGGACCAGGAAGCCGCGCATGCCGTTCCGGTCGCGCGCTGACGGACCGGCCGATCGTCCGATATCTCGGCCGCGACGACCCCACGCGGACCATCGAGGGCTGGCAGCGGTGGATCGACGTCACCGTCGAGTGGCTGCGCGAGGGCCGTTCGCCGACGATCTTCGTGCACACCCCGGACAACGCCGACGCGCCCGTGCTCGCCCGCCGCCTCCACGACGACGTACGGGCGCGCCTACCCGAACTGGAGGCGCTGCCCGACCCGATGCCGGCCGAGCCCCTGACCCTGTTCTGACCGTTGTCGTCGCCCGGGCCACACCAGGGCGGCGAAGGCACATCGTCCCGGCCCGGTCCCGCCGGCAGCCGGCGGCCGGTCGATGGCGTAGACCCGCAGCGGGCGTCCGCTCGCCGGGTCCGCCGTCTCGCGATCCAGACGCATGCCGAGCTTGCGCATGACCCGCTCCGAGGCGTCGTTACGAGGACCACTGCCGTGCGCGACGAGATCCCGGCGACCCCGAACGGCAAGGTCGACCGCCATGGGTCCTTGTCACGAAGGTTGTCACGTGGCCGTGGGCGAGGGCCGGCGAGGGGTGAGGCCGAACGCGTTGGCGAGGAGCTCGTGGGAGCGCCGCCGGTCGGCGGGATCGGCGATCAGGTTCTGAATCATCAACTCGTCCGCGCCGCTCTCCAGCACCATCTGCTCCAGGGTGTCACGCACGTCCGCGGGACCGCCGGCCACGAACCGGGGCCACTGCCCGCCCGCGATCGTGACGGGCTCGGCCTGCTGCGACGTGGTGAGCTCGCGCGCTCCTTCGTCGGCCGACGGGATCAGGGCGTTGCCGCCCGTACGACCCAGCCGGGCGTAGAAGCCCTTGGCCGAGTTCACCAGGTGCTCACCGTCGGCCCTGGTCTCGCCGACGGTGACGTTCACCGCGAGGATCCCCCGTGGCGACTCCAGCCCGAACCCCTGTGGACGGAACGTCTCGCGGTAGTGCCGCAGGGCGGCCCCGGCGGAGCGGGGATTGATGAACCCGGCGAACGTGTAGCCGATGCCGAGTCCGGCGGCGAGGTCCGACCCGCTCGGACTCGATCCGAGCAGCCACGTCTGCGGAACCTCGGGCACCGAGTCCATCAGCCGGTTGCCCGCGAACGGATGGCCGTCGGGGAACGCCTCGTACAGCCAGGCGAGCGTCTCCAGCACCTGTTGCTGATGATCTGCCTGGGCCGGGTTGCCCCGGTCGCGCTGCAACGCCAGGTCGATCACGGGGCCGGCCGTCGCGCGCCCCATCCCCAGGTCGACCCGGCCCGGAGCCATCGCCTCGAGCTGCTTGAACATCTCCGCGACCTTGAACGGGCTGTAGTGGTTCATCAGCACCGCGCCCGAACCCAATCGGATGCTCGAGGTCTGCATGGCGGCTGCGGCGATCAACAGCTCGGGGTGGTGGGAAGCCCCTGAGCGGCTCAGGTGGTGCTCGGCGAACCACACCCGATGGAAACCGGTCGCCTCGGCATGACGGGTGACCTCCAAAGAGTCGGCCAACGCCTCGGTCTGCGTGGTGCCGGGAGCAACGGTACCAAGATCGACGATGGACAGCTTCATGGACGGGACTCCTCGGAAGGCGGCGATTTACCCTGGCTCCGTTGCCGGCGGGAGACGGGTGGAGCCGACTGTACCGCGATACTTGGTTTGTCCAAACTTGTTGTCTGCGCCGGAGGTCGGTAAGGTCTGGGTCGTGCAGTGGGAATCGAGCCTCGACGAGCTGGAGTCCGCGCTGGCCACCGTTCTCCGGCTGCTGGCCGACCGCGCCACCGTCGGCGACGTCGCACGGCGCTCGGGCTACGACCTGCCCCCGGCGTCCTGGTCGCTGCTGGAACACCTCGCCGCGCGGGGGGCCCTGCGGGTCTCCGACATCGCCGCCTGCCACGGCGTCGACATCTCCTCGGTCACCCCGCGCCTCAAGCGCCTCGAGACCGCGGGTCTGGTGACCCGCAACCGACTGCCGACGGACGCCCGCGCCTTCCTCATCAGCATCACCGACGAAGGCGTACACGCCCTGGAAAGCGTGCACGCGGCCCGGCGGGACATCCTCGAGCATGCCCTCGACGGCATCGACGCGGCGCGGCTCGCAGTCGCCACCGGGGTGCTCTCCCAGGTTGCGGACCGGCTCGCGGGCGAGCCCACCCGGCCCGCCGGTGAGCCGCCGCCCGCACCGGGCACCCCACCCGACGAGGACGCGAGAGACGGGCGAGCCGCGACGGCCAATGATCAGGAGGTGGGCGCCGGCTCCGGAAGCCGGTCGGCTCGGGCGCGGAGGTAGCGCTTGAGGGTGGCCATGGGGTTCGGTGCGATCCGGCACAGCACCCGGTAGAGGAACCTGATCTGCCGCCAGTCGGTCTCCGCCACCTGGGCCGGCTGCACGTGGAGGGAGGCGATCGCCGCCTGCAGGTGGTATGAGCCGAGCGGCGAACGCAGCATCGCATCGGTGACCAGCCGGGTGCCTTCCTCGATCAGGTCGCCATCCCACCGGGCGTGACCATGGCGGCGGTTGCCAGCTCGACCGGGAGCCCGGTGATCCCCTCGGCGGAGAGCTCGGTCACGAGGAACTCGCCGTCGGCGCGGACGAGCGTCATGCCGACGTCGAACAGAACTGCTTTGGGCGGACCGGGGACCATCTGCTGTCCAACCTTTCACCGAGGAAAGACCGAACAGGACGGTCGGCTACAGGTCGGTCGGATCGGCGTACAGCGCGGCGACGACGTCCTCACGCTGGAGCATCGCCGCGCACCACGCGTAGTGGCCGTCCTTGCCCGTCGGGTCGTAGGCGTTGCTGGTGAGCACGGCGTAGACCGCGCGATAGAGCAGGAGCCGGGTCATCGGATATCCGGCCTGGTCGTGCAGGCGGCGGAGTAGCTCTTCGTCGAGCGTCCGGTGCTCGCTGCCGTACATGTCGAAGATGGCGGCGGTGACGCTCGCCTCGAAGGCGGGATCGGCTTCGGTGGTGAGGAATCCCCAGTCGAGCACCGCGGCGGGGGCGCCGTCTGCGGTGACCAGGACATTGGCCGGGACGAGGTCGCCGTGCACGATGGTGCCGGGCGCGGCGGGCAGGTGTTCGATCAGCAGCCGGATCCGTTTCATCAGCTCGTCGAAGCCGTCAACGGATGTGGCGAGCTGTTCGCCGTAGCGTTCCACCCGGCGGTCGAGCAGGGCGGACAGGGCGGAGTGCCAGGTGTCGTGCCCCTGCCATACCGGGATGTCCTCGTCGATGACCGTCAGCGCCCGGCAGCTGACGCCGGCTGCGGTGGCGCGCAGCTCGGCCAGGATGGCGAGCATGCAGTGCTGAGCCTGCTCCACGGTCACCTGCCCGGACCGCAGGGCGTCACGCAGCGGCATGCCCCTGAGTTCCCGTTCGACCGTGACGGTGTGTCCGGCTATCTCGTGGATGTCGAGCATCTCGGGAGTCCGGAAGGAGAGGCGCTGGTCGCTCAGGTGGGTGTAGAAGGCGCGCAGGGGTTCCAGCTCGGCGCGCTGCCGCCGGAACCAGACCTTGCCGACGAGTCCGTCGCCGAGGCTGTAAACCTCGCCCTCCATACCGCGTCCGATGATCTCCGCCGGAGCGAACCCGAGGCCGCTGAACCGTGCCGACCAGTCCACGCTGTCATGACCGACCATCGTGCTGTCCTTTCTGCCGCTGCTCCGCGCGGAACCGTGTGGCCATCCGGTACGAGTCCTCGTCGCGCTGCACGAGAAGCAGCGGCCGGTTACCCGAGGGCATCACGGCGTCGAACCCGAACCACTGGAGGACGGCATCGGCGGTGCCTGCCACATCGGCGGCCAGGTCTTCGTAGTAGTTAAGGTGCGGTACGGCGTGCCCGTCCGCTGGAAGAAGTGGAGCCATGCCGCGTTCGACTCCGCTATCTGCCGCTCGATGCAGTCCAGGTCGTCGAAGTCGTAGAGGTCACCGGCCGCCATCCGCTCCCGCGCTCGCACCAGCACCCTAAGCGGAGCCTGCCCGCTGTCATCCGCCGCGTGGATCGCCGTGCCGTACCACCGTCGAGCCTCGGCCACATCCCCGAGCCGCATCAACGCGTCGGCGCACATGGTCGCCAGCAGCGCCGCCACCCCGGACAGCCGGGACTGGACCGCCGCCGGCTGACGGCTTCGGATGGAGTGGCCGACGCTGAGGTCTGATCGCTCGGAACCTTGATTCCATTGGAAGACCGTCGCGCCCTACGTAGGGCGCTCTGTGTGGAGAGACCAAAGCAACGGTAAGGTACTGCGGTCGATGTGGGCGGGCACTAGGGACGTGGTTTCGACGTTAAGAGAACAACGGCTTGCGCAGCTGCGTGACCGCGTGCAGCGGCACCTCACCACCAGCGCCCCGGAGCCGGTACTCGCGCCGGAGGCGATCGGCGAGCTGGTCGACCTGCTCTGCTCGGTGCCGGACCCGCTCGACGATATGCCGGTCACCCAGGCCGCGGGGCTGTTGCTGCTGACCCAGGTCATCGCCGCTGCCAACGCTGATGCGGTGCCCGAGATGACGGTGGCACTGGAGCTGCTCGCGCCTGTATACCTGCGGGGGTACGGCGTGCCGGACGTGGTCCGCGAGCAGTTCGAGCGCCATCCACCGGCCGAGCCGGATACGGCCCCGACGCTGGCGTCGCTCGGCCGACTACTGTATGGGCGGACGCTGTCCAGTCCTGACGAGAAAACCCTGAACCAGGCCGTCGCCCTGCTGACCCGCGCCCTCGCGCTGGCCGAGCCCCACCACCCCGAGTATGCGCGCAGCCTGACCAACCTGGGCAGCATGCTGCTGACCCGGTTCGAACGCGCCGGCGACCTGGACGACCTGGAGTTCGCAATCAACCTCACCGAGGCGGCCGTCGACGCTACCGCGCCCGGCGACGCCGCTCGCGGAACCTATTTGAGCAACCTGGGCAACGCCCTGCTGACCCGGTTCGAGTATCTGGCGAGCGAGGCCGACCTGGACGCCGCGATCAAGGCGCATCAGGCGGCGGTGACCGGCTGGCCCGACGATCCGGAGCACGCCGGAATGCGTGCCAACCTCGACCTCGCTCTCCGGACCCGGGCCAGGTTCCGCGACCAGGTCAGCGAGCTGGACCGGATGATCGAAATGGCGCGGACCGGATCGGCGGCGGAGCTAAGCGATCTGCTGCAAACCCGGTTCGACCACGCCGGCAATCGAGTAGATCTTGAGGAGGCGATCCAGGTCCGTCGGGCCGCCCTCACCGCAGTGGTCGACGACTCCGAGCGGGCCGACCACCGGTCCCGGCTCGCCGATCTCCTCCTGAGTAGGTTCGTTCACCTCGGACAAGGCGAGGACATCGAGGACGCCGTCGCCCACGGTCGCGCGGCGGTGGCGGCGACCCCGGCCGGGGACCCGCAGCTTGCCAGGCACCAGTTGCACCTCGCCAACGCCCTCAACCGCCGACATCGGACGATCGGTGGTCTGGATGACCTCGAGGAGGCCGCCGCGCTCGGCCGCAGGGCCGTGGACGGCACGCCCGCCGCCGACCCGAACCGCGCCGCGCACCTCTCGTCGCTCTGCGTCGCCCTGTGTTCGCTGGCCGAGCGCACCGGCCGAACCGCCGACCTCGACGAGGCGATCGAGGCGGGGCGGACTGCCGTCGACACCGCGCCGCCGCACACCCCGTACCGGTCAGCGTTCCTGGGCAACCTCGGCGCCGCCCTGCTGGCCCGGTTCCGACAGACGGGCGGTCAGGCCGACCTGGCCGCATCGCTGGACGCGCTGCGCCGTGCCGCGCTCGCCGCGCCTGCGGCCAGTCCCGAGCGAGCGACCGTGCTGGCCAACCTCTGCGGCGCCCTGCAGAGCAGCTACGACTCGCTGCGCCGACGCGAGGATCTCGACGAGGCGATCGACGCCGGCCGCTCGGCCGTCCAGCTGACGCCGGCCGCTCACCCGGCCCTCGGGATCCGGCTGTCGAATCTCGCCGTAACGTTGCGGACGCGGTTCGAGGTGGGCGCGGACGTCGCCGACCTGGACGAGGCGGTCGACGCGAGCCGATCGGCTGTGCGGGTGCTGCCGCCGGGCCATCCGGGCCGGCCCGCCGCGCTGTCGAACGAGTCGCTCGCCCTGAGTAGCCGATACGAGCACGTCCACCGGCCGGACGACCTCGACGAGGCGGTGCGGGCGGTGCGGGCCGCGATCGGCGAGACGCCGGCCGATCACCCGTACCACACCGCGTACCTGCTCAACCTGGGCCAGGCGCTGCGCCGGCGCTGGACCCAGACCGGCAACCCCGCCGATCTCGACGAAGCCATCGCCGTGTCCCGG
Source organism: Micromonospora sp. RTGN7 (assembly GCF_033804645.1). Taxonomy (NCBI): domain Bacteria; kingdom Bacillati; phylum Actinomycetota; class Actinomycetes; order Micromonosporales; family Micromonosporaceae; genus Micromonospora; species Micromonospora sp. RTGN7. The sequence goes on along the minus strand of NZ_JAPZLF010000022.1, from coordinate 16,724 downwards.
GAAGCGGCGTCCGCGGAGGTGGGACCGACCCGGTTCCGGGCGGCGGCAGCGGCGCTCCAGGCGAGCCTCGCCGCCGCCGCGGGCCGCTGGACCGACGCGATGACGGGGTACACGGCCGCTGTCGACCTCATGGTCCGGACCGTTGCCCGGCACATCACCCGCGGCGACCGGGAACACCTGCTCGACGGCATGGGCGGCACGGCGGCCGACGCCGTCGCGTCGTGCGTGCGGGCCGGTGCGATCGGCCGCGGCGTCGAGCTGTTCGAGCAGGGACGCGGCGTACTGCTGAGTCAGGCGCTCGACAGCCGCACCGACCTCACCGCGCTCGCCGAACGCCACCCCGAGACGGCCGAGCGGTTCACGGCGCTGAGCCAGGAGCTCGACTCGCATGGCCCGGCGGGCGACACAGCGGCGCGGCGCACGGCGGCAGCAGCGTTCGACCGGCTCGTGGCGGACATCCGGGACCTGCCGGAGTTCGGCGCCTTCCTGCGTCCGCCAACGGTCGAGCAGCTCCGGCCGGACGAGGGCCACGCGGTGATTGTGACCGTGTCGGCGTTCGGCTCGTATGCGGTCGTGCTGCCGGCCACCGGCAGCCTCACCGCCGTCGCGCTGCCCGAGCTCACGCCGGACGACCTGCTGACCGAGGTCCTCGCGTACCTGCACGCGTTGGACGACATCGACGCGAACGCGGCGCGGCAGCGGGCGTGCGGCCAGGAGCAGCTGGCGCGGACGCTGGGCTGGCTGTGGGACACCATCGCCGGCCCCGTACTCGACCACCTGGGCATCACCGGGGCACCGGTCGCCGGGCAACGCCCGCCGCGGCTGTGGTGGTGTCCGGCGGGCCTGCTGACACTGCTGCCCCTGCACGCCGCAGGCCACCACGACACGGCCTCGAGCGCGGCGCACCGGACGCTGCCTGACCGGGTGAGAGCGTCCACCACGCCGACGCTGCGAGCCCTCGCCCACGCCCGCCGCACCGGCGCGGAACGGCCCCGGAACCTTCAGGGACTCGTGGTGGCGATGCCACACACCCCCGGCGGCAACGCCGACCTGTTCGGCGCGGAGACGGAGGCGGAGATCGTCGAGGAGTACTGCCCCGGAGGCGTCGCCGTCCTCAGCGGTACGGCGGCGACGCGCGAGGTTGTACTCGCCGCCCTGGCCGAGGCGCATTGGGCGCACTTCGCCTGCCACGGCTACACCGACCTGGACGACCCGTCGAGCAGCAGGCTCCTCCTCGCCGACCACCACGACCGGCCGCTCACCGTGGTGGACGTGGCCGGGCTGCGGCTCGACGGCGGCGAACTGGCGTACCTATCCGCGTGCTCCACCGCCCAGACCGGTGCCCGACTGCACGACGAGGTGATCCACCTGGCGTCAGCGTTCCAGCTGGCCGGCTTCCGGCACGTCGTCGGCACGCTCTGGCCGGTCGGCGACCGACACGCCGTGGACTTCGCCGAACTCGTCTACGCGGCACTCGCCGACGGCGCGGACATCGCCACAGCCGTGCACGACGCCGCCCGGCGCATGCGCGACCGCTGGCCCGACACCCCATCGGTCTGGGCGTCACACATCCACATCGGCCCCTAACGAGCGGCCTAGCACCCACGTCGCAACGCACTCCGCATGATCCTCGTCCCCAGCCGACAGCACCATCCCGCCCGTACCGGTGCCGCCCTCGACATAGGCCACGAGGGCCGGGGTCGCCACAGTCCCCGGCGTGCGGCGCACGAACACGAACCGACCCTCCACGACCGTCACCAGGGCGATCCCATGCGCCCGCGCGAACGCGACCGCCCCGGCCTGGTACGGCGCGGTGGCCACCATGACGCCCTTGTGCGCGCCGATGCTCTGCACCTTCTGGTACAGCACCTGGACGAGTTCGCGCTTGATCGGATTACGGTGCAGCTTCGCCTCGACGACCACCAGGAACGCCAGGCCCGCGAACCGGTACCGGACGGTCGCATCCAGGTCGTAGCTGCCGTCCGGACCGGTGACCTTGTCGTGCAGCGTGACCACGAGGTCGTCCACCTCCGGCCCGGCGGACCGCAGCAGCTCCTCGGCGACGAAGACCTCGAACCGCGCCGGGGTGATCTCGGCCGGCGGAAATCGCACCACGGCGTAGTCATCCTCGATCACACACGAACGCTACCCGTTGCGCCGCACCCCGGTCAGGACCCGACGAGACCCGTCGATCTCGGCAACGGCCGGCTACGACGACTCGCCGCGGACACCGGCACCTCGACTACCGCATGGAAAACAACCGCTCAGCGGCGATGAGCGTCCTGGCGCTCTTCTGGCCACATCCCGCCCTGGCCACGCTGTGCGACCCGCTTGCCCTGGCCCGGCAGCGACCCGACGAGACCGCACCACGGACCACGCCACCCGTCCACTGAGGGCCGCACCAGTCCAACGGCTCCCGAGCGCCCACCGAGCACCCGACTACCGACACGGAAACGAGAAAGGCTCCGACCCAGGGTAGAAACCCAGGTCAGAGCCTTACTGCTGGTGCGCCGCCAGGGACTCGAACCCCGAACCCGCGGATTAAGAGTCCGCTGCTCTGCCAGTTGAGCTAGCGGCGCTCGTTGGCAACGGGGGAAACCCTAGCACGCACTCTGAGGCGGGCTCCAATCCGATACTCGACTCCCCCCTTCAGGCAGGCTTACCGGACATAAATCACCAAAATCCCTGCCAGTGGTGCCTGTGGGTGCCACTGAAGGGCCTACATGCGGCACGATGTCCGCCAGGCACACGAGAACAGAGGTGGGCATGGGCAGGTTCGCGCGGGCCGGGGCGACGATGGGTGCCCTGAGCCTGATGGCGTCGCTGGCACTGACCGGGTGCGGGGACGACCAGAAGAAGGCGGAGTTCGTCGGTGGAGCCCCCGCCGCCGCCAGCAGCAGCGTCGCTGCGGAGTCGGGCACGGCCTCGGCCGAGCCGACCAGGAGCCCCGCTCCGACGCTCAAGGTCAGCCCCGCGGACGGGGCGAAGAACAAAGCGGTCAGCACCGAGATCTCCGCGAAGATCCCCGAGGGCGGCAAAGTGACCGACGTCACGCTCACGGCCTCCGACGGCGACAAGGTCGAGGGTCGGTGGCGTGCCGACGGCTCGTCGTGGGTGCCGAACAGCGCCCTGAAGTACGGCACCCGCTACACGGCCACCGTCACGGCTGCGGGCGAGGGTGGCGAGACCCGGCAGGGCGCCAGCACCTTCACCACGATGGCCAAACCGAAGTCGATGATCACGTCGGGGCTCTACCTGTTCAGCGACAAGACGTACGGCGTCGGCATGCCGGTGGTCACCGAGTTCCACCCGGGCATCCCGGCCAAGGACCGGGCGGCGGTGCAGAAGCGGATGTTCGTCCGCACCGACCCGCCGCAGCCGGGCGCGTGGCACTGGGTCTCCAACGGCACGCAGGCCTACTACCGGGCGCCGGAGTACTGGAAGGCGGGCACCACGATCACGGTACGGATCGCACTGGCCGGCATTCCGCTCAGCAACGGCAAGTACGGCAACGTCGACCGGAGCGCCACCGCCAAGATCGGCCGTTCCTTCGTCATGAAGGTCGACAACGCGACCAAGAAGATGACCGTCACCCAGGACGGCCAGGTCATCCGCACGATCCCGGTGAGCCTGGGCAAGAAGAGCACCCCGTCCTCCAGCGGCACCATGGTCGTCATGGAGAAGTTGGAGTCGACGGTCTTCGACACCCGGGACGACCCGGACCCGGCCAACCGCTACGTCACCGAGATCGACTTCGCCCAGCGACTCACCTGGGGTGGCGAGTACATCCACGCCGCGCCGTGGTCCGAGCACGTACAGGGCCGGCGTAACGTCTCGCACGGGTGCGTCAATGTCTCCATGGCGCAGGGGAAGTGGCTCTTCTCCCAGACCAAGGTCGGTGATCCGATCACCATCAAGGGCACCGAGCGCAAACTCGTCCCCGGCAACGGCTGGACGGCCTGGAGTCTGAGCTGGTCCGAGTTCGTCAAGGGCAGCGCGCTGCCGGTGCCGCAGGAGGGCTCCGGCCCGGCTCTGGCCTGACCACACACACCACCGCGGAAGGGGGGGGGGGGGCCCCGGGGGGGGGGGGCCCCCCCCCTTCCATGTCATGTCCGAACGACACTCGCAAAGAACGCGATTCTAGCGCCATTCGGACATGATGGTGGGGGTGTTTCTCTTCACCCCCCGCAACGGGTACGTGTCGCCGTGCGTCAGTAAGAGACGATGGCAGCCGGTGCACCACGACAGTGAGGTAATGATGCGCGCGACCCAGGACCAGCTGACCCGGCGCGATGGCCGACGCCGGATGTTCGCGGCGGGGATCCTCGCCGCCATACTCACGTTCACCTCCGCCTGCACCGCCGGCGACGGGGGCAAGTCGGCGGGCTGGCACGGCGGCGGCGAAAGCGCACCGAAGGCCGCCGCCACCATCACCGAACCCGCAGCCGACGCCAAGGACGTGCCGGCCTCCACCGGCATCGCCTTCACCGCGAAGGACGCGGAGGACACCACCGTCGAGCTGAAGGATTCCGCCGGGGCCGCCGTCGAGGGCACGCTCGCCGCCGACGGCAAGAGCTGGCTGCCCAAAGGTGCCCTGAAGTACGCGGAGGCCTACACCGCCACCGTCACGGCCACCGGCGACGACGGCAAGCCGGCGCAGGCAACCAGCACCTTCACCACGATGGCGAGGCCCGCCAAGCAGATCCGGGTCAGCAGCTTCCTGGGCGACAACCAGGTCGTCGGCGTCGGCATGCCGCTGATCGTGAAGTTCAGCCGGGCCATTCCCGAGGACTACCGGGACGACGTCCAGCGCCGGATGGCGGTGACCTCCACGCCCGCCCAGGAGGGGATCTGGCACTGGGTCAGCCCCACCGAGATCCGGTTCCGGCCGAAGGAGTTCTGGAAGGCCGGCAGTGCCGTCTCGTACCAGGTCCAGGCCGGTGGCCTCCCCCTCGGTGACGGTTGGTACGGCCGCGCCGATCTGAGCGTCGACATCAAGACCGGCCCGGCAGTGATCATGACGGTCGACAACAAGACCAAGCGGATGACGGTCACCAAGGACGGCAAGGTGATCAAGACCGTCCTCGTCAGCCTCGGCAAGAAGAGCACCCCGTCCTCGAGCGGCACCATGATCGTCATCGAGAAGCTGCGCAAGACGGTCTTCGACACCCTCGAGGAGTTGGGCCCCGAGGAGGGCTACCGCACGAAGATCGACTACGCCCAGCGGCTCACCTGGGGCGGGGAGTTCATCCACGCAGCCCCGTGGTCGGAGGGGAAGCAGGGCAGCGTCAACGTCTCGCACGGCTGCGTCAACGTCTCGATGAAGGATGGCGCCTGGCTCTTCGCCAACACCCGGATCGGTGACCCGGTCACCGTCAAGGGCACCGAGCGCAAGCTCGCCAACGGCAACGGCTGGACCGACTGGAACATGAGCTGGGACGAGTACGTCAAGGGCAGTGCCCTGCCGTACGACCCGGACGCCGCCGCCTCCCCCAGCGCCGAGGCCACCCCCGGCGACACCGACGAGACGCCCAGCGCCGAGCCGACCGCCTGACCAACGCCCCCGGACACGAAGAAGGCCCCCTCCGAACGGAGGGGGCCTTCTTACAAGGGGTGACTGATGGGAATTGAACCCACGACAACCGGGACCACAACCCGGTGCTCTGCCAACTGAGCTACAGCCACCACGCTCCCCGCACCGGCGAGGCCGGGCGACGTGCGGACTAATAATAGCCACACCATCGCCGCCTGCGTCCACCGGGTTCCCCGCCCCTCCCACCCTTCCGGCGCCCACTTGGACCTCCCGCAGTGAATCTTGGTCCAAGCGCTACGGCGATGTCAGGGTGCGTTCCGGCCAGGGACGAGTGACGTAGGGCGGGCGCCCCGGCTCAGCCCGGTCACTCACGCGAGTTCCCCTGGCGGAAGATGTTCACCACCTCAGCCTCCCCTGGCAGCGCACCTCCGGTGACCCTCTCTGCGATCCGCCGAGCCTCTGCCGCTTCCACTTCCCGGTACCGACTGAAGTTCCGGTGGTCGTCGAGGAACCTGACGGCCAAGCCGGGGTCGTACGTCCATTCCTGAAGCCGGTTGTTCCAGATCAGGGCATCGCCGGAGTCGACGTCCATCAGCAACAAACCAGCCGCTTCACCCTTCTCGGCCGCTCGAAATATTGCGTAGTAGGTCAACACTTTCCTTCTCCAGGATCCTCTCGAGTTTTCGGGAGACCGGGAAATCCTCTCGCGTGAGGCCACACCTTGCGACCACCTCGGAAAAGGACTCGCCCCGATCCTCCAAGTGGTCCAGGTATCTGCGCCAAACTCCCTGATTGAGCGAGATCCACCTCGCGAAGCTCGCATCCTTCGAGGGGAAGCGTAGCGAAAGCCCTTGCGGTACAGCCTCGGACATCTCGCACCGGCGATTGACGGCGAGCATCTCCAGGAACGCGTCGACCCGCCGGGACGGAGACTCCTTCAGCAGGCGAAGTACCTCGTACGCCTCGTGGGTCCGCTGCCACACGTCCCGAGAAGCGTCACTGTGCAGTTGCAGCTCGAAAACCTGACCGGACGGGGAACGTAGGCGGCAGTTGAAACCGTAGAACCGGTTACCGGATCTCCAGAAGTTCTTGCAACCATCGTCGTCGACATCGAATCCGAGGCTCTCCAGACCGGCCAGGACGCTCTCAAGAGCCAGTCGGTAGGTATCGGGGCCTGGCATGGCGAGGGAGAACCGGAGCGCATCGTTCACATCGGCGGCGAAGTCCTCGACCGGCATGCCGACAACCGACGCCTCGTCGACGTACTTCCGACTCAACGATTCGATGCTCTTGACCCGGAACTCCAGATCACGCAGCTCGACGGGGTGCCGGAGAACGAGCGAGGTGGTCACCCGTTCTCCCACCAACCTGAGCGCCGACTCGACCTCATCCGCCTCCTAGATCGCCCTGCCACGGACGGCCTCCAAGACCTTCGCCTCATGCGGAGACAACTGGTAACGCGGGCTCGACGAGGAATCCGCTGACGGCGGCCCAGCCGGACTACCTGTGGGCCGGCCTGCCCGGTCCAGCGGCCCCGGGTCGACCGGGCCCTGGGCCTTCGAGCAGGTGCATCCGGTTACGTACAGGTCGTCGTCCGACGGGTCGTCGGGGCCCGGCTGCTGTTCCCGCGACCGCTCCACAGACGGCGGCTGCTCCTCCGCCACCGCGTCACGCTGACTGAACGCTCCCGGCCCCGCACCCGGCAGCGGCATCGGCCGGCCGTCCGGCCCGAGGACCAGGGCGTCCATCCCCACTACGTTGTGCGGTGCCGGCAGGCCGCTGTGCGCGTAGAGCGGCATGTCCGAGACAGCGCCGTTCTGCGGATCCAGGTAGAGCACGCTGCCGCTCTGGTTGACCGCCACCCAGGCGTGCGACCCCCCACCCTCGTAGGTGGTGATGAGGAACGCGTAGCTGCCGTGACCGCCGACGCGCAGGTGGCCCTCCAGGGAGCCGAACCCTCGGTTGACGGCCTTCCACGCGTCGTGGGGCACGGTTTCCTGGGCCGCGTCGGCGAACTGCTGGAAGCGCCCGCCGGTGGCGTCCTCGACCCGCCCCGGGCCGTCGATCTCGCCGCCGATGGGCCGGTTGACGTCCCCGAGGGAGTACGCGTCGAAGGTGCGGGGCGCGGAGACCCGGGGCCGGCCGTGCATCCACGTCTCGTACAGCGAGAGGGTGCAGTCCAGACAGTTGATGCCCCGGGTCGGATCGGCACGTGGCCCGCCGTCGTTGGCCAGCTTGAACCAGCCACCCGTGCGAGGATCTGCGGTCCGCAGGACCTGGCCGTCGGCACCCCGGGGCATCGCCCCTTCGAGGTCGGACTGGTGCAGCGCCAGTGGCGGCCGCAGACCGCCCCACTGCCCGTACCGGCGGGACCGGTCGATCGGCGGCGGGTCGTCGTCACCGGTCAGCGCCGACGGACCGGCGGTCTCCACCGCCCCGACGACGAGCGAGGGATCGTCGGTGTTGATGCGCTCGAAGTCGTCCCGGTTACCCACGTCGACAACCGCGGGCGCAACCGTCCCGGCCAGCACCGCCTCGGCGAGGCCCCGCTGCCGGTGATACTGACGTTCCTTCTCTCGGCCGCCCCGGATGAACCGGGCGGCGACATCGGTACGACCGGCGTCGTGGAGACCGTAGGCCTGTCGGATCAACCACCGCGCCTGCTCATAATGGCGCTCGGCCCCGTCCCGAAGCTCAGCGGCAAGTCCCCTGCGTCGCTTCTCCTCGTACCAGGTCCGCTGCTGCTGGAAGTAGGCCTGGTAGCGACGCCGAGCAAAGGCCTCGCGGTCGGCGGCCCACTTCGCGGCGTACCACTCGGGAGACCTCGGCAACGGTTCGGAGGCATCGGCGGACTCCGGTGCCGCCGGAGGCCTCGGCGGTGGCGGGACAGGAGGTGGATTCGGACCCGGTGCCGCCGGGGAGACGACTCCGGGCGGGAACGGGATGTGTCCTGGGGCCGACCGGTTCCACCTCGGCGTACGGGTCGGGTCGCCCGTCTCGTGCTGGGGCGTCGGCAGCGGAGCGGCTGTCGTGTTCGCGCTGCTCCCGATGGTCGAGAGCGATGCCGGCCGTGGATCAGACGTGACGCTCGACCCGGCTCCGGCGTGCGGGTCGGCGAGCGTGGATCCGACCGCTCCGGCCACTGGCGCCAGCCCGGCCTCCGCGCTGCGGATGCCTGTCGGCAGGACATCGGCGGTGGCCGCGGACGACAGCGTCGGATGCGCCGGCGCTTCACTCGCACCCGGTCCTGGATGCGTCACCGGCGACCGGGAGTCGACAGCAGCATCGACAGCGACTCCGGACAGCACGGGCACCGTCTCGGCGAGGTGCTCGGTCGGCAGCACGACGCCGGACGTCTGCCCCGGTGCCGCCGCGGTCGGGGTTGTCGCGGTCGGTGCCGCCGCGGTCGGGGTTGTCGCGGTCGGGACCGGGGCGGCAGCGCCGTCTTGAGGGAGGCGGCTCTGTTCGCCTGTGGGCTGACGCCCGGCAGTTCCTCCGTCGTGGCTCGTCACGCTGATGTCGGCACCGGTGCTCAGCGCGCCCCCGGATCTGCTCGGATCCGGTGGATTCCCCAGCTCGCTCGGGGCGAAGGACGCCCCGCCGAGGGCAGCCATCCGGCCGTCGAGCCGCTGGCGCAGCGCCACGTCGGTCTGTCCCGTGGCCGATCCGGTGGCCCCCGACGCGGCGGCTCGCGCCGCGTCGTCCAGCGACACCAGGCCCTGCCCGGTGGCGAGACTGGCGGCTTGGTCGGCGATCACCTCGCCGGTCATCTCCCGGCCGAAGTGCTCACCGACGCGCGCCGCCCGCCCGGTCGCGTGTCGCCCGAGACCGGCCAGCGGCGCCACCGCCCCGCCCGCCAGCCCGCCGAGCGCCGACATTCCCGCGTCGGTCAGATCCAGCCCGTGCCGGCGGCCGGTCGAGTTCTGGTACGCCTGCGTGGCGAGCGTGACCCCGGCCTCCTCGGCCGCCTCCGCCAGCCCGCCGCGTACCGCCTTCCTGGCCAGGCCCCGCACGCCACCCTCGGCCACCTGCTTGGCGGCCCGCTCACCGGCCTCCTTCAGGCCCTGCTTGAGGCTCTTGCGGGCAAGCTGCGCGATCAGCTTCTTGAAGATCTGCTGCACGACGAACCGGCTGGCGGTGATCGCGGCGCCAGCAGCGGGCGAGGCCGCGCCCGCGGTGAGCACCGCCGCCACCGCCAGCGACAGCAGCTCGACGACGAGGATTCCCAGCTCGATCCAGACCTCGAGCTTCGCCCCCTCGATGTCGCAGCCGCACTCCTCGACCAGCCGGCCGAGGTCACCGCTGACGGCCAGCAGGACCGGCAGCGGGGCCTCGTCGCCCTCGGCCACCCGCCGCCAGGCGGCGTCGAACGCCGCCACGACCGCCCCGACGCCGCCGTACCCGCCGCGCACCTCACCGGCGGCGAAGACCGCGTCGGCGCGCGGCCCGGCCAGGGCCTCGGCCACGCCGTACCACTGGTCGGCGAGGGCCCAGACCGCCCGCTCGTCGCCCTCCGGCCACTCCACCCCGACCACCCAGTCGAGGGCCTCGTGGACCCAACCGGGCAGCTCCCAGGGCGAGTAGTCGAGCGGGTGCGGGATCGGGCTCGGCAGCAGGGTCACGGCGCTCCTCGGCGTCGTCAGCGCCCGGCGGGCCGCTGGTCGGAGATCCGGTTGAGTCGTCCGCCGCTTCGCGAGTCCGTCGCCACCTCGTTGTCCACAGACCGCACGACGTCTTCCCCCAGGTGCTCGACGGCCCGCCCGACGCCCGCCCAGGCGCGCAGCAGCGTCTCCTCGAACCCGCGGTACTGCTTCTCGAACGCGGCGCCGATGTCGTCCCGACCCCAGGGTCGGGCCGCGCTGGCCGCCGCGATCTGGCCACCCACCCGGGCCCGTCGGTCGGTGACGGCCTCGCCGGCCGAGGTGAGATCGCCGCCGCCACGTCGGGCCCGGACGGGGTCCAACCAGAGCTCTCCGTCGGTCATGCCGGTCGCTCCCCACCCCGCATGACGGCATCGGCCCGACCCAGCAGGGCACCGAAGTCACCGGTACGGAGGAAGTCCAGCGACCTCGACCCGGCCGGCACACACCCCGCGATGAGTTCCTGCGTGGCGGCGATCGCGGCGGTGGTGGCGCGGTGCACCGTCGCGGTGATCTTCCGGCTCAGTGCCTGGGCGTCCCGATCGTGGAAGACGGAGGGGTGGACCTCCACCGAGACGAGTTCACCGCGGGCGCCGACGACGACCGTCACCTGCCCATCGTCGGAGCGTTCGGTGACCCGGAGCTTCGCGAGTCGGGCCTGGAGTTCGTCCAGTCCGGAGCGGAGTTGCCGATACTGCCCGTACACCTCGTCGAACCGGGCCCGCAGCTCCCGGTTGGCGTCCCGGTTCACCCTCTCGGCCAACGCCATCCCTCCCCGTCACCGTCGGTAGGGCAGACCATACCGGGCGCCACGGATTCCGTGGGGTCCGGTAACTTCGGGTGGGTGATCGACCGTCAACAGGCTGAACAGCTCGCCACCGTGTGGGCCCACCGGGACTCCCAGCGACTCGGGCACGCGTGTGCCCCGCTGGTCGAGGAGTTCGACCTCGGTTGGCTGATCACGTCCACGGTGAGCCCCTCGGCCACCGTGCTGCCCGGTGACCTGCCGACCACCGTCGTGGACAAGGAGACCGGCGAGGTCTCGACCTGGCCCCGGCTGCCGTTCCCCGCCGTGCGGGAGATGTACCGGCGCAGCCGACCGGCGCAGCCGGCACCGCGCACGGTCGACCCGGCGAGCCAACTGCTCCGCGAGATCCGCCGCATCCCGACGCCGGGTGCCGTCGCCCAGTTGGCCGTTGAGGGGCACCTTCATTTCGCCCAGGGGGCCAAGGGCGATGTGGTTCTCCGGCATCATCCGCTGGTCCGGGCCTACCTCGACGAACTGCCGCCGGGGCACCTCGTCCGGGGCGGGGAACGGCATGCGGAAATGATCGTCGTGTCGGACGTCCTCCACGAGTTCGACCACCGACGCGCCGCCCAGGGCCGGGCACCGGTCACCATGGACGACGCTCAGTCCCTGTTCGAGGCTTCTCGGCTGGAGGTGCACCGGGTACGCGAGCCGGGCGACCCGGCGGGAGGCCTGGCCGAACGGCCCTGCGACTCGTGCGTGAACTTCCTGGTCCATTTCCACGCGCTCGACTGGTCCGACCTCGCGTACACCCGGCAGTGGCGGCCGGAACCACAGGAACCGATCCACCCCGACCGTTTCCCTGCCGAGGTCGGGCACTCGCTGATGGACGGGGGATGGGAGGACACCATGTTCAACCCGGCCCTCGCGGCCGGGGCCATCGCAGAGACCTGTGAGGTGACCGGTCGGCTACACCGGCACGAGCCGTTCCCGGCCGCCGAGGCCGCCCTGACCGCTTTCCCGGCCGTCGGGCCTAGCCGTCGCGGCCCCGGCGAGGAGGTCTGGATCAGCCGCTTCCACACCAATCCGACGCGGGCGGCATACTCGGCCGACACGTTGGCGGACTTCGGTGCCGTGCTCGGCGTGCGGCTGTTCCCCATCGGCGCGGAGGGCCGGGAGAGCATCATCGCGGTCGACGAGCGTGGCCGGATCTTCGTGCTGGACCAGGCCGGCGAGTGGTTCCTCGGCGAGGACATCGACGCCGCGCTCACCACCCTGCTACTCGGTCGCGCCCCGGCCCGGGTACGCGACGACGGCACCTGGTAGCGCTGCCACCGCGCGGTAGCGCTACAACCGCACGCCGGTCAGCACCATGACCCGGGCCTCGGTGTAGTCGTCCATGGCGCTGCGCAGCCCCTCCCGGCCGATGCCACTGCCCTTCACGCCCCCGTACGGCATCTGGTCGGCCCGGTACGACGGCACGTCGCCGACGATCACCCCGCCGACGTCCAGGGCGCGGTGCGCGGCGAAGGCGACGTCGAGGCGGTGGGTGAACACGCCCGCCTGCAGGCCGTACGCCGAGTCGTTGACGGCGGCGAACGCGGCGTCGTCGTTCTCGACCCGGGCGACCACCAGCACCGGGCCGAACACCTCCTCGGTGCAGACCTTCGCGCCCGCCGGCACCCCCGACAGCACGGTCGGGGGGTGGTTCGCGCCGTCGCGCCGGCCGCCCACCTCGATGGTCGCCCCGGCCGCCGCGGCCTCGTGGACCCACGCCTCGACGCGTTCGGCGGCCTCGACCGAGATCAGCGGCCCGACGTCGGTCAGCTCGTCGGACGGGTCGCCGGTGCGCAGCGCCTCGACGGAGGCGACCAGCCTCGGCAGGAACGCGTCGTAGAGCCATTCGTGCACGTACACCCGCTGCACGGCGATGCAGGACTGCCCGGCCTGGTAGTTGGAGAACGTGGCGATCCGGTGCGCGGCGAAGGTGAGGTCCTCGCCGGTGTTCCAGTCCTCACAGATCACGGCCGCCGCGTTGCCACCCAGCTCCAGGGTGACGTGCTTGTCGGGCACGGACCGGCGGATCGCCGCGCCGACCGGGCCGGAGCCGGTGAACGACACCACCGGCAGGCGCGGGTCGGCGACCAGTTCGGCGGCGCGCTCGTTGGGCAGCGGCAGCACCGAGAACATCCCCTCCGGCAGCTCGGTCTCGGCCAGGAGCTCGCCGAGCAGCAGCGCCGACAGCGGCGTGGCCGGGGCCGGCTTCACCACGATGGGGGCGCCGACGGCGATGGCCGGGGCGACCTTGTGCGCCACCAGGTTGAGCGGGAAGTTGAACGGCGCGATGCCCAGGATCGGCCCCTTCGGCACCCGGCGGACCAGCGCGATCCGCCCGTTCGCGGCCGGGTCGGTGTCGAGGCGTTGCAGTTCGCCCGAGAACCGCCGGGCCTCCTCGGCCGCCCAGCGGAACGTCGAGGAGGCCCGCCCCACCTCGGCCCGCGCCCACTTGACCGGCTTGCCGTTCTCCGCCGTGATGAGCGCCGCGACCTCCTCCGCCCGCTCGGCGAGCCGCCGGGAGACGTGGTCCAGGGCCGCCGCGCGGGCGTGCGCGGGCAGGGCCGCGGCCTGCGCCGCCACCCCGGCCGCCGCGGCGACGGCGGCCTCGACCTGGTCGGCCGTGGCGAGGGTGGTACGCCCCACCACCCGACCGTCATACGGATGGGTGACGGTCAGCTCGCCCTCGCCGTGTGCGGGGCGGCCGGCAACGAAGAAGGCTCTCGGCTCCACACTTCGGCAGCGTAGTGGAACCGTGCCCGCACGGAAACGGTCGCCCAAACCCTTGTCTGCCGCGAATTCAGTAGCGAAGATGGCAGTCAGATTCCGATAACCTCCGCTACCCCCACGCCCGGCCATCCCTCGGAGACACCTGATGAGCGACCAACACCAGCTGCGCAACTTCGTCGACGGCGAATACGTGGACCCGGTCGACGGCGGGTACGCCGACCTGGTCGACCCGTGTACCGGTGCGGTCTTCGCCCAGGCGCCGGTCTCCGGCCCGGCGGATGTGGACGCGGCAATGCGGGCGGCCTCCGCCGCATTCGAGACGTGGCGGGACACCACCCCCGGGGAGCGGCAGCGGGCGCTGCTGAAGCTCGCGGACGCGGTGGAGGCGAGAGCGGCCGAGCTGGTCGACGCGGAGGTCCGCAACACCGGCAAGCCCCGCCGGCTGACCGCCGAGGAGGAGCTGCCGCCGGCGGTGGACCAGTTCCGCTTCTTCGCCGGGGCGGCCCGGTTGCTCGAGGGCCGCTCGGCCGGGGAATACCTGGCGGGGCACACCTCGTACGTGCGGCGGGAGCCGATCGGCGTCTGTGCCCAGGTCACCCCGTGGAACTACCCGCTGATGATGGCGGTCTGGAAGATCGCCCCGGCCCTGGCGGCCGGCAACACGGTGGTGCTCAAGCCGTCGGACACCACTCCGGTGTCGACGCTGCTGCTGGCCGAGATCGCCGCCGAGTTCTTCCCGCCGGGGGTGTTCAACGTGGTCTGCGGCGACCGGGACACCGGTCGTACCCTCGTGTCACACCCGACCCCGCGGCTGGTGTCGATCACCGGCTCGACCCGGGCGGGCATGGAGGTCGCCTCCGCCGCCGCACCGGACCTGAAGCGCACCCACCTGGAGTTGGGCGGCAAGGCCCCGGTGCTGGTCTTCGACGACGCGGACGTGGCGGCTGCGGCCGAGGCGATCGCGATGGGCGGCTATTTCAACGCCGGCCAGGACTGCACGGCGGCGACCCGGGTGCTGGCCGGCCCCGGCATCCACGACGACTTCGTGGCGGCGCTGGCCGAGCAGGCCCGCAACACCAGGACCGGCGCCCCGGACGACGCCGACGTGCTCTACGGCCCGCTGAACAACGCCAACCAGCTCGCCCGGGTCAGCGGCTTCGTCGACCGGCTCCCCGACCACGCCGACGTGGCCGTCGGCGGGTCCCGGGTCGGCGAACGCGGCTACTTCTACTCCCCCACCGTGGTCTCCGGGGTGCGGCAGGCCGACGAGATCGTCCAGCAGGAGGTGTTCGGGCCGGTCATCAGCGTGCAGCGCTTCTCCGCCGAGGACGAGGCGGTGCGCTGGGCCAACGGCGTCGACTACGGCCTGTCGGCGTCGGTCTGGACGCGCGATCACGGCCGGGCGATGCGGATGACCCGCCGGCTGGACTTCGGCTGCGTCTGGGTGAACACCCACATCCCGTTCGTCTCGGAGATGCCGCACGGCGGCTTCAAGCATTCCGGGCACGGCAAGGATCTCTCGGTCTACAGCCTGGAGGACTACACCCGGATCAAGCACGTCATGCACAACATCGAGGCCTGACCCCATGGCTTCCTCGGAGGAACTGCACAAGCGGCGGGGCGGGGCCGTCGCCCGGGGCGTCGGCAGCGTGATCTCGTCGTACGTGGACCGGGCCGGCGGCGGGACCATCACCGACGTCGACGGGCGGGAGTGGATCGACTTCGCCGCCGGCATCGCGGTCACCAACGTCGGCAACTGCGCCCCACGGGTGGTCGAGGCGGTACGGGCACAGGTCGAGCGGTTCACCCACACCTGCTTCATGGTCGCGCCGTACGAGTCGTACGTGGCGGTCTGCGAACGGCTCAACGCGCTGACCCCGGGGGCGTTCGAGAAGCGCTCGGCGCTGTTCAACTCCGGCGCCGAGGCGGTGGAGAACGCCGTGAAGATCGCTCGGCACGCCACCGGGCGGCCGGCGGTGGTGGCCTTCGACCACGCGTACCACGGCCGGACCAACCTGACCATGGCGCTGACCGCGAAGAACATGCCGTACAAGCACCGGTTCGGGCCGTTCGCCGGCGAGGTCTACCGGGTGCCGATGTCGTACCCGCTGCGCGACGGGGGACTGTCCGGGGCGGAGGCGGCGGCCCGGGCCGTCGAGACGATAGAGAAGCAGGTCGGCGCGGAGAACGTGGCCGCGCTGCTGATCGAGCCGATCCAGGGCGAGGGCGGTTTCGTCGTACCGGCGCCGGGGTTCCTGCCGGCGCTGCGCGAGTGGGCGACGGCGGCCGGGGTGGTCTTCGTGGCCGACGAAATCCAGACCGGCTTCTGCCGCACCGGGGACTGGTTCGCCTGCGACCACGAGGACGTCGTCCCAGACCTGGTGACCCTGGCCAAGGGCATCGCGGGCGGCCTGCCGCTGGCCGCGGTGACCGGCCGGGCCGAGCTGATGGACGCCGTGCACGTCGGGGGCCTCGGCGGCACGTACGGCGGCAACCCGATCGCCTGCGCGGCGGCGCTGGCGGCGATCGAGACCATGCACGAGCTGGACCTGGCCGCCGCCGCCAGACGGATCGGGGCGACGATGGACGCGCGGCTCTGCACGATCGCCGCCGGTGACCCGCGGGTCGCCGAGGTACGCGGCCGGGGCGCGATGCTCGCCGTGGAGCTGGTCCAGCCCGGCACCCTGGTCCCGGACCCGGCCGCCGCAGCGGCGGTCGCGGCGGCCTGCCACGCCGCCGGCCTGCTGGTGCTGACCTGCGGCACCTACGGCAACGTGCTGCGTCTCCTGCCTCCGCTGGTCATCTCCGACGCCGAACTGGCCCGGGGCCTGGGCATCCTCGACACCGCCTTCGGCTGACCGGAGCGCCCCCGACACCCCGATCCCCATGCCCCCACCGCAAACCCGAAGCACCCCGCACCCCGCACCCCGCACCCCGCACCCCGCACCCCGCACCCCGCACCCCGCACCCCGCACCCCGCACCCCGCACCCCGCACCCCGCACCCCGCACCCCGCACCC